>JBLMXY010000146.1:0-15935 GCA_050257975.1 Acidobacteriota bacterium
TCCCTGGCGCGGTCGTACTTGGTGCGGTCGCCGTGGCGGGCCTCGCGCTTGGCGGGCAACGGCAGGCGCACGGAAACGGCGCGGCCCTTCTTCCGTTTGCCGGCCGGTTTCTTCATGCCCCCTCCGGCAGCCGGACTCTCTTTCGCAGCAGGAAGAGCGCGGCGGTCGCGGCGAGCGCGAGCCCCGCGCCGACGAGAAACGCTCCGCGCGGACCGATCGACTTCCACAGGACTCCGAAGAAGAACGAAGCCGGCAGCGCGGCAAGGCCGATCGAGGCGTGGAAGGCGCCGAAGGCCCGACCGCGCAGCCGCTCGGAGACCAGGTCTGCGACCATTGCGCGTTCGGTCCCCTCCGTCAGGGCGAAGAAGAGGCCATAGAAGGCGAAGAGAGCCCAGATCGCCGGGGCGCGGTCGGCAAACGCGAAGCCGACGTAGGAAAGGCCATAGACGGCCCAGCCGAGCACGAGCGTCGGCGCGCGGCCGATGCGGTCGGAAAGCGCGCCTCCCGGTGTTCCCGCCAGGGCCTTCACGCCCTGAAAGAACGCCCAGAGAAGCGGGACCTGCCAGAGCGGAACGCCCGCCTGGCGGGCCCGCAGGAGGAGGAACGCGTCGGTCGAGTTGGCCAGAGCAAAGAGCACGAAGATCCCGATCGCGATCCAGAGGGCGCGCGGCAGTCTCTCGGGCGGATCGTCCGTCCTCGACGGCCCGGGAGCCGGCCGCGAGCGCTCGGACACCCTCCAGATCAGGAGGGCCACGGCCGCAAGCCCCGGCACGAGGGCTAGGAGAAAGACCGTCCGCTCCTCCCGGAAGACGAACTTCAGAAGCAGCGCGGCGAGGAGGGGCCCGACGAAGGCGCCGGCGTTGTCCATGGCGCGCTGCAGGCCGAAGGCGCGGCCGCGGCTCTCGAGCGGCGCCAGGTCGGCCAGAAGAGCGTCCCGCGGCGGCGTGCGGATGCCCTTGCCCACGCGGTCGGTGAAGCGGATCGCGAGGACCTGGCCCCACGACTGGGCGAGACCCACCAGAGGACGCACCAGCGCGGCGACCAGGTACCCGGAAACGACGAACCGCTTGCGATGGCGAATCCGGTCGGACCAACGGCCCGAGGCGACCTTGGTGAGGGAGGCCGTCGATTCGGCGACGCCCTCGATCAGGCCCAGGGCGGCCGGGCCGGCGCCGAGCGTTCGCGTCAGGAAGTCGGGAAGCAGCGGGTAGATCATGTCCGACGCCACGTCGGAGAGAAACGACACCCACCCGAGCGTCACGACGCCGGGATCCAGGCGCAATTCGGCGTTCCGTCCTGGGGCCATACGACGTTCGGAGGTACTAGGCACTTTTCCTTATTTTATTCGGCAACCTTCGCCGGCCTGCTCTCATCATAATCGCAGCGTGCGGCACGTGACCGACGAGGCCTTCATCCTGGCGACCCATCCGCTGCGGGAGAAGGATCGGATCGTCTCTTTCCTGACGCGCGAAGCCGGCAAGAAGCGCGGCGTCGCCCGGGGAGCGCGCAATCCCCGCAGCGCTTTTTCCGGAGCCCTCGAGCCCATGACCCGGGTCCGGATCGTCTACTTCGAGAAAGAGGCGAGGGAGCTCGTCTCGATCAATTCGGCGGACATTCTTCGCTCCTCCTTCCCCCTCTCGACGCCGCTCGACCGGGCGCTCCTGCTCTCGGCTCTGGCCGAGAGCCTGCAGACCTTCGTCGCCGACTCCGAGCCGGCGGAGGCGTTCTACCGTCTTGCGCAGCACGCGATGGACGCGCTCTTCGCCGGCGCCTCGACGGAGCTCGTCTCGACGTACTTCGACGTCTGGATCCTTCGGCTGTCCGGGCTCTTCCCGAATCCGGCGGAGTGCGCCGGTTGCGGCCGGCCGCTCGAGGCGGCGGGGCCTTTGCTCCTCGACGAGACGCGGCCGGGCTTCGTCGGCCCCGAGTGCCGCCGCGGCGAGGTGCTGCGGCTCTCGGGGGCGGCGCGGGAGACGCTTCTTGCGATCCTCTCGGCGCCGCTCGATCCCGCAAAGCGCCTGGAGCGGCTGGCCGAAATCGCCGAAGTCGCGCGCCGCGCGCGCCGTCATTTCCTCGGGCATGAGCTGAAATCCCAGCGTGTGCTGGCGGACGTGCTGGGCTAGGCGGCGCAGGCCGCCTCCCACCCGGTTCCCGGCACTCGGGCGAGCCGTGACGAACGGCATTGGAGTCAGTTAAACTGACCGCACATCCATGTTGACGTTGCAAAGGCTCATCGCGGAGCTCTCGTCGTACTGGGAGGAGCAGGGGTGCCTGATCGAGCAGCCCTACGACCTGCCGGTGGGCGCGGGGACGATGCATCCGGCCACGTTTCTCCGGGTGCTCGGCCCCGATCCGTGGCGGTGCGCCTACGTGCAGCCCTCCCGGCGACCCGCCGACGGTCGCTACGGCGAGAACCCCTTCCGCCTGGCCAAGCACCTGCAGCTCCAGGTGGTCTTGAAGCCCTCGCCCGACGACGTTCAGGACCTCTTCCTGCGCAGCCTCGAGCGGCTCGGGATCGACCGGTCCGAACACGACATCCGGTTCGAGGAAGACAACTGGGAGTCGCCGACTCTGGGCGCGTGGGGTGTCGGCTGGCAGGTCGTCATGGACGGGATGGAGATCACGCAGTTCACCTATTTTCAGCAGGCGGGCGGAATCGACCTCTCGCCGGTCTCGGCGGAAATCACCTACGGGCTTGAGCGGATCGCCATGTTCCTGTCGAAGGTGAACTCGATCTACGACATCCACTGGAGCGACAACCTGACCTACGGCGAGGTGCGGCGCGCCGAGGAATACGAGATGTCGAAGTATTACTTCGAGGCCGCCGACACGGAGCTCGCGGCGCTGCTTCTCGACCGGTACGAGGGGGAGGCGAGAAAGTGCCTCTCGGCCGGGCTCGTGCTGCCGGCCTACGAGGCGACGCTCCAGTGCTCCCACCTCTTCAACGTGCTCGACTCGCGCGGCGCGGTCTCCGCCACGGACCGGGTCGGCTGGATTCGCCGCGTTCGGGATCTGGCCTGCGCCTGCGCCCGCGCCTATCTCGCGGCGCGGGAGAAGGCCGGCCAGCCCGTGGAGCCCGAGCCCGCCGCGGTTTGAGCGGGCGGCGGGCGTGGAGGAGTCGGGCGTCGGGGCGCGCATGACGAAACACGACTTTCTGCTTGAGATCCGGACCGAAGAGATCCCGGCGCCGGTCGTCCCGACGGCGCGGCGAGACCTTGCGCGCCTGGTCGGCGAAGGCCTCGCCGAAGAAGGCCTCGCGGCCGAGCGCGCCGAATCGTACGGGACGCCGCGGCGCCTGATCCTCGTTCTGCGCGGCCTGCCGGAGAAGCAGGAGGACCGTTACTCGGAGGTTCTGGGGCCCCCCGCCTCCGCCGCCTACGGGGCCGACGGCCACCCGACCAAGGCGGCCCGGGGCTTCGCGCGGGCGCAGGAGATGCAGGTCTCGGAACTCGTCGTCGTGGACTCGCCCCGGGGGCCCACGGTCGCGGCGCGCCGCACGATCCCGGGCAAGATGACCGCCGACGTGCTCGCCGCCGTGGTGCCGCGGGCCGTCTCCGCCATGACCTTCCCCAAGACGATGCGCTGGGGAGAGACGGCGCGCCCCTTCGTCCGCCCGGTGCGCGGTGTCGTCGCGGTCTTCGGCGGCCACGTCGTGCCCATGGAGATCTTCGGCATCCCGTCCGGGGCGCGCACGATCGGGCATCCGGCCCTTTCCGAGCTTTCCATCCGCGTCTCGGGTCCCGACGACTATCTCCAGAAACTGCGCATGGCGCGCGTCGAGCCGTCGAGCGAGGACCGCCGCCTCCGAATCCTGGAGGGAGCGCGGGAGCTCGCGGGCGCCGTGAACGGCTCGATCGATTCGGACCTCGATCTGGCGGCGACACTCGCCGACCTGGTCGAATGCCCGGGGGTCGTGCGCGGCTCCTTCGCGCCGGAATTCCTCGAGCTGCCCGAGGAGATCACGACCACGGCGATGCGCACGCACCAGAAGTACCTGCCGGTGCGCGGGCCCGGCGGGCTCCTTCCTCACTTCGTCGCGGTCATGGACAACGCCGAGGACCGGCGGGGGCTCATCGCCAAGGGCAACGAGTGGGTCTTGAACGCACGGCTGGCCGACGCGCGGTTCTTCTTCGAGGAGGACCGGCGCCAGACGCTCGAATCGCGGCTGCCGGAGCTGGAGCGGCTCTCCTTCCAGGACCAGCTGGGGGACTATCGCCGCAAGACCGAGCGGGTCGAGAAGTTAGTCGAGAGGATCGCCCGCCTCGTCGAGCGGCCCGATCTCGTCGAGCCCGTGAAGCAGGCGGCTCGTCTCTCCAAGGTCGACCTGACGACGCGCATGGTTCGGGAGTTCACGGACCTTCAGGGGATCGTGGGGGGTATCTACGCGCGCCTCGAGGGGCATCCGGAGCCGGTCTGGCGGTCGATCTACGACCAGTACCGGCCGGCCGCCGGGTCCGGCGAGCCGCCGCGCGAGGCAGCCGGGGCGATCCTCGCGGTGGCGGATCGCTTCGACACGCTCGCCGGGCTCTTCCGCCTCGGCCTGGTGCCGACGGGTTCGCGCGATCCCTACGGCCTGCGACGCGCGGCCTCCGGCATCGTCACGATCGTGACGGGGCGCGCCTGGCGGCTCGACTGGAAGCCGGTCGCCGAGCAGGCGCTCTCGCAATACCCGGAGGACCTGCCGGGGCCGGGCGCGGAGGCCGCGCTCTCGGAGCTCGAGAAATTCTTCGCCGAGCGTCTGCGCAATCTGCTCGAGCGACGGGGCCACCCGCACGACGAGATCTCGGCCGTGGTCGGCGCGGGCCTCTGGGATTTCGCGGACGTCGCGGACCGGGCGGCGGCCCTGTCGGAGGCCCGGCGGAAGATGGATTTCCGCTCCCTGATCCTCGCCTCGAAGAGGATCCGCAACATCCTCGGCGAGGAGAAGGCGGATGCGCCCGACGCGGGCCTCTATCGGGAGGAGGCGGAGCGCCAGCTCGCGTCCGATTTCCTGCAGGCGAGGCAGGCGGTCGAGTCGCTCGCCTCGTCGCGGCGCTACGCCGCGGCCATGGAGACGATCGCCTCGATCGCGCCGTCGCTCGACCGGTTCTTCGTCGAGGTGCTCGTCAACTGTCCGGAGCCGGACTTGAGGCACAACCGTCTGGCGCTGCTGGGCGCGATCCAGAAGGAGTTCTCGCGGCTGGCGGACTTTTCGGAGATCGTCGTCGAGAAATAACGCGGCCGGGGCGCCGCGGCGGGCCGATGGTTCCTTGACCTTCCCCGGCGTCCTCGGGGAGGATGCGTCCATGAAAACGAAGGCTCGGAAATCGCGGGTGCCGGCGCGCCGGCCGGCGAAGGCGCCGAAGACGTCGCGCGGAAAGTCGGCCTTCTTCTTCGGCGACGGCCTCGCCGAGGGGGCCGGCAAGGGCAAGGAGCTTCTGGGGGGAAAGGGATTCGGGCTCGCCGAGATGACGGCGATCGGCATCCCCGTGCCGCCCGGCTTCACGATCTCGACGGAGGTCTGCGCCTACTGGACCGCGCACGGCAAGTACCCGCCGGGGCTCGAGCGCGAGGTCGAGATGGCGCTGGCGCGCGTCGAGAAGTCGCTCGGCAAGACCTTCGGCGGGGGCTCGGAGCCGCTCTTCGTCTCGGTCCGGTCGGGCGCGCGCGCCTCGATGCCGGGGATGATGGACACGGTCTTGAACCTCGGCATCAACGCGAAGACCGTCGAGGCCTTCGGAAAGCTCGCGGGCGAGCGCTCGGCCCACGACAGCTGGCGCCGCTTCGTCCAGATGTACGGGAGCGTCGTGCTCGAGGTCGAGAAGGCTCCCTTCGAAAGGGCGATCGCGCAGGCCCGCGAGCGGGAGAAAGTCAGAACGGACGCCGAGCTCTCGGCCGGGGCATTGCGGCGTCTCGTCGAGGAGTTCCAGGAGATCGTCCGGAAGCAGGCGGGCAAGCCCGTCCCGGAGGATCCGCGGGAGCAGCTCTGGGGGGCGATCAAAGCCGTCTTCGGCTCCTGGAACAACGATCGCGCGCAGAAGTACCGGAAGCTCAACCGGATTCCGGAGACCTGGGGCACGGCGGTCAACGTGCAGGCGATGGTCTTCGGCAACCTGGGCGAGGATTCCGCGACCGGAGTCGCCTTCACCCGGGACCCTTCCACCGGCGAGAATACCTTTTACGGCGAGTTCCTGCCCAACGCCCAGGGAGAGGACGTCGTCGCCGGCATCCGCACGCCCCGTCCGATCGGTTCGGCGGGCGACGGCACCTCGCTCGAGGAAACGATGCCGAAGGCCTACCGCGAGCTCTTCCGCGTGCGGGGCCTCCTCGAGAAGCGGTTCCGCGACATGCAGGACCTCGAGTTCACGATCGAGCGGGGGCGCCTCTTCCTGCTCCAGACGCGAAACGGGAAGCGCACCGGCTTTGCGGCCGTGCGGATCGCGACCGACATGGTGGACGAGCGGCTCATCTCGGAGGAAGAGGCGCTCTCGCGCGTCGAGCCGGAGCAGCTCGTCCAGCTCCTGGCGCCCGTGTTCGACGCGAAGGAGAAGAGCGCGGCGATGAAGGCGAACCGGCTCCTCGGCAAGGGTTTGCCCGCGGGACCCGGCGCCGCCTCCGGACGGGTTGCCTTCACGGCGCAAAGGGCCGTCGAGCTGGCGGCCGAAGGCAAGCCCGTCGTGCTCGCGCGCGAGGAGACCTCGCCCGAGGACATCGCGGGTATGCACGCCTCGGTCGGCATCCTGACGACGCGCGGAGGGATGACCTCGCACGCTGCGGTCGTCGCGCGCGGCATGGGCAAGACCTGCGTCGTCGGAGCGGGCGAGATCCACGTGGACGCCGAAGCCGGCGGGCTTCGCGCGAAAAATCTCTCGGCCTCCGAGGGGGACTGGATCTCGATCGACGGCACGACCGGAGAGGTGATCCTGGGACAGCTCCCGACGCGGCCCTCCGAGGTCCTCCAGGTCGCGCTCGAGAAGCGCCTGGCGCCGGCGAAGTCCGACGTGTACCGCGCCTTCGACCGGATCCTAAAGTGGGCCGACAAGCGCCGGCGCCTGGGGGTCCGCGCCAACGCCGACACGCCGACCGACGCGCGGGTCGCGGTCGTCTTCGGCGCGCAGGGCATCGGGCTCTGCCGGACCGAGCACATGTTCTTCGAGGAGAAGCGCATCCTCGCGGTGCGCGAGATGATCCTGGCCGAGACCGTGGAGGGCCGCCGCGCGGCGCTCGCCAAGATCCTGCCGATGCAGAGGCAGGACTTCGTCGGCATCTTCCAGGAGATGGGGGAGCGGCCGGTCACGATCCGCCTGCTCGATCCGCCGCTCCACGAGTTCCTGCCGAACGAGGAGCAGGCGCTCGCGAAGACGGCGGCCGAGCTGAATGTCTCCGTCGAGAAGGTCCGCGACCGGGTGCGGCAGCTCCACGAGGCAAACCCGATGCTCGGCCACCGGGGCTGCCGGCTCGGCATCACGCACCCGGAGATCTACGAGACGCAGGTCCGCGCGATCTTCGAGGCCGCGGCCGAAGTCGCGAAGGGCGGCGGGAAGCCGAACCCGGAGGTCATGATCCCCCTGGTGGGGACGAAGGCGGAGTTCGATCGCCTGAAGGCGCTGGTGGACGAGACCGCGGACAGGGTCGAGAAGGAGACGAAGCGCAGGATCGCCTACAAGACCGGCACGATGATCGAGATCCCGCGCGCGGCGCTCCAGGCGCGCTCGATCGCCGAAGACTGCGAGTTCTTCTCGTTCGGCACGAACGATCTGACGCAGATGACGTTCGGCTACTCCCGCGACGACGCGGCGTCCTTCCTGCCGGCGTACATCGAACAGGGAATCCTGCCCGAGGATCCCTTCTCGAGCCTCGACCAGACGGGTGTCGGGGAGCTGGTCTCGATCGGCACGAAGCGCGGCCGCGAGACGAACCCGAAGCTCAAGGTCGGTGTCTGCGGCGAGCACGGGGGCGACCCGCGCTCGATCGAGTTCTTCCACTCCGTCGGTCTCGACTACGTCTCCTGCTCTCCTTATCGCGTGCCCGTGGCGCGCCTGGCGGCGGCGCGGGCCGCGATGTCGCAGGGGAAGGCCGGCATCTCCTCGACGGCATGATCCCTGGGCTCGCCCTCGCCCCGATGATCCTGGCCGCCGCATCCGCCGGGTCCGACGCCCCGGCCGACCTGATCCTCCTGTCCGGCAGGGTCTGGACGGCAGACCCGGCTCGTCCCGAGGCGCAGGCCCTCGCGGCGCGGGGCGGCCGCATCGTGGCGGTCGGGACGGACGCGCAGATCGTCTCCCGGAAGGGCCCGAAGACGGTCGTCCTGGACGCCGGCGGCCGGCGGGTCGTCCCGGGGCTGATCGACTCCCACACGCACATGTCGATGGGCGGCTTCAACCTCCTTGCCCTCGACCTGCGGCACACGAAGGACGAGGCGGAGTTCACGCGCCGGCTGGCGGAGTATGCGAAGACCCGCCCGGCCGGCGCCTGGCTGACCGACGGCGCCTGGGACCACGAGCAGTGGATTCCTCCGCGGCTTCCGACGCGGGCGCTGCTCGACCCGGCGACGGGGGATCGCCCGGCCTGCCTCTCGCGGCAGGACGGGCACATGATGGTCTGCAACGGCCTCGCGCTGAAGCTCGCCGGGATCACCCGCGACACGCCAGACCCGCCCGGCGGCGTCATCGTGCGCGACGGCTCCGGCGAGCCGACGGGGGTGCTCAAGGACGCCGCGATGGACGCGGTCTGGGCCATCCGGCCGGCGCGAACCCCGGCGGAGCTCGCGGAGGCGCTCTCCGCGGCGATGAAGGAGGCGGCCCGCGTCGGCGTGACCTCCGTCCAGGACCTGCCGGGCACCCGGGGGGACCTCGACGCCTGGGAGAGGCTGCGCGGGGCGGGGGCGATGACCGTCCGAGTCAACTATCGGCCTTCGCTTTCGCAGTGGGAGAAGGCGCGCGACCGCCGGGCGTCGAGGAAAAACGACGAATGGCTGCGGGTAGGCGGCGTCAAGGGATTCGCCGACGGGTCGCTCGGCTCGGCGACGGCCCTCTTCTTCGAGCCCTACACGGACGACCCGAAGACCTCGGGCGTCTACGCCGCCGAGGCGATCCCGCTCTCGAGGATGGAGGAGCGCGTCGCCGCCGCCGACCGGGCGGGGCTGCAGGTCGAGATCCACGCCATCGGCGACCGCGCCAACGCCGAGGTCCTGGACCTCTACGAGCGGGTCGAGAAGGCCAATGGCCCGAAGGACCGGAGGTTCCGCATCGAGCACGCGCAGCACCTTCGCGCGGCGGACATCCCGCGCTTCGCGAAACTCGGGGTCATCGCCTCGATGCAGCCCTACCACGCGATCGACGACGGGCGCTGGGCCCAGATGCGGCTCGGCCCGCTGCGGTGCAAGGGAACCTACGCCTTCCGGTCGCTTCTCGACGCGAAGGCTCGCCTGGCCTTCGGGTCAGACTGGGACGTCGCGCCGCTCTCGCCGATTTCGGGCGTCTACGCGGCGGTGACGCGCCGCACGATCGACGGCAGGAACCCGGGCGGCTGGCATCCCGAGCAGAGGATCACGGTCGCCGAAGCCCTGCGCGCCTACACCTCCGGCGCCGCGTACGCGGCCTTCGAGGAGAAGGAGAAGGGCGCGCTCGAGGCGGGCAAGCTCGCCGACTTCGTCGTCCTCTCGGCCGATCCCTTCGAGGCGGCTCCGGAAGAGATCGAGAAGATCGGAGTCGAGCAGACGGTCGTCGGAGGAAGGGTCGTCTTCACCCGCAGATAGCCCTGCCCGCGGCGATAGACTGACCGCACATGCCGAGGATCCGCCGTCTCGCCGGGGAGGTGATCGACCGGATCGCCGCCGGAGAGGTTGTGGAACGGCCCGCCTCGGTCGTCAAGGAGCTGGTCGAGAACGCCCTCGACGCCGGGGCCTCGCGCATCGAGGTCGAGATCGAGGGCGGCGGCATCGAGCGAATCCTGGTCCGCGACGACGGCAGCGGCATGTCCCTCGAGGACGCGCGCTTGAGCGTCGAGCGGCACGCGACCTCGAAGATCTCCTCGGACCGGGATCTCGTCGGTGTGGCGAGCTACGGCTTCCGAGGGGAGGCGCTGCCTTCGATCGCCTCGGTCTCGCGCTTCTCTCTGACGACCTCCGACGGCGCTTCGCCCGAGGCCGTGCGCCTGCAGGTCGAGTACGGCGGGCCGGCATCCGAGGAGCCGGCCGCCCGTCCGCGGGGCACCGACGTGCTCGTCGAGGACCTCTTCGCGCGCACGCCCGCCCGCCGCAAGTTCCTCTCCTCGCCGGAGGCCGAGGGGCGGGCCGCGGCCGCCGCCCTGACGAGGGCCGCGCTCGCCAACCCGTCTGTCGCCTTCTTCGTTCGCTCCCGCGAGCGCCAGATCCTGGACGCTCCGGCCGCGGTGGACCGCGCGGCGCGCATCCTCCAGGTCTTCGGGCGCGAGACGCTGGGCGACCTGATGGAATTCGAGGCCCGGGCCGGCGGCCTGCGCCTGTCCGGCTACACGACGCGCGGGTCGGTGACGTTCGCGTCGCGGCGCAATCAGTACCTGTTCGTCAACGGGCGGCCCGTCGAGGACCGCGCGCTGGCGCGGGCGATCGGCCAGGCATCGCGCGAGGCGATCCGGACCGACCGGCATCCGGCGCTCTTCCTGTACCTGTCCGCCGAGCCGGGCGCGGTGGACGTGAACGTCTCTCCCGCCAAGACGCAGGTGCGTTTTGCCGACTCGGGAACCGCCTACCGGCTCGTCTTCCACGCGCTTCACTCGGCGCTGCTTTCCGGGAAGGAAGAGCGCCGGCTGACGGCCGTGCCTCCGGAACCTTCCGTGGCCGAGCCGGCGCCCTCCTACGGCGAGCGAACGACGCCGGCGCCCGGCCAGCCCGTCGGCGTGCCGCCGATGGCGCGGCCGGAGCCGCCGCCCCCCGAGAAGAAGCCGCCCGAAGTCGTTGCCATCGGACAGCATCGGGAGTCCTACATTCTGGCCAGCGGGGCCGAGGGGCTGCTCATCATCGACCAGCACGCCGCGCACGAGCGGACCCTCTACGAGCGAATCCGCGACCGGATCGCCTCGGGCCGGGTCCTCTCGCAGCGGCTGCTGCTGCGGGCGCTCTTCGAGGCGACGCCCGAAGAGGTCGAGACCATCGCGGCGCGGTTCGAGGAGCTGAAGGCCGCCGGGTTCGAGATCGAGCCGATGTCGGGGCGCTCCTATTCGATCGCTTCGCTTCCGGCCGAGGCCACCGACCGGGACCCGGCGGAGACGCTTCACGACGTCCTGGCTCGCCTGGCCGAGGGCGGCGCGGCCACGCCGGAAGAGATGCGGGACCGACTCGCCGCGAGCCTCGCGTGCCGCTCCGCCGTGACGATCCGGTATCACCTCGCGCCGGAGGAGATCCGGCGCCTGCTCGCCGACTGGGGCAAGACCGCGGACCGCTTCACCTGCCCCCACGGGCGTCCGGTCGTTCTCTCGATGACCGAGGAGGAGCTGGAGAAGTACTTCAAGAGAAGGTGATCGGAGTCCCCCGCTCTCCAGCGCGTGAAGAGCATCGAACGATTTGGAGTTCCGCGGCGAGCGAAGCGAGGCCTCGGAAACGTCCGATCAGGCGTCCCCGCTCGGGCTGTCGAAGAACTCGACGATCCCGGGCTCGAGAGGGTGCTCCGCGCCGAGCACGATCTGCGAAGGCGCCGCGATGTTTCCGGCGACCCGGAGTCCATGCCTCGTCCTGCCTCTTCGGCCGGTCAGCGCCTCGATCCGACCCGAGGGTCCGGCAACCCGAGCGTGCCCAAGGCGGAAACAAGGCTACGCAGCGAGCCTCGTCCCTCCTTCGGGCGTGAAAAGTTCTGCAGACGATGTGGGACGTGAAGCGGGTTCTCACACGCGTGCGACCGCGATGAGCCGTCGCGCCGATTCGTCGTAGGCATTCCCGTCGAGCGAGCCAAACAGGTCCGCGCGCGAAAATCCGACGGAAAGAAGAAGATCTCGTAACTCGGTTCCTGCATAGAGCCGCTGCCGCGTCTGGTAGGTGTTCCGCTTTCCATTCGTCACGACGGACCATTCCTCGACGAGTGTCGACCATGAGTCTGCAACTCTTCGGCGCTGAAAATAGAGCGTGCCGTCCACTTCGGTCCAGGCGCGTTCCTGCCAATTGCGAGCGAGACTTTCGCGGCCGAGGACGTCGAGCACGAAGACGCCGTCGGCCTTGATGCTCGCGTGGACATTTTCGAGAACAAGACGGTTCGTGACATCGTCGAAATAAGCGAGCGACGCGTACAGACTGCACACCAGGTCGAACGCGGACGGACGGCGGAACGTACGCATGTCGTCGCGGATCCATTCGATGCGCAGGTTGCGTGCCTCTGCGGCTGCTCGCGCTCGACCGAGCAGGCTCGCCGATTGATCGAGGCCGGTGACGAAATGGCCACGCCTGGCGAATTCGACTGCGTGAGAACCGGGACCGCAGGCGAGGTCCAGGATCGTCGAGCCCTCCCGCACCGGCGCGATGGAGAGGATCTTCGCGACGTCCGCCTCGGCCAGCGCGATCCGTGCCGGCGCGCAAAGCGCGGGCTCCATTGCCTTCCAGAACGACTCGTCCTCGCTCCAGGAATCCATGTTCTTCCCGATGCAAACTTTCCAACTGACGGAACGCTTCACCGACCGGTCCGCCGGATTTGGACTGCCCGACTCGCCAGAGGCCGCAACGAGCCTGCGCAAGCAGTCGAGCACGTCCGAGGACTGGAATGCAGAAAGTCTACTCCTCGTGGGTCCGGCCAGCGGCCTGCTTGCCAGGAACCCCCGGCCCACCACCGAGACGGGCTGCCCCGGAAGGCGCGGATGGTGCGGAAGGTGCGGAACTGAAAACGACGACGGAAAGCTGATAACTTTTCCCCCATGAACCGACGAACTTTCCTCCACGGCGCGGCGGCGAGCGCGGCGACGCTCGCCTTTCCCTCGCGGGCCAAGAAGTCCTCTTCGGATCTCGCTCCGGTCCTGGCCGAGGTCGGCAAGAGGCACGACGAAGCGGTGAAGAGACTGCAGGACTGGATCCGCCAGCCTTCCATCGCGGCGGAGAACCGCGGGATGACGGAGGGGTGCGAGCTGCTCATCCGCATGCTGAGAGAAGCAGGATTCGACCGCGCCGTCCGCGTGCCGACCGACGGCCAGCCGGGCGTCTTTGCGACACTCGACGCCGGCGCGCCCCGGACCGTCGGCGTCTATTTCATGTATGACGTCAAGCAGGCCGATCCCTCGGAATGGTCCTCGCCTCCCTTCGACGCGGCCCTGTTGTCCAGGCCGGAGCTGGGAAAAGTCGTCGTCGGCCGGGGCGCCGTCAACCAGAAGGGCCCCGAGTCGGCCTTTCTCGCGGCGCTCCACGCCTTCCGGGGCGCGGGCAGAAAGCCGCCCGTCAATCTCGTCTTCGTCGCGGAGGGCGAGGAGGAAATCGGCTCGCCGCACTTCCCGCAGATCGTTCACCGAAGCGAGGTCGAAGCCGCGCTCCGGCGCTGCAGCGGGATCTTCATGCCCAACGCCTCGCAGGGCCTCGACGGCGTCGTGACGGTCTCCCTGGGCGCCAAGGGCGTGATCGAGTGCGAGCTGACCTCGAGCGGGGAGCTCTGGGGCCGGGGGCCGAAGAAGGACATCCACTCGAGCAACAAGGCGCGCGTGGACAGCCCGGCCTGGCACCTCGTCCAGGGGCTGTCGACGCTCGTCTCCGCCGACGGCAACACCCCGGCCATCGAGGGGCTCGCCGACCGGGCGCGCCCGATCTCGGCCGAAGAGAGGGCGATGATCGCCCAGGCGGCGCGCCGGCTCGACGAGGGGGTGGCGAAGAAGCAGCTGGGTGTCGACCACTGGGTCGACGACGTCGGCTGGGTCGAGGCGCTCGAGCGGCTCGTCTCGCGCCCCACCGTGAACATCGAGGGAATCATCGGCGGCTACACGGGGCCGGGCGGGAAGACCATCCTTCCGCACAAGGCGGTCGCCAAGCTCGATCTGCGCCTCGTGCCGGACATGAAGGCCTCCGAGGCGCTGGAAGCCTTGAAGAAGCACCTCGCGAAGAAGGGCTACGGCGACATCGAGGTCAGGATGACCGGAGGCTACGATCCGACCAGCACCCCGGCGGACGCCGCCCTGATCCGGGCCCAGCTTGCCGTTTATCGCCGCGAAGGAGTCGACCCCGTTCTGTGGCCGCGAAACGCCGGCTCGTGGCCGGGCTTCGTCTTCACGGGAGAGCCACTGCGCATTCCCGCCGGCCACTTCGGGATGGGCCACGGCAGCGGCGCGCACGCGCCGGACGAGTACTTCGTCATCGAGTCCGCCAACCCGAAGGTCCAGGGCTACGACGGCGCGGTGCGCTCTTTCGTGGAGTATCTGGCGGAGCTCGCGACGATCCGCTGACGCGGCCGCGCACGCTGCTCTGCAGGCGGCTCAGGGCGGGGGAGACGAAGCCTTCGGCACGAGCGTCACCTGGGCGACACCGCCCTCCTCCAGGACGGCGCGCCGAACCCGGCCCTGATCCATGTCGAAACGCACGGCCGCGAAGGGCACGCCCACGATCCGGAAACGGTCGCCCGACACGGGCACGAGAAGCATCGTCCTGTCGCCGGGCATCGCGAGCCTCAACCGGCCGGAGGAGGCCTCCAGTCGCGCCTCGAACGGCCGGCCCTCTCCGGCGTACGCGCCGGCAAACCGCGCGAGCCGCTCCTCGTCCATCGGGACCGGCTTCATCGGCGGAAGAGCGGCGGGGAAGGGCGGACGCTCGATGCGGTCCACGCACCCCGTATCGAGGCCCGTCGTCGTGCCGCGCTCGATGAAGTCCGTCACGAGCCGGTCGATGCAGTCGACTCCCTTCAGCCCGTCGAAGTCGTGGCCGCCGTGGGGCACGACGACGTGAAGACTGCGAAAGAGGGATTTCGCCACGGCGGTGCCTTGTGCCGGAGGTGTGACGGGATCGCAGGAGCCCGAGAGGATCAGGACCGGAACTTTCGAGTGGACGGGGCGCCGGTACCCGAGCGGCAGCTCTCCCCGCGGCCAGGCGCCGCACGCCGCCCGCTGCTGCCGCAGGCGGTAGGCGCCGAGCATCGTGTCGGCGGCTTCCCGTTCCCCCTCGCCCGCGGCGATCCCCGCAACGTCCTCGGCGCAGGTGACGGAGAGGTAGTCTCCCATCGAGCCGCTCGCGACGATGTGCTGGCGGCCGAAGAGCGCCATCTCGGCGAGCGGCGTGAAGTCCCCCGCGGCTGCGGCGTGCAGGAAGGCGGGAATCTGGCCCGCCGCGGCGGGCGAATACAGCATGTAGCGAATCGTCTCGGCGGCGACGTCCCGCGAAATGCGGACCGTCGCGCTCTCTCCGGTGTCCGGGTGCAGGATTTCCGCAGGGACCGAACCGGCCGCGAGCCGTTCCATCATGGCCTTCAGATCGGCCTTCGCGTCGGGGAACGCCGCGCGGCAGGCGGCCTCGGCCGCGCACTCTCCGAGGACGAGGTGGAGCGCGCGCTCCGTGTCGCGCGCAAAGTGCAAGGGCATGAGCTGGTCCGTCGGCGCGACGCCCTGGATCGTCACGGTGCGCACGTGCGCCTCGTGCCGGCGCAGGTAGACGAGCGCGGCGCGCGTTCCATAGGAGCCGCCGAAGAGATCGAGCCGGTCGTAGCCCAGGGCGGCGCGCACCTGATCGAGGTCGTCCATGGCGAGGGGCGTGGTGTACAGAGTCAGGTCGGCGTCCTTCTCGAGCTCGGAGCGGCACTTGCGCACCGCGGCGAACGGGAGGAAGTCGCCGAGGTAGCTCTGGAGCTCCCCGGCCGGCTCGAAGAGAGAACAGTTCAAAGGGTGAGAGCCACCCGTCCCGCGCTGGTCCACCAGAAGGAGGTCCCGCCGCTCCCGGATCTTCGCGAAATCCATCGCGAGGCCGGGGGCGGCCTCCGTCGCAGATTCCCCGGGACCTCCGGCGAGGAAGACCAGCGGGTCGGGAGCGGAGT
>JBLMXY010000147.1:0-9235 GCA_050257975.1 Acidobacteriota bacterium
ATGTTCGCGCAGAGAACGAAAAGCACCGTGATGATCTGCGTCACGGTCGTGACCTTGCCGACCCAGCTCGGAGGGAAACGCTTGCGGCCGGTGGCGAGGATCATCAAGAGCGCGACCAGGAGCAGCAGGAAGTCCCGCGAGATCACCAGCACCGCGAGCCACACCGGCACCTTGACGTGCGCCGGGTAGGAAGGAATCGCCAGGAAGAGATAGGAGCTCATCAGCATCAGCTTGTCCGCGATCGGGTCGAGGAAGGCGCCAATCGCCGAGCGCATGTCGAAGCGCCTCGCCAGGAAACCGTCCACGAAGTCGGAGAGGCCCGCCGCAACGAAGATCCCGAGCGCGAAGTCGAACCGGCCGTCGGCGATCGCGACGAGAAAAAAGGGTAGCGCCGCCAGCCGCAGCAGGGTGATGAAGTTGGGAAGCGTCCAGGGGCCCTTCATGGCTCCTTCCTCTCCTTGCCGGGGGTCTCATCTTCGCCCCCGCCGGCGAGCGCGCGAACCCGGTCGAGCGCCCGGATGAAAGCGGGGCCGCCGACCGGCGGCGCGTCCTTCTCCCCCAGGATCCGGCAGTCCCGCGCGATCCGGATCGCCTCGCCGCCGGAGATCCGTTCGGCGGGCAGCCCTCCCAGGCACTCGGGCGTCTCACGGGGGCGCAGCAGGCCCAGGAGGCGAAGATAGAGCCTCGCCGCCGCCGAGAAGGTCAATGGATCGTCGGGGCGCGCGCTGTGGGTGTCCTGGTCCATCTCGAGCAGGCCGAGCGACACCGACTTCGCGATTTCCTGCCGGTCGGGGCGGCCGACGACGTCGCTCGCGATGACGGCCGAGCTCACCTTCGCGCCCCGGACCTCCGGGACCATCCACCACACGAGGCGCGCCGCGTCGCCGCGCGTCAGCCGGTCCGCGCGAGCGGCCGTCCGCTCGGCCGCCGGCCAGTTGGCGACACGGAAGGCGAAGCGCGCGTCCTCGGCCTGCGCCGCGAACCGCGGGTCCTCCGCCGCCAGGCCGTCGAGGACAGGGATCGCGGTCGCGTAGTCGGAAAGATCCAGGGCGAGCTTCGCGACCTTTTCCCGAAGCGCACGGTCGCCTCGCGCGAGATCGAGGGCCTCCCGATAGCGGGCGAGCGCCGCGGCGCGGTCGCCGGCCGCGAGCTCGACGTCGCCGGCGGTCTCGCGCGCCGGCGCCGAGGCGGGATCGATCTCGACGGCGCGCCCGGCCTTCTCTCGGGCGGCCTTCCAGTCCTTACGCGCTGCCGCTTCCTGCGCCTCCCCCCGAAGCGCCTCGCGGGCCTGCGCCCGCAACTCGGCGGCCCGCGCTTCGAGCCCCGGCCGGCCGCCGGCACGCGTCAGGGCCTGCCGGTAGAGCTCCCAGGCCGGCAGCGCCTGCCCGGAGCGCGCGCGCGCCTCGCCGCAGGCGACCAGAAGCGGCGCCGTCGTGGGTCCGACGGAGAGCGTCTTGCCGCAGAGGGCGAGCGCCTCGGGTAGCGACCGCTGCTCGACCATCGCCTCGATCACGCCGATGCGGGCGGCCCGATTCTGCTCCGGTCCCTCGCCGCGGAGAAACTCCGCGCGGGCGCGGGCGGGGTCTCCGGAGAGGAGCAACTGCCATCCCGATTCGATCTCTCCCGGAAAGGGGCCGGCAAGCCCCTCCCGCGGGTCCAGAGGAAACGCGTCGCGGGGAGCGGCCGCGCGCGGCCCAGTCGCGCACGAGGCCGACAGCAGCAGGAGCACGAGCGCCGCCGGCCGCAACGTCCGGTTCACTGAAAGAGCTCCGTCTTGCGTTCTACGACGGCCGGCGGACGCGCCCGGACCTCTCCGGCGGCGGGCCCCCGGCGGCCGGCGGTCGAGGGGTCACGCGCCGGTCGGCAGATTCTCGGGGCGGATCGAGGCGATCGCGTGCTTGTAGATCATCTCCTCGCGCCCGTCCACCTCCAGGACCAGCGCGAACTTGTCGAACCGGCGCAGCCGGCCCATCCGCTCCTCCCCCGAGGTCAGGCGGACGGTGATGGCCACGTTGTCCTTGCGGAGGTTGTAGAAGAAGGAATCCTGCACGTTGATCGGGGCCTTGTTCATCCGGTCCTCTCCGTCTGCTTGCCCGCGTCCAGAAGCTCGAGCGTCCGCGCGAAGGCCGCCTCGGGCTCGACCCAGTGGACGTCGCGCTCGCGCCCAAACCAGGTCGCCTGCCTCTTGGCCAGTTGCCGGGTGGCCGTCACGATCTTCCTTTCCGTTTCCAACGGATCGGCGTGGCCCGAGAGGATCGCCTCGGCCAGCTCCCGGTACCCGATCGCCCCGAACGCATTCGCGTCGAGGCCGATCCCCCGCGCGAGAAGCCGCCGGACCTCCTCCTCCCACCCCGACCCGAGCATCTCGCGGACCCTGCGGGCGATCCTAGCATAGAGGTCCGCGGCCGTCGGGCGAATGCCGACCTTGATGACGCGATACCGCTTCGCCCAGTGATCGGAGTGCCGCAGGCGAAGCGACGGCGCGCGCCCCGTCACGAGAAGGATCTCGAGGGCTCGCAGGACGTAGCGCAGGTTGCCGGGCTCGATGCGGGCGGCGGCCGCCGGGTCGTTTGCGGCGAGCAGCCGGCGGGCCGCCTCCGGGCGGGCCTTCCCCCACCGGGCGAGCGCGGCTCGAAGCTCCGGATCCCGGGCCTCCCCCGGCGGGAGCCCCTCGAGGAGCGCCTGGATGTAGAAGCCCGTTCCGCCGCAAAGGATCGGAAGCCTTCCCCGCGCCGCGATCCGGTCGACGGCGGCGCGCGCCTCGCTCTGGAAGCGTCCGGCCGAATAGGTCTCCCACGGCTCGGCCACGTCGATCAAGTGGTAGGCAATCTCCCGGCGCTGCTTCCCCGAGGGCTTCGCGGTGCCCACGTCGAGGCGTCGATAGACAGTGAACGCGTCGGCCGAGACGATCTCGCCCCCGCGGGCCCGCGCGACCTCGTGGGCGAGGGCGCTCTTGCCGGCCCCCGTCGCGCCGAGGACGACGAGCAGGGTCGGGCGCGAATCGCCCCTCACCGGACCCCCCGCAGACGAAGGCGCGTTGCGCCGGGAAGAAGCTCCGCCCGCACGTCGGAGGCGAGGTCGGTCCGGTAGACGCGGACTCTTCGGGACGCGAGGGTCGCGAGCGTTTCGGCCGCGGGATGGCCGAACCGGTTCCCGCGGCCGCAGGAGAGAAGCGCCAGGCGCGGGCACAGGGCGTCCAGGAACGCCGCGGCGGTCGAGCCGCGGCTGCCGTGGTGACCGACCTTCAGCAGATCCACGGGCGACAAGGCTCCGGCGCGAAGGAGGTCCTCCTCCGCCGCGACGCCGGCGTCTCCGGTCAGGAGCGCGCGCCGCCCGTCCTTCTCGAAGAGCGCGACGACCGACTGGTTGTTGACCGAATCGCGCTTGCGGCCCGGGCCGCCCGACTGAAGCACGGTCAGCCGCGCGCCGGCAAGCTCGAGCGTCCCCGCCTCGAGCACGCGGACGGGCACACCGCGGCGACGCGCGCGCGCCTCGAGCGCCGCGTAGAGGCCTCCCTCGTCCTCGCCCGCCGACCGCCAGAGCGCGCCGACGGGAAGCTCGTCGAGGATCGCGAAGAGACCGAGGGCGTGGTCGGGATGCGGATGCGTCAGAAGCGCCGCGTCCAGCCGGGTGACGCCGCGGTCGAGCAGTTTCGGGAGAAGGCGCGTGCGCCCGAAGTCGCGGGCGTCGAGGTCGAACGGCCCTCCCCCGTCCACCAGCATCGCGTGGTCCGCCCAGCGCAGCAGCAGGGCGTCCCCCTGCCCGACGTCGAGCGCCTCGACCGTGAACCCGCGCTCCGGTCCCCGCGCGCCAGGGACAAGCGCCAGAAAAAGGAAGAGCGACGCGGCCAGGCCGGCCGACCAGGCCCGCAGCCGCCGCGGCGCGAGCGCCGCTGCCAGGACGAGCGCCCCGACCGCCAGAACGCCCCAGAGAGGCGGGGTCGGCCGAAGGAACGCGACGCCTCCGGCTCGTTCGGCCAGCCACCCGAGCAAGCGCGTGCCCCCGGCAAACAGAAGGACCAGCGGACCCGGAAAGAGGCCCAACGCGAAGAAGGCGAGCAGCACCGCGCCGAGCGCGATCAGCCCGCCCGAGAGGGGAATCGAGAGCGGCGCCGTGAACCAGGCTCCCGCCGCGAGCAGGTTGAACCTCCAGAGCAGGACGGGCGCCGTCGCGATCTCGGCCGCGAGCGCCGCCGCGAGCCCGGCGAAGAGCCAGGCGGGCCAGACGGGAAGCCGAGACCGGATCGGCTGCGCGAAGAGCGCGATGCCGCCGACGGCGGCAAACGTCAGCACGCAGCCGATCGAGAAGACCTCGCGAGGCGAAACGAGGAAGAGCAGGATCGCCGAGAGCCCCGCGGCCTGGGCTCCCCGGATCGGGCGCTCGATCAGGCGCGCCGTGAGGAAGACGGCGAAGACGAGACCCGCGCGCACGGCGGGGGGATTGGCGCCCCCGACCAGAACGATGCCGGCGACGGCGCCGAGCAGCGCCGCGTCGCGCCGCTTGCCGCGCACCCCGGCCGCGCGCAGGCCCCAGAAGACGAGGCCGGCGGCAAGCGCCACGTGGAGACCCGAGACGACCAGCAGGTGGTAGAGCCCTCCCCGACGATAGCGCGCCACCATTCCCCGGTCGAGCTCCGAGGTCCGCCCGAGGAGCAGGGCCGCGAGCGGCCCGCGCACGTCGCGCTCGAAGGCCGCGTCCCGGACGGGCATCGCGGCAAAGAGGAATCGGTTCGGGCCGTGGAGCCAGGAGAGCGGAGCGCCCCCGGAAGGCTCGACGAGTCGCGCGCTCTTGACCGAGAGGCGGTAGCGGGCCCAGGGCAGCTCGATGTCGCGCTCGGAAGCGGGCACATCCTCCCGGCGAAGGCTCCCGGTCGCCACGATCCGGTCGCCGCGATCCGCCACGGGCGCGACCGGGGTCTCTCCGCCGACGAAGAGGAAGACCTCCGCGGGGAATGGTCGCGGCGCGCCGCCGTCTACGATCCGCAGGGCGTCGAGCCGGTTGCGCGCGCGGGGCGGCGCCCCGGACCAGAAATCCGCGAGCGTTCCCTCGACGGACACGGGCCGCGGCGAGGCGTCGGGCGTGGCCGCGAAGGTCCTCTCGGCGATCTCGGCCGGGCGCGCGATCCGGAGCCTGCCCGACGCGAACCCCGCCGCGAGCCACCAGAGGCCGAGCGCCGCAGCGCGCCGGCGGGAGTCTTCCGGCGCGTCGCGAAGGACCACGAGCCAGGCCGAGGCGAAAAGCATCAGGAGCCCGGCCGGGGCTTCTCCCGACGCGGCCCGGCTGCCGAGGAGGATTCCCGCGACCAGGGCCACGGCCGCCGGCGCGGCGGGCGCCTCCCCTTCGCGGGCGACCGGGCCGATCATGCCGCGGCGGCGCGCTCGAGCGTGACGATCGCCTCCACGCGATGCGTGAAGGCGAAAAGATCGTAGAGCCGCGCACCGCGGATCTCGAGGCCCTCCGCGCAGAGCACCGCGAGGTCGCGCGCGAGCGTCGCGGTATCGCACGAGACGTACAGCAGGCGTCCGGCGATCCGCGCCGGCACGGCCGCGGCAAGATCGAGCCCCAGGCCCGCCCGCGGCGGGTCCACGACCGCCAGATCGAAGTACCCGCCCGCGCGGGCGAGAAACGGGAGCACGGCGGAGCGCACGATCGTCCAGTCTCCGGCGCCCCAACGCTTCTTCGTCTCGAGGGCGAGCTCCGCGGCCGAGTGGTCCGCCTCGACCGTCGTGACCGTGTGCCCCGCATCGAGGAGCGCCCCGGCGAAGAGGCCGACGCCGCCGAACGCGTCGAGCGCGCGTCCCGGGGAAAGGGACGCGGCCTCCCGCGCGATGTCGCGATAGAGCTCCTCGACGAGGAAACGATTCGCCTGGAAGAAGGTCCCGGCCGCGACCGGGAACTCCCGCCCTCCCACCGCAAGCCACAGCCGGCTCTCGCCGCTCCTGCCGAGCACCGCCCCGGACTGGTCCGCGACGGCGGCGCCGTCGAAGAGCGGCGCAAGAGCCGGAAGAAGCGCGTTCGCGTCGCGCCGGTCGGCGTCCGCCGCGAGCGCCGCCCGCGCGAGGCGCCGGGAGCCGTCGAGCGTCTCGATCGTGGCGATCTCGGCGACGGGGGCGTCGCTGGCGCAGACCGCGTCGGCAATCCGGGGCAGCAGGGCCCGCATCGGCTCCGAGAGAGCCTCGCAGCCCTGCGCCGGCTCGACCCGGTGCGTGCGCGGGGCGAAGAAGCCGACCGATGCCGAAGCGCCGCGGCCGGAGACGTGGAAGCGGTTGCGGATGCGGTATCCGGGCGGCGAGGCCGCGATCGGGAGCTCCCCGAAGGGCTCGGGCGGCAGCTCGCCGATGCGCGCCATCGTTTCGAGGAAGAGCCGGCGCTTCCACTCCCGGGCCCGCGCCGGATCGAGATGCGCCCAGTCGCAGCCGGCGCATCCCTCGGCGTGGCCGCCGGAGATCCGATCCGGGGAGGGGCTGCGGATCGCGACGGCCCTGCCCTTCCAGAACCTTTTTCGAACTTCTGCGACCTCGGCGTCCACGTCTTCTCCCGGAAGGGCGCCGGCCACGAAGCCGACGCCCTCGGGCGTCCGAGCGACTCCCTCCCCGGTGGGCGCGAGGGTCTCGATCGTGACGCGGCGTATCATGGGTGGGGGGGCGCGGACGGCGCCCTCACCCTGCCCTCTCCCGGAGGAAGAGGGCAGAGGCCGGACCGAAGAGGATCGCGCGGGGCTGCCTCCGCCCCCTCTCCCCACGGGAGAGGGTTGGGGTGAGGGGCCTCCGCTCCCTCTCCCGGCGGGAGAGGGCCGGGGTGAGGGCCGTCCTCGAGCGAAACTCCCCGCATCCATCAGCTCTCATTTGTCTCGAGGCCTACAGGAGCGAGAGCCGCGGCAGGTCGAGATGCTCTCGCAGGAGGCGGCGGGCGAGCGCTCTGCCAGTCCGGCGCGCGGTCTCCTCGTCCATGCGGTCGCGCAGGGCGTTGAGCTGTCGCGCAATCTCGTCGTCGATCCGCCGGCGCTCCTCCTCGGGCAGAGCTTCGTAGAGGGAGGAGGCGAGCTTGCGGTCGAGCCGCGCGAGCGACTCCTCGACCTCGCCCGGGGCGCGGGAGCCTCGAGCCAGCCGGTCGAGAGAGCGCCGGGCGGACTGGACGGCCTCCACCAGATCCGGACGGCGTGCCGAAAGGCTCGTGAGCCCCTCCTGAAGCCGCCGGAGCCCGCCCTCGACGTCCGGCGGAGCCTCGCGCCCCTGCCCCCGCCCCACGGACGTCTCCGCCCTCCGCTCCCAGGCCGAAAGCACCGCGTCGCGGCAGTACGCGAGCGAGTTGACCCGCCCGGTCGAGCCGCGCTCCTCGCGCCGGGAGAAGGCGTCGTCGATGCCCTGCTCGACCGCCTCGATCGGCACGCCGAGCTCGCGCCACTGTTTCAGGAGCGCGAAGTCCCTGGGCGAGAGGAGGAAGGGGGTGCCGCGCCGCCGGATGAAAGCCGCTTCGCCCGCCGCGTAGTAGGCCCTATCCGCCTCGGTTTCGCTCATGGATCAGACGCAGCCCGGTCAGCGTCAGGAGCGGATCGACCTGCTCGATGCGCTCGGAGCCTCCGCCGAAGAGCTCGGCCAGCCCTCCCGTCGCGATCACGCGGGGGCGCGCCCCGAGCTCCTTCTCGATCCTGCCGATGACGCCGTCCACCAGCGAGAGGTACCCGAAGTAGAGGCCGGACTGGATCGAGGCGGCCGTGGTCTTGCCGATGACGCGGTCCGGTCTTCGGATCTCGACGCGCCAGAGCCGGGCCGCCCGCTCGAAGAGCGCCTCGGCGGAGATCGTGATGCCCGGAACGATGACGCCTCCCGCGTATTCCCCTTTCGCGGTCACGACGTCGAAGGTGGTCGCGGTCCCGAAGTCCACGACGATGCAGGGGCCTCCCACGTGGGCGTGCGCGGCCACGGCGTTGACGATGCGGTCGGCGCCCACCTCCTGCGGCACGTCGTAGAGGATCGGCATGCCGGTCTTGATCCCGGGCTCGACGAAGAGCGGCTCGGCTCCGAACATCTGGCGAAAAGCCTGCCGCAGGGGAAAGCGCAGCGACGGGACGACGCTCGCGACGATCGTCTCGGGTCGCTCGGGAAGCAGCCCGGCGTCCGAGAGCAACCCGCGAACCGAAAGGGCGATCTCGTCGGAGGTCGCCTCGCGGCGGGTCGTCAGGCGCCAGTGGCGCAGAAGCTCCTCGCCGTCGTAGAGACCGAGCACCGTGTTCGTGTTGCCCACGTCCACGGCGAGCAGGCGCGAGCCGGCGGCCTTGCTCACCATTCCGCGACCTCGCCCGCGGGAAGGATCGCCTCGCCCGCCTCGGTCTTCAGCCTCAGAAACCCGGAGGGGTCCAGGCCCAGGTACTCGCCGGTCAGCTCCTGGCCTTCGCGCCGGATCGTCATCCGGTCGCCCGGACGGTGAAGCGAGGCTTCCTCCCAGGCCGCGATCTCCAATTCCCAGTGCGGCTGGTCGAGCTCGCGGTCGATCCGGTCGAGGACGGCCTGGAGCAGCGCGGCGCGGCGAATCGGGCGCCTGGCCTCCTGCTCGAGCGTGGTCGCGTCGGGAACCGCGAGGGAGTCGGCGGTGCCCGAGACGTTCAGCCCGATCCCGACGGCGAGAAACGTCCGCTCTCCCTGCGTGCGCGCCTCCGGCAGGACGCCCGCGAGCTTGCGCCGGCCGACGTAGAGATCATTGGGCCACTTGAGCTCGCAGACCACGCCGGTCGTCTCGCGCACGGCCTCGCGGATCCACCGCGCCACCGCGATCGGCGCGAGCGACAGGGGCATTCCCTCCGACGGGACGATGAAGGTGAGGTACAGGCCGCGGCCGGCCGGCGCATGCCAGGGGCCGGTGCGGCCCCGCGCCGCAGGCTGGCTCTCGGCGACGACGACCGATGCCGGCAGGTCCTGGTCCTCGTTGAAGTAGAGCTCGATCAGCTCGCGGGCGAGGTCATTGGAGGAGTCGGTCCGCGCCAGGCAGGCGAGGTTCTCGAAGGTCCGCCATCGGCGCGCCTCGACATCGCCGTCCGCGAACTCGGTCATGCGGTCGAGCCCGACAGGGCGGCGCGCCGCTGCTCCAGCTCCACCAGGCGGCGGCGCGTTTTCTCGACGATCGGGGCCGGGGCCCGCTCGACGAAGGTCGGGTTGCGAAGCTTCGCCGCGAGCGAGCGGATCTCCTCGTCGATCTCGGCGATCGTCTTCTCGACGCGCGACCGGTCGGCCGAGGAGGC
>JBLMXY010000148.1:0-17495 GCA_050257975.1 Acidobacteriota bacterium
AAAATCTCTGTCGCGGACACGCCGTACCCGCGCTCGTCAAGAGCGTCGCTTGAACAACCCCTTTTGGCGCAATCTCCTGGACGTGCTTCGGCCGGGTGTCCGTGAATAATCCGGGCTAGAACGGGAAGCCGATCGAGATGAAGAACTGCCCGGGGCTCTCTCGGGTCTGCGACCGGATTCCGGTGTCGATCGGATGTGTCGGATCGGTCACGTCCACCACCGAGAACGGGATGGTCCGGCGAGTGAGCTTCCAGGCGTATTCGGCGCGAAGCGGCCCGATCGGCAGCATGTAGAAGAGCCCGAACCCGGCTCCCTGGCGCAGGCCGTCGGCGCCTTCGAACCGCAGCTTGATCCGCGAAAAGCTCGACCAGGTTTGCGCCGCGTCGTAGAACGCGACGGCTCCGAGGTTGCCCGCGACCGGGACGCGCAGCTCGGCGCTCAGGGCGACGAACCCGTTGCCGCCCACGATCCAGGGGCCGGCGCTGCAGTCGTAGTCCGCCAGCGTCGGGTAGGTCGGCGCGCAATTCCCTTTTCCGTCCGGGGGCTCCCGTTTGACCGCCTTGGTGTCGTAGTCCACCGTCTCGCCCGGAATGCCCAGCAGATCCGTCTCGAAGGCGCGCCCGGTCGAGCGGCCGCCCACGAAGTAGCGTTCCGCGAGCGGGACCTGGATGTCCGCGGGCCCGTAGGGAAAGACCCCGCCGAACCGCCCGGAGACCGCCAGGACCGCGCGGCCGATCGGGTGAAAGTAGGTCGCCTGTGTCGCGAACTTCGTGTAGCGCGCCTCGGCGGTGAAGAGCGGGAACGCGTACTTGGCCGCGAGCGACAGGTAGTAGCCGCGGTGAGGATCGATGACGTCGTCGCGCCGGTCGTAGAAGAAGGCCGGCCCGATCGTGGCTTCCTCGATCGGCTGATCCGCCCGCGGGAACCGGCTGATCTCGATCAGGGACAGATCCGCGGCGTTCGTCGGCTGAATGCGCTGGTACTCGGCGCGCAGGGACGCGCGCAGGTGCTCCCCGAAGGTGTGGGACACCTCGCTGACGAAGCCGAGCCGGTCGAGGTCGACGTTCTGGATCGTCTCCCGCGAGGCGAAGACCAGCGACGTCATGGGGTAGTCGTTGCCGATCAGGAACGGGTCGCGAAAGCTCGCCTGCACGCGGTACCGGCCCGACAGCGCGATCTGTCCCTCCAGTCCCGCCGTTCGCATCCCGCCGAGCAGGTTGTGCGTCGTCACGCCCCCGACCACGAACGGGTCGTTGCGGTTCTCGGCCGCGTCGCTCACGTACTGGTAGCCGAAGCCGTACAGCAACGACAGGGGCCGCGCCTGCTCGACCTGAATCTGGACGTTGCGCTCGCGGTCGGCCGGATCCGCCGGCTGCGGGCGAACGTCCACGCGGCGGAAGGCGCCCGTGCGCGAAAGCAGGCGCTGGGCCTCGAGAATCTTCTCCTCGGAGAAAGGAGCCCCTTCGGTCCAGGAGGCAAGGCGCCGGATCCGGTCGGTGCGCGTCGAGGTGTTGCCGCGCACGATGGTCTTCCCAAAGAAGGAGCGCAGCCCTTCGACGACCTCGTAGGTCACATCGGCCGTCGCCCGGTCGGCCGACAGCCGGTATTCGTCGCGCACGGAGACTTCGAGCCATCCGCGGTCCTGGTAGTAGCCCTGGATCGCGGCGACGTCCGCGCGAAGCAGGTTGGGGTTGAACGGATCGCCGGCCTTGACCGCGAGCAGCTTCTCGACCGCCGCCGGGTCGGCGTGCTCGGTGCCCTGCAGGGTCCGGCTCGCCACGAGCGTGCGCGGGCCCTCCTCGATCGGAATCCGCACCACCAGACGGCCGGCCTTCGAGCCGTCCTGGACCTGGACCGGCCCGACCTTCGCGCTCACCCAGCCGTGCGCCTGGTACCAGCCGAGCACCGCGTCCACGTCGCCGGCGATGTCTTCGTCGGTCAGCCGGCCGGGCCGAAGGAACGGGAGGCCCCTCGTCGTGGTCACCATGAGCTTGGAAAGCGTCCGCCTCTCGACCGAGGCATTCCCGTCGAAATCGATGCGCTCGACCGCGTAGCGGGGTCCCTCCTCGACGCCGATGGAAACCGTCACGCGGTCGGGCTTCTCGTCCAGGGCGTAGGTCACGTTTGCCCGGTAGTAGCCCTTGCGCTGGAGGTTCCGTTTCTCGCTCTCGACATACTGCAGGATCAAGTCCTCGTCGAACACCTGGCCTTCCAGCAGATCGTGGACGGCGCGCCGCACGCGCTTTTCCTTGACTCCCCGTGTTTCGAAGACCACCTGCGGGCCCACGCTTACGCGGTAGGCCGGCGAGATCCTTCCGTCGTCGGTCGGCTGCGCGGCGATCAGCTCGATCTGCGCCTTCAGGCGCCCCTCCTTGTGAAGAAACTCCCGCATTCGGGTCGCGTCCGACAGCGCCTTCGCCTCCCGGTAGCGGCTTCCCTCCTTCAGGCGGGCATGCTGCAGAAGTTGCTCGGCCGCATACGGCTCGAGCGCGCCGACGAAGATCGCCGGCGCCACGCGCGCCCGCTGGCCCGCGTCGATGTGATAGGTCACCGACGCGTCGAAGCGGCGCCGGTCGAAGACGGTCTCGGGCCGAACGGACGCTCGCGGGAAGCCCTCGGCCACCAGCCGGCGCGCGATCGCCGCCGTTCCTTCCTCGACTTCGGCGCCCGAGTAGATGCCGCCCGCGAAGAACGGCAGCGCGCGCCGCAGCTCGTCGCGCGAGATGCCGAGCCGGCCCCGGAACCGGAGCGGGTAGACCCGAAAAGAACGCAGGAGGACGATCGTCACCGCGACGCCCCCGTCGGCGGCCGCGGCCTCGATCCGGACGTCGGCGAATCGCCGCGTCGCGAAGAGGTCGCGCACGGTGTCGGCCGTGTCGGTCTCGGAAAGCGGCTGCCCCGCCTGGATCGAGACGAGCTTCTCGACCTCGCCCTTCTCGACCGGCCCGTCGCAGCGATAGGCGATCGAGACGACGGGCCTCCCGTAGAGGCTCTCCTCCTGTGCCCGCGCCGAGCCAGGGAAGGCCGCGGCGGCGAGGAGCAACAGGACCGGCGCGGCGCGGCCGGCTGTCCGGACTGGCCTCCTCAACTTCGAGACCTCAACCGGCGGGCCCGCTCAAGACCGTGTCCGCCGGCGCAAGTCCACCAGGTAGACGCCGTTCTCGTCCCGGCGAAGGCGCAGCACCCAGGTTTGCGAGATGCGCCCCTCCACCTCCACGACCGGCTCCCGGCTTCCCGCGTCGAAGAGGGGCTGCGAATACGTCACGGACCAGTTCGGAGAGATCTGTTTGCCCACGGTCGTCGTCGCCCCCGCGAGCCCGCTCGAGGTGAAGATCGGATCGATCTGGAAGCGCTCCAGCTTGAAGAGCTTCTGCGCCGGGCGGGTCAGCACGCCCGTCGCGGCGCTGCCGACGATGCTTCCCGCCGTGGTCGCGAGCGTTCCGGAGAGCTCGGCGGCGGCCCCCGGCCCCGGCGCGGCGCCCGTCAGCAGAAGGTTGACGATTGCCTCGTCGGGCAGCGGCGGATCGGAGCTGAAGCTCGTCTCGAGCCTCGGCCAGGTACCCGCCAGGTTCACGACCAGGTCGTATCCCTTGACCTCGGCGCGCGCCCGCACGTCCAGGATCGGCACCATCCCGCGCGTGTTGGCGAACGTCACACTCCCGGACTCGATTTCGTAGCGCACATCGCGGAACGTGACCCGCCCCCCTTCGTCCAGGACGACCTGGCCGATCAGCGCGGGATCCGCCAGCGTTCCGCGCGCGAGCAGGTCCACCGTTCCGGTCAGGCGGGCCAGGTTGTTGCGGACCTCGAGGGATTGCGACGAGACGATGCGCACTTCCAGCCGCGTCTTCTCCTTCCACGGCTCTCGCGCGGCGACGCCCGACGGGCGGGACTTGGCGAGCAGGTCCGAAAGCGTCACGTCGAAGTCGCGCGAGTAGATGCCGCGCTGCAGCACCACCTCTCCGCGCACGAGATTGCCCGAAGGGCCTCCGCCGCTGGCGACCAGGTCCGCGTCGAGCAGCAGGCGCATGTCCTGCGGGTAGCGCACCGTGATGCGGCGCGCCTGCAGCGTCAGGCGGAAGTCCTTCAGCTCCAGGCCGTCGAGCGTGAAATTCCCCGCTGCCGCCGCCTCGCCCCCGCCGACCTTCGCGCGGCCATCGAGCTGGCCGCCGCCCGAGCCGTCGAACCGGACCGTCCCGCCGATCTCGTCCACGAGCTGCGAGAAGGCCGCCAGACGGTACTTGCCGTCTTCCAGGCGGATCTCGCCCGAGAGGCGGGGCCTGGAAAGCGGGCCGGCCGCGGACAGAGCCAGCTGGAGGCGGCCCGTCGCCGAAAGATCCGGCATCACCACCCCGAGCAGCGCGAGGTCCATCGGCCCGGAGACCGACAGGTGGACGTCGGCGGGCTCGGAGAGCCCGAGCGAGCCCCGGACCGCGAGCGTCGTGCCCTCCCCGGAGATCTCGAACGGCTCGATCTTCAGGCTCCGGCCGTCGAGCGCCACGCGCACCTCCTTGGTGGCTCGCAGGGCCGCCGGCCTGCCCGGAAGGTCCACGATCGCTCGCGTGACGCGAAGCGACGCCGTAGGCAGCTGTCCGGCCTGCGTCGGCAGCACGACCGTCCCCGCGACCGCGGCCGAGCCGCCGTAACCCTCGGGCAGGTCGAGCGGCGTGAACCGGGCCAGCGCCGCGAGCTTCGGGGCGTCGAGCGAGACCTCGATCGGCGCGCCCTCCCGGAAGACGTCGCCCGAGGCGGTCAGCCGGAACCCGCCCGGCACGGCGACCTCTCCCTGGAGGCGCCCCTTCTCGACCCGGGCGGACAGCACCGGCTCGCCGTCGGAGGGCACCGCGTGGCCGAAGAACTTCGCGTCGGCGAGCGAGGCCGTGGCCTCGAGGTCAGGACTCTCGAGCGTGCCGGAACCCGAGACCTGGAACGAGAGCCTTCCCCCGAGGTCGCGGGCGAAGGACTGCAGCGCCTGGATCGCATCGAGCGGGATCCCGTCGCCCGCCAGGCGCGCCTCGAATTCCTTCTCGCGGATCGCGTAGGACCCGCGGCCCCCGAGCATGCCTCCCCCGAGCGGGGCGCGCAGCTCTTCGAGCGCGAACCGTCCCGGCGTCAAGGCGGCGCGCCCCGTGATCCGCTCGAAGGGCTGCCCCCAGACCTTCGCTTCGGCGAGTTCCGCCGCGCCCCCTCCCGTCAGCGCCTCCTTGGAGCCCCGCAGCGGGAAGCTGCCCGTCAACTTTCCCTCGATCGGAAAGTCGAGCTGGAGATAGGCGAGCAGGCGCGAGAGCGGAAACCGGCGCGCCGACACGACGAGGTCCAAAGGCGCGCGTCCGGGGAGGTCGCGGTACGCCGCCATCCCCTCGAGCGAGAGAGTGGCGTCCCCTTCGTAGACGCGCAGCGGTCGAAAGGAGAAGGCGCCGTCCGCCATGTCCACGGTGCCGCGGGCGCTTCCGAAGACGACTCCCCCGTACCGGGCGTCCTCGGCCGTCACCTGCGCCGTCGCGCTCGGGTTCGACCAGGATCGCTCGAGATGCCCGGTCACCTCGCCGCTGCCCCCGAGGCCGAGCGGCTCGGGCTTGCTTCCGCCCGCGGCGACGAAGTTCTGGAAGATGTGATCCGCTTCGACGAAGTCCCGCGAGCGGTATCGAAAGTCGAAATCGGGCTGCCAGTCTCCGATCGGGATTCCGCCCGTGAAGTCGAGCGTGGATCGGGGGAAGCGCAGGGTGCATCCCTCGAAGCCGATGCGGCCCTGCACGACGGCGATCGGGCCTCCCCCTTCCGTCGGCACGCCAAAGCGCCCGCGCACCTGTGAAGCGGCCGGGCCCGCCCGGACATCGAGGCGTCCTCCGCCGCTGGCGCGCGTGATTCCCTCGGCGCCCCACCGCAGGGCGACCTCGAGCGACGCCGCCCCGGACAGGCCCGTGCCGGGCAGGCCGAGGTCGGAAAAAAAGCTCTCGAGCGAAATCCCGGCGGCCTCGACGGCCAGCGTCATCGGGACCTGCGCCCCCGTCAGCTCCGCGATGCGGAGGCTCCCCTGCGCGTCCCCCCCGGCGTACCGGGCGTGCTCGATCTTCGCCACCAGCTCTTCCGGGCGCGCCACGACGCTGGCGACGACATCCTGGAGCAGGAACGGCGGCCGGCTCGCGCGGGGCGCGCGCAGGCTGCCCGTGACGCGAAAGCCTCCGGAGGGCGGCAGCTCGAGCCTCGCGCGCACCGACGCCGCCCCTTCGAAGCCGAGCTCCGAGTGGAAGATCCGCTCGATCTCCTGGATCGAGACTTCCGCCGAGACGAGCAGGCCCGCGCGCGGGCGCTCGAAGTCCTCGAGCGATCCGGAGGCGACCAGCCTTCCGAAGGGACCCTCCAGCCGCAGGTCGTCCACCGTGACGCCCCGCTTGCCATCGAGAACGAAACGAAGGCCGAGCGCCGCGACGATCGGCTCGGCCTTGGGCAAGAGAAACGCACCCCGCCGGGCGACCACGACGCCGCGATAGAGATCGGGACCGGTCGACGTCAGCTCGGCGGCGAAGTCCTCGAGCCTCCCGTCGAGTCCGATCTTGCGCCCCCGAAAGTCCAGGACTCCTTCCTGCACAAGCAGCGAGCCGATCTTGACCTTGACGCCCCCCGTCTTCTGCGCCGGGCCGCTCAAGCCGGGAGGCAGGTTCCAGCGCCCGTCGGGCAGCTGCTCGAGGAAGAGACGAGGGCGCAGCGCGCGGATGCGACCCAGGCGAAGCTCGCCGCCCGAAAGCGAGCGGCCGCCTCCGAGCGAGATCTCCTCGGCGGTCAGCAGCGGCCGGTCCACGGGCAGCCCGAGCCGGGGATCATTGCCGACCCGCACGTTGACGAGACTGACCGAGGGGGGCAGGATTCGCAGGCCCACCGTCTCGAAGTCGACCGGCACGCCCAGCGCCTCGGAGAGGCGCGCCTGCGAAACGCCGTGTACCAGGTTCTGGAAGCGCTCGGACCTCCAGACCGAATAGCCCGCGAGGGCCAGGAAGACGACGATGATCGTGAAGAGCCGCAGCGTCGAAAGGTGCTGCGGCAGCGGGGGGGGCGGATTCTCTCGGGGGGGCTTCGGGTCGGACACGCGGCGCGGCTGCTCGTCTGACGGCTTCCCGTCAGATCCCCCAGTTCAGCTTCTCGGAAAGCGTTCGAAAATGGTCCGACTCCGGGGCGCGCAGCAGCGTCACGCAAGACGCGCTCGAGCGGATCTCGATCGGCGTTCCGGCCCGCACCGGAAATCCCTCCTGGCCGTCGAGCGTCAGGTAAAGGTCTTCGTGCCTCCGCCGGTCGAGCACGGTCAGCCCGATCGTGTCCGAGGAGCGCACGACCAGAGGACGCTGCGCGAGCGTGTGCGGGCAGATCGGCGTCACGACCACGGCCGGAAGCTGCGGATGCAGGATCGGACCTCCCGCCGAGAGGTTGTAGGCCGTGGATCCCGTTGGGGTCGCGACGATGACCCCGTCGGCGCGAAAGCGCGAGACGGGCTCGCCTCCGACCGAAACGGAGAAGGTCGAGATGCGGGCGATCGCCTCCTTGTTCAGGACGGCGTCGTTCAAGGCGCGGTACGTGCCGCGGTGGGGCCCGTCGGCCAGCGTGACGTCGAGCCGCCGGCGCCGATCCTCCCGAAAGCCGCCGCGGAGCACCTCGTCCAGGCGGGCCAGGGCCTCGTCCCGGCGCAGTCCCGCCAGGAACCCGAGCACGCCGACGTTGATGCCGAGCACGGGAGTGCGCGACGGCGCCGCGCGCGCGACCGAGAGCAGGGTCCCGTCGCCCCCCAGGACGAAGACGAGGTCGGCCTCATGGGCGACCCGGCCTCGGGAGACGCCGCCACGCTTGTGGAGGGCGGCCGCCGTCGTCTCGTCGAAGACGACCGCGAGGCTGCGGCGGCGCAGCGCCCGCTCGAGCGCGACCGTCAGGCGCAACGCCTCCCGGACGGGCTTGCAGACCAGGCCGATCCGCCCGAACCGTTGCCGGCGGGACGCGCGCAATCCCTTCATGGGGAGAGTTTAAGGGGAAACTTCAGGACTTTGGACGCGAAACGCCAGCAAAAACTCCTGATTGCCCGACGCTCCCTTAACCGGCGAAGGAATCGACCCCAGAGCGGTCAGGCCGAGGGCCTCTCCCGCCCGGGTCACTTCCCCGACCACGCGCCGCTGTGTGGCGGGGTCCTTCACCACGCCGCCCCGCGGAACCTCGCGGCGACCGGCCTCGAACTGCGGCTTGACGAGCACGACGAGAAACGCGCCGGGAGCGAGCAGCGGGGCGACCGCCGGCAGAACGAGGCGCGCGGAGATGAAGGAAAGATCCATCGCGGCGACCGCCACGGGCTCCGGCACGTGAGCGCGCGACAGGAAGCGCGCGTTGACCCCTTCGCGCAGGACCACGCGCGGGTCCTCGCGCAGCTTCGCGTCGATCTGCCCCGTGCCGACGTCCACGGCGTACACGCGCGCGGCGCCCCCCTGGAGAAGGCAGTCGGTGAACCCGCCGGTCGAGGCGCCCACGTCGAGGCACACGGCTCCGGAGGGGTCGATCCCGAAGGCCTCGAGCGCGGCGGCGAGCTTCGGGCCGCCGCGCGAAACGTACGGATGCGCCGGCCCTGCCACACGGATCTCGGCCTCCGCAGAGACGGGCGTTCCCGCCTTCTCCGCCCGCCTTCCGTCGACCTCCACCTTTCCGGCGAGAATCATCGCCTGCGCCTTCTCGCGCGTTGGCGCGAGCCCCCTTTCGACCAGGAGCCGGTCGAGGCGGGGCTTCACGGAAACGTCAGGACGACCTTGAGCGACCCCTCCGGCGCCCGCGCCCTCGCGAAGGCCTCCGGCGCCCGCCCGATCGGGAACCGGTGGGTGATCAGATCCGCGACCGACACCCGCCGCTCGGAGAGCATGGCGAGCGCGAGCCTCATCTCGACCGGTCCGCAGGAGTAGGAAGGCACGATCTGGACCTCGCGGAAATAGAGATCATTGCCGTCCAGAGCGATCCGGTCCGCGGGAGCCGGCATCGTGAAGAGAAGCAGCGTCCCCCCCGCCGCGACGGCCTGGAGCGCCTCCGCGATCACGCCGCTCTTGCCGGGCCCCACGAACACGAAGTCGAATCCGCGGCCTCCGGTGATCCGGCGCGCGCCGTCGGAGAGCGACTCGTTCGAGACGTCGATCGTTTGCTCCGCCCCGGAGGCCGCCGCCACCGCGCGGCGCGAGACGACCCCGTCGGCCCCGGCGATGCCGGTTGCCCCCAGGCGCGCCGCGTGGCGAACGGCGAGCTGCCCCGCCGTGCCGAGGCCGACCACGAGAAGCCGGTCGTCGTGGTGGAAGCGCCCCTGCCGGAAGGCCTTCACGACGGTCGCGAGCGGTTCGGCGAAGCTCGCTTCCTCGGGCGAGAGCCCCTCGGGAACCTTCTGCGTGTCGCGAGCGAGATTGCCGGCCGGAATGCGCACGAGCTCCGCCATGCCCCCCGGGTCGAAGCGCGAGGACCGCCACTCGACGCAATGCACGAAGCGCCCGCGCCGGCACGCCGGGCAGTCGAGGCACGGCGCGTGGTGATGCGGCACGACGAGGTCGCCGGGCGCGAAGTCCTTCACCCCGGCGCCGACCGCGACGATCTCGCCCGCGATCTCGTGGCCGGCGACCGTGCCCGCCTTCTTCTCGACATACCAGTCGAGCAGGTCCGAGCCGCAGATGCCGGCGGCCCGCGTCCTGACCAGAGCCTCGCCCGGCCCGATCTCGGGAACGGGCACTTCCACGACCGCGACGCCGCCGCCCCGCTCGAAACGGACCGCCTTCATGGAGAGATAGTAAACGCGAACCGCGGCGGCCCGCGCCGACTCACTCCATCCGCAGCGCGTACCGCACGCCGTCGCCCTGCCTCTGCGCCTCGAGAAAGCGCGGCAGGTCCGCGAGCGCCCCGACGTCCGTGACGAGCGGACGCGGATCGATCTCGCCCGAAGCGAGCAGGGCCATGGCGGCCGCCGCCTCCCGCGGCGTGTAGTGGAAGGAACCGAGCAGGGAAAGCTCGGAGTAGTGGAGCCGGGCGGCGTCGTAGGTCACGGTCGCTCCGGGGCCGCATCCGCCGAAGAGCAGCACCCGGCCGCCATGGCGCACGAGGTTCGGCAACCGCATCCAGACCGACGGATCGCCGGTGCAGTCGACCGCGGCCTCGGGAAGCGTGCCCGTGCGCGAAAAGAGGTCTTCGGCCTGGTCCCGGCCGAGATCCAGGACCTCGGCGCCGGTGCTGGCCGCAAGCGAAAGCCGCTCCGGCCGGCGCCCCGCCACGATCGCCGGCACGCCGCGAGAGCGCGCGGTCGCCGCCCAGAGAAGGGCGAGCGCTCCCGCGCCGTAGATCAGGACGCGCTCGGGAGCCGGCTCCCCGAGGCGGTTCCACCCGTGCAGCACCGAAGCGAGCGGGTCGAGGAAGGCCGCGGCCTCGTCCGACAGCGAGGCCGGCGGATGGTGCAGGTTCGAGGCGACGACCCCCGCCGGGACTCGCACGTACTCGGCGAAGGCGCCCCAGGTGCGGTCCCCCTGGCCCGCCGCGCAGAGGTTGTCGAGGCCCCTGCGGCAGTCCGCGCATCTGCCGCACGGGCCCGTCACGGCGGGCACGACGCGCTTGCCCAGAAGCCCGGTGTCGGCGCCCTGGCCGACCTCGACCACCTCGCCGCAGAGCTCGTGCCCCATGGTCACCGGCAGGGAAATCCTGGAGTGGCCGCGTTGGAGAAGCTTCAGGTCCGTGCCGCAGGTCAGCGCCGTGCGGACGCGAACGACGACCTCCCCGGGTCCCGCCCGGGGTGTCGGCAGCTCCCGCGGCTCGAACTTCCCAACGGCAGTCTGGACAAAGGCCTTCATGAAGTCGGTGATCGGTGTTCGGTGATCGGTGTACGGGAAGGGGCAGGAATCGAGGCCATCATGATTTCCGCCGCCCGACGAAGCGCGCCAGATCCGGCAGACGGCCTCCGCCTCCGGGCAGGCTCTGCGCCAGCGCGACGGCCTCCTCGACCGTCGAGGCCAGCGCCTGCCGCGAGCGCTCGACGCCCCAGACCGCGGGGAACGTCGCCTTGCCCGCCGCCGCGTCCTTGCCGGGCGTCTTGCCGAGGGTCGCGGCGTCCGACTCGACGTCGAGCAAGTCGTCCTTGATCTGGAAGGCGAGGCCCAGGGCGCGCCCGTAGCGGTCGAGGGTTCCCAGGTCGGACTCCCCGGCGAAGGACAGGATGCCGCCGAGCGCGAGGGACGCGCGGAAGAGCCTGCCGGTCTTGCTGTCGTGGATCGAGGAGACGAGCTCCTCCGAGACCGGCCCGGCGCCGGACGCCTCGAGGTCCGCCACCTGTCCTCCGATCATGCCCGTCGTGCCGATGGCCTCGACGACCGTCTCGAGCGCGCGCAGCTTGGCCGCGGCGTAGATCTGCTCGCGCGGGAACCGGGCAAGAAGCCCGAGCCCGTGCGTCAGGAGCGCGTCGCCGGCCAGGATCGCGATCGCCTCGCCGAAGACCACGTGGCAGGTCGGCACGCCGCGGCGCAGGTCGTCGTTGTCGAGCGCCGGCAGATCGTCGTGAATGAGCGAGTAGGTGTGGATCATCTCGAGGCCGCAGGCGGGCTCGAGCGCCGGGCGCGCCTCTCCCCCGACCGCCTCCGCCGCGGCCAGCGCCAGGATCGGCCGCAGGCGCTTTCCGCCGGCGAAGAGCGAGTGCCGAATGGCGCGGTGGAGCGTCGAGGGCCAGGACTCGGCCGGCGGCACGAGCGTCTGGAGGGCCTCGTCGATCTCCGCCTTGCGCCGCGCGAGGTCGGCGGCGACGTCCTCAGTCGCGATCGTCGTCCTCGTCCTCGCCGGAGGCCTCTCCCGACTCGAAAGGCGCCGTCTTCCACTCGCCGGCCGCCTCCTTCAGGACGATCTCGACCGACTTCTGAACTTCCGACAGCTTGCCGTCGCAGAAACGCGCCAGCGTCATGCCTTCCTGGAAGAGCTCGAACTGCCGCTCGAGGCCGAGCTCCTCCGACTCGATCTCCGCGACGATCTCCTCCAGGCGCGCCATCGCCTCCTCGAAGCTCCTCTCCTTGCGCGGGCGAACGGTCATTTCGTCTCCATGCCCGGCAACAGGGCCGGCCCCGGGCGCTCCGCGGGTGCTTCCGCGCTCTGGGCGAAGAGGGGGCCGGGATCGACGGCCGCCGTGGTCTCGCGCGCGATGGCGCGGATCTCCCCTTCGTGCAGCCGCACCTGGATGCGGTCGCCGGGGCGCACGCCCCCGGCCGAGAGGAGCGGGCTCTTCGAGCCTTCCCGGAACGCCACGGCGTAGCCGCGCGCCAGAACGGAAAGCGGGCTCACGAGCTCGAGCTTGCCGGCGGAAGCCCGCAGCCGCTCGCGCTGGCGCTCCAGCCGCCGCCGCGCCCGCTCCTCCAGAAGCGAGCGCAGGTGTTCGACCCTCTGCCGCTCGCGGTCGAGCCCCGCGACGCGCGGGAAGGCGAAGAGCGCCGCGCGCGCCGCCTCCAGGCGCGCCCGCTCGGCCTCGGGCCGGCGCGCGAGAGCGGCGAGAAGGGCGCCGCGGCCCTGTCCCACCCTCTCCCGCCACTCGCGCAGCTTGTAGGGGAACCGCATCAGCCCTTCGGCCCGGGAGAGCGCCGCGAGGCTCGCCCGGGCGAGCCTCAGTCTCGCCGCCAGCGCGCGCTCCGAGCGCCGCCGAATGTCCGCGACCCGCCGACACAGGCCCTCCTTCTTCTCGACGACGAGCTCGGCGGCGGCCGAGGGAGTCGCGGCGCGCAGGTCCGCCACGAGGTCGCAGATCGTGACGTCGGTCTCGTGGCCGATCGCCGAGATGGTCGGAATGCGAGAGGCCGCGAGTGCCCGCGCGACGCGCTCGTCGTTGAAGGGAGCGAGATCCTCGGCGGAGCCGCCTCCGCGCGCCACGATCACGACGTCGAAGGTCTCGCGCCGGTTGAGCGCCGCGACCGCGAACACGACCTCGGCCGCCGCGGTCTCCCCCTGGACCCGCACGGGATAGATCGTGACGGCGAGGCCGTCGAAGCGGCGCCCGAGCACGGAGAGGATGTCGCGGATCGCCGCTCCCTCGGGCGATGTCACGATCGCGATCCGCCGCGGAAGGAGCGGGATCGGCCGCTTTCGCTCCTTCTCGAAGAGGCCTTCGGCCGCGAGCCTCGCCTTCAACTGCTCGAAGGCGAGCTGCAGGGCGCCCGCGCCCACCGGCTCGAAGTGGCAGGCCTTGAGCTGGAAGCGGCCCTGCGGCGCCCACAGATCGAGCGCCCCGCGCGCCACGACTTCCAGGCCCGGCTCGAGGCGGAAGGGGATGCGCTTCAAGTCCGATGCGAAGATGACCCCGTTCAACGTCCCGCCGCGGTCCCGAAGGGTGAAGTAGCCGTGGCCGCTCCTCACGTCGAAGCGCCCGATCTCGCCCGCCACCGAGATGTCCCGCCACGATGTCTTCAGGGTCAGCCCCACTTCGGACAGCAGCTCCGAGACCGTGTAGGGGCGGGGCGGCGCGGGGGCGGGAACGGCGCTCGGATACATGCGCGACATTCTAATCGGACCCTTGCGGAGCGGTCGCAGGCGCGAAGGGGATGGCCCAGGCGAGCAGGGTCGCCATCTCGATCTCGGTATCGCCGAAGTTGTACTCGAAGAGCCCGGCGACGAAGAGAGCCACCGAGGCCAGGAGCACCCCGGCGAGGAGCGCCGCCTCGTTCGGGCGCCGCTCGCGGCGCAGCCGCCGCGCCGCCCGGGCGATCACGAGAATGGCGAGCGCCAGATAGGCCGCGGCCGCGGGCAAACCGCTCTGCGCGGCGAGCTGAAGGGCGTTGTTGTGCAGATGCGGCACCCGCCAGCGCGCCGCGTCGGGATCCCGATAGAGAACGTAATACGGCTTGACCATGTCGGGACCCAGTCCCGTCAGCGGAAAGTCGGCGATCATCCGGCCTCCGGCGTGGACCATCGCGAGGCGATCCCAGTTGCTCGGATCCCGCAGGTCGGGGATCGACCGGATGCGCTCGCGGATGCCGCCGGGCAGCAGCAGAAACAGCAGCGCGAGCGCGGGAGGCAGCAGCAGCAGCCCGCGAGGGCGGCGCCAGGCGAGATAGGCGAGGAGAGCCGCGAGCATCCCCACGTATGCGTTGCGGGTGAAGGTCAGGAGCATGGCGGAAAGCGGGATCGCCGCGGCGCCGATCCATGCCCACCGGCGCCGCCCCTTCTCCTCGAAGGCGAACCCGAGCAGGAGACAGCCGTAGAGCATCGTCAGGCCGGCAAACGTCATGTAGATGGAGAGGTTCGCGGTGATCCGGTTGCCGAGATCGCTGCCGCCGTGCGCGAACTGCCAGAAGCCGTAGAGGGAGATCAGCGCGCCGCTCACACCGAGAACCGCGACGAGCAGGCGCGCCTTGCCAGCGTCTTCGAGCAAATCGATCGCGATCGGCAGCAGCAGAAGGAGCGTCACGCCGCCGACGTGGCGGGCGCTCGCCCGCGGATCGCGCGAGAGGAGGGTCGAGAGCACGATCAGCGCGCCCAGGAGTCCCGCCAGCGCGGCCGGCAGGGAGGCGAGCGACGCGGGCCAGGACCGCCGGCGGACGGCGTCGGCAATCCAGACGACGAGCAGCAGCCCGAACGCGATGTAGGCCGGCGCGATGAAGGGGGTCAGGACCGCGAAGAGAAGGAGGAGGCCGAAGAGGAGCTTTCGGATCGCCGCCCTCTCGCGCCTACCGCGCTTCGGAGCCGGGAAGGGCCTCGTCGACCAGCATGACCGGGATGTCGGAGACGATCGGGTACACCAGGTCGGCGTCCTTCGAATACAGCCCCTGAGTCACGACGGGCTCCTCGTCCCGGAACTTCTCGCGGTACTTCTCGACGAGCTTGCGCCGCGTCTCGGGTTTCAACTCGACGAGCTCGAGCTTCCCCTTCGTCTTCGGGCAGACGAGAATGGCGAGCAGCTCCGGATCGACGGCCATCGGAAAGAGAGGGTATCAGCAAGCCCGATCGCCAGACAACCCGGGACCGCGGCGGGCCGCACTATGACATTATTGATATAGTTGCCCCCCCTCCTCTGCTAGGGTTCTCCCCCGTGCGCATCCTGCAGCTCGTGGACGGGGACCGGTGGACGGGGCCGGCGGCCGTGGTCTTCGACCAGACGGCGGCCCTGATCGAAGCGGGGGTCGAGGCGCAGTTCGGCTTCATCGGGGAGAGCCTGCTGTCGCAGAGGCTCCTGCCGCTCGGATGGGCGAGGCCGCTGATGTGGAAGCCGCGCGGGCCGCTTTCCTACGCGCGGCAGGTCCGAACCCTTCGAGGGACACTGCTGCGAGAGAAGTTCGACCTCGTCCACGCGCACCGCTCCCACGACCACTCGCTCGCGGCGCTCGCCGTCCGCGGCACGCCGGCGCGGCTCGTCCGCACGCTTCACCACGTGCGGGCGGCGCGGCCGGACCCGGTCATGCGCGCCGTCTCTGCCCGGACGGACGCCTTCGCCTACGCAAATCGAGAGATCGGGCGGCGATTCGGGCGTCCCGGTCCCGTCCTGCCACCGGTCGTGGACACGGAGCGGTTTCGTCCGCGCGGGGACCAGGGAGACCTGCGCCGCCGGTTCGGCCTGCCGGCCGAGCGGTTTCTCGTCGGGACGGTCGGGAAGATCTCGGCGGGGCGCGGCCACGAGCAGGCGATCGAGGCGGCGGCGCCCCTGCCGGGCGTCGCCCTCGTCCATGTCGGCCACGGCGAGCGCAGGCCGTATCTCGAGAAGAGGGCCGCGGCGCTCGGTGTCGCGGACCGCAATTTCTGGGTCGGCTATCAGGAAGAAAATCTCCCCGACCTCTACCGCTCCTTCGACGCCTTCCTGCTCCCCGCGTCGGGCTCCGATCAGGGGCAGCGCGCGATCCTGGAGGCGATGGCCTCGGGCCTTCCGGTCGCCGCGCTGGAGGTGCCGGGGGTTTCCGATCTCCTGACCGACGGCGTCGAAGGGCTGATCGCGCGGGACGCCGCGGGGCTGAGCGGGGCCCTGCGCCGGCTCCTCGAGGACGTGCCCCGGCGCGCCGAGATGGGCCGCCGGGCGGGCGCCCGAGCGCTCGAATTCACCGCGGCGGGGTTCGCCCGGAAGGCGATTCCCTTCTACGAGGCGGTGCTCGGCGGACGGCTTGAGGGAGCGCCCCTCGCCCCGGCCCTCTCCCGCGGGGAGAGGGGGTAACCGCCGCCGGCTTCCGGCCCCTCCGTCAGAGCGAGTCGAGCAGCTCCTTCGGATGCGTCTTCGGCGAGACCTTCGGGTGCGCCTGCAGGATCTTTCCGTCCGGGCCGATGACGTAGGTGATGCGGGACGCCGTCCGCGACGAAGGCGAGTCGCAGGCCCCGTAAGCCATTCCGATCTTTCGCTCGGTGTCGCAGAGCAAGGGGAAGGGGAAGTCGAACTTCTCCGCGAACCGGGCGTTCTTCTCGACCCTGTCGAAGGAGACGCCCAGGATCTCCGCGTTCTTCTTCTGAAACTCGCCGTAGAGGTCGCGGAACCCGCGGCCTTCCGTCGTTCAGCCGGGCGTGTCGGCCATCGGATAGAACCAGAGGACGAGGGCCTTCCCGCGATAGTCGGAAAGGCGCCGCATCGTGCCGGTCTGGTCGGGGACGTGGAACTCCGGGGCCGGATCGCCGGGTTTGAGCATGGGAGCCTCCTTGCGCCAGAAGAATCTCATCACGGCCGAGCGCTTCGCGCGCCGGCGGCGCCGGGGCGCGAATCATCCACTTCGAAGGACGGGAGCGGGACATTCTCGCCCCTGCGTTCCATTCGACTCCATTCCCAGAGCCTTCCGTACTTCAGGAACGTGCCGTATCCCTGCAGCCCGCAGACGAGGAGGCCGGCGGTCCCGTCGAGGAAGCCTGCCTGCAGAACGTACATCCGCAGGAAGCGCCACGCGGGGTGAAAGGCGACGGCGAAGAAGCCCGCCCGCCTTCCCTTGCGGAACCGGTCGGCGGCGCCCCACTCGGCGTAGCGGCGGAGCTTCTCGACGTAGTCGCCGAAGGAGCGGTAGGTGTAGTGCGTCAGGCGTTGGCGGAGAACCGGCGTCCGCCCGCGAGTCTCGACGTCCGCGTGGACGCGCTTGTTGGGATACCACGCCGAGCCCTTGCGCAGGAGCCGCACGAGGCCGTGGGCGGCCAACCCTCCGTGGCGCACGACGCGCCCGAAGAAGACATCGTCGCGCCGCAGCCGGTATTGGTCGGCCTCGGGGCCTCGCGCGAGCAGCTCCTCGATCTCCCGGGCGAGCTCCGGCGGGACGCGCTCGTCGGCGTCCACGATCAGGATCCAGGGATGCTCGGCGCGTTCCATCGCCCAGTTGCACTGCGGTCCGTTTCCGAAGTATTCGTGCTGCAAAATCCGGGCCTTCGGAAAGGACTTCGCGATCTCGACCGTCGCGTCCGTCGAGAAGGAGTCGACCACCAGGATCTCGTCGGCGAAGGAGAGTCCCGCCAGGCAGTCCCGGACGTTGCCCTCCTCGTTGAAGGTCGGCACGATGGCCGAAAGCCCGGGACGCCCAGCGCTCACGGCT
>JBLMXY010000149.1:0-33183 GCA_050257975.1 Acidobacteriota bacterium
CGCCCCCGCCGCAGAGGAGAACGTCATGAGAAGCCGGCTCGCCCGTTGCCTTGCCGTCGTGGTTGCTCTCGCTCCGGCCCCTCTTCTGGCCACCTATCACGACATGAAGGTCGTCCAGGTCTTCGCGGGCACGGCGGCCCAGCCGACCGCCCAGTACGTCATGCTCCAGATGTGGGCCGCCGGTCAGAACCTTGTCGGCGGGCACTCGGTCGTGATCTACAACGGCGACGGATCGGCCGCCGCGACGCTCACGTTCCCCGCCGACGTCGCCAACGGCGCCGACCAGGACACGATCCTGATCGGAACCTCCTCCGCCGCGACGCTGTTCGGAGTCGCGATGGACCTCGTCATTTCGCCGGTGACGACGACGGGGCAGGGAGCCAAGATCTGCTGGGAGCCGACGCCCTTTCCGTCCTCCTGCGTCGCTCTCGGAAACTACACGGCGGACACCGCCGCCGGCACTCCCTTCAAGATGGATGACATCCAGGGCCTCGCCCTCACGCGGCGGCTCGACATCTGCGGAGGCGCGACGACGCTCGACTCCTGCGACGACACCGGCGACAGCGCGAGCGACTTCATCCTGGCCCTCCCAACGCCCAAGAACAACGCCGGTGCCACGGGCACGCTCCCCGCTTCGACGTGCGGCAACAACACCCTCGAGGGTCTCGAAGGCTGCGACGACGGCAATACGGCGGACGGCGATGGCTGCTCCTCGAAGTGCCAGGTCGAGCCGCCCGCCGGCGCCGCCCGAGCCCTCGCCGTCGATCCTTCGGCGGGAACCTCCTCGAACGGCAACGGCCTGCTCGAGCCCGGGGAGACGGTCGTCGTCGCGCCCTCCTGGAAGAACCCGACGGGCGGAGACCTGACCTTTGCCGGAGCGGCGACCGCGTTCACCGGGCCGGCCGCGACGCACGCCATCCTGCACGGACTGGCGGATTACGGGACGCTTTCGTCCGGCTCGACTGGAGACTGCCTCGCCCTCGGTTGCTACCAGTTCAAGCTCGGAACGCCAGCGGGCGCGCGGCCGACGCATTGGGATGCTTCTTTCGACGAGGTCCTGCCCGGAAAGGCCCGGAAGACCTGGACGCTCCACGTGGGCGACAGCTTCACGGACGTGCCGCGGTCGCAGCCCTTCTACAAGAAGATCGAGACCCTGCTACACAACGCAATCACGGCGGGCTGCACCGCGACGGCCTACTGCCCCGGCGACCCGGTCAACCGCGGCCAGATGGCCATCTTCATCGCCAAGGGGATCGCCGGAAGCGGGCCGAACGTCCCGACGAGCGGCACGGTGGGCGCCTCGCCCTACAACTGCACCGCGGGAGGAACCTCTCTCTTCACCGACGTCACGCCGACGGACATCTTCTGCAAGCACGTCCACTACATCGCCGCAAAGAACGTGACGCTGGGCTGCGCCGCCGGGCAGTACTGCCCGGGCGACACGGTTACCCGCCTGCAGATGGCGAGCTTCATCGCCAAGGCCATCGTGGCGCCGGGCGGCGGCGCAGCGGTACCCACGACCTACGGGCCCGACCCGGTCACGGGCCTCTCGTACTCCTGTAGCCAGGCCAGCCCCGACACCCACTTCGCCGACGTGCCGGCGACCGACGTCTTCTGCAAGCACGTGCACTTCCTCTGGGCCAAGGGCATCATCGCCGGCTGCGGTGCGACCCTGTACTGCCCCAACGATCCCGTCACCCGCGACGCGATGGCCAAGTTCCTCTCCAACGCGTTCCAGCTTCTGTTATACGGTCCCTGATCGGGCAACAGCCCGGGAGGAGTAGATGAAGGGAGCACTGCCTCTCTATGGAGTTCTCGTGCGCCGGGCGGCCCAGGGCTTGTTCGCCGCGGTCTTGCTCCTCGGCTCCGCGCACATCGCCGCGGCCCAGGGCGCAAACCTCATCGTCAACGGCGGAGCGGAAGCCGGGACGGGCAGCACGCTGACGGGATGGACCGTCGTGACCGGAACCACCGAGTCGATCTCCTACGCCACCGGCGGCGGGTTCCCGACGGCAGCCAGCCCGGGGCCTCCCGTCCGCGGCGCGAACTTCTTCGCCGGCGGGTGCTGCGCGGTAACCAGCCAGATCCGCCAGTCGGTCGACGTCTCCTCGGCGGCGGCCCAGATCGACGCCGACGCCGTTTCCTTCCAGCTCTCGGGCTATCTCGGCGGATTCAGCGGCCAGGACAACAACGCACAAGTCACGATCACCTTCCTCGACGGCTCCTCCGGCACGCTCGGCAGCCCCGTGACCATCGGACCAGTCCTCGCCGCGGATCGGAACAGTGTCACAGGCTTGCTCCCGCGCACGGCCGCAGGCGGCGTCCCGGCGGGCACGCGATCGGTCCGGGTCGACCTGATCCAGACCGGCGACGGCTTCTACAACGACGGCTACGCCGACAACCTCTCGCTCGTGCTGGTTCCCCAGGATGCCTCGGCCCTCGACGTCGATCGCGTCGCCACTCCCGCTGCCTCGGACGGTAACGGCGTGCTCGAGCCCGAGGAGACGGTCTCCGTCGAGCCGTCCTGGAAGAATCCGACAGGCAGTCCCGAGTCCGGGGCGACCGGCTCGGCCTCGGGCTTCACGGGTCCCGCGGGTCCCGACTACATCCTCGACGATTCGACTGCCGGTTACGGAACGATCGGCGCCGGCGCCGTCCAGGGCTGCTTCTCCGCCACCGGGGACTGCTACCAGATGACCGTGTCGACTGGCGGAGGAGCCCGGCCCTCGACGCACTGGGACGCGAGCTTCCTGGAAACGCTGACCACCGGCGATCCCGCCAAGCAATGGAGTCTCCACGTCGGCGACAGCTTCACCGACGTGCCGCGGTCGCAGCCGTTCTACAAGAAGATCGAGACCCTGCTCCACAACGGGATCACCGCGGGCTGCACCGCGACGGCCTACTGCCCCGGCGATCCGGTCAACCGCGGCCAGATGGCCATCTTCATCGCCAAAGGGGTCGCGGGCGGCGGCGCGAACGTCCCCGCGAGCGGACTGCTCAACGGCCAACCCTACAACTGCGCCGGAGGCGGGAACTCTCTCTTTTCCGACGTGGCTCCCGTCGACATCTTCTGCAGGCACGTCCACTACATCGCGGCGCAGAACGTGACGCTCGGCTGCGCCACGGGGCAGTACTGCCCGGGCGACACCGTTACCCGCCTCCAGATGGCGAGCTTCATCGCCAAGGCCATCGTCGCTCCGGCCGGCGGCACGGCGGTGCCCACGAACTACGGCCCCGATCCCGTCACGGGCCTCTCCTACTCGTGCAACGCGGTCAGCCCTAACACGCACTTCACGGACGTGCCGGCCAGCAACACCTTCTGCAAGCACGTCCATTTCCTCTGGGCCAAGGGCATCATCGCCGGCTGCGGCGCGACGCTCTACTGCCCCAACGATCCCGTCACCCGCGACGCGATGGCCAAGTTCCTGTCCAACGCCTTCCGGCTCGTGCTCTACGGCCCTTAGAATCGGCGGATGGACGTGCGCGAGCTGGCCTCCGACGAGGACATCGCGCATGCGTTTCCCTTGATGGCGAGCCTGCGCGAGCGAATCCGGCAGGAGACCTTCCTCGCCGAGGTCCGCCGCCAGCAGATCGAGGGATATCGCCTGTTCGGGGGATTCGACGGTGACCGGCTCGTGTGCCTTGCCGGCGTGCGCCGCAGCCACACGCTCGCGCCCGGCGAGCACCTCTTCGTCGACGACCTCGTGACGGTCGAAGAAGACCGCGGCCGGGGACGGCGGATGGAGATGATCCGGTGGCTCGCGGCGCGCGCTCGAGCAGAGGGTGTGCCCCGGCTCAACCTCGACAGCCGTGCGACGGCCAGGGGCTTCTACGAAAAGACCGGGCTCACCGTTCTGACGCCGATCCCCTGCTGGATGGAGACCCCGGCGGATTGAGCCACACGGCGAGGGCGGCGCGCTGGAGCCTCGGAGTCCTCGCCTTCGTCAATCTGTTCAACTATCTCGACCGCTTCGTCGTTTCCTCGCTCGTCGAGAGCCTGAAGAAGTCGGAGCTCGCCCTGACCGACGGGCAGCTCGGGTCGCTCGCAAGCGCGTTCGTCCTGGTCTACATGGCGGCGTCTCCCCTCTTTGGCGCCGCCGGGGACCGCGGGCGGCGGCCGTTCCTGCTCGCGGCGGGGGTGGCCTTCTGGAGCCTGGCCACGGCGGCGGGAGCGCTCGCCCGCTCCTTCGGGGCGCTCTTTTCCGCGCGGGCCGCGGTCGGCGTGGGCGAGGCGGCCTACGGCACGATCGCCCCGGCGATGCTCCTCGATCTCTTCCCGCCGGAGCGGCGGGGCCGGGTCTTCGCCATCTTTTTTTCGGCCGCGCCGGTCGGAGCGGCGGCCGGATACATCGTGGGGGGACTGGCAGACGCGAGATTCGGCTGGCGCGCGGCCTTCGGCATCGCCGGCCTGCCGGGCCTCCTGCTCGCGACGCTCTGCCTGGCGCTGCCGGACCCGGTAAGGGGCGGGATGGAGCGCTCCTCACCGCTGCCCTCCTCGGGAGGGCGAGGGAGAAGAGCCCCTCACCGCGGCTCCCTCCCGCCGGGAGAGGGAAATGCCCCTCACCGGCAGGGAGCAGAAGGCCGATACCGTCGGCTGCTCGCCAATCGTCCCTACCTGCTGACCGTGGCCGGCTACGCCGCCTACACGTTCGCGCTCGGAGCTCTCGCCTTCTGGATGCCGGCCTTCCTCGAGCGGGTGCGCGGCGTGCCGCGCTCGGACGCCACGGTCCAGTTCGGAGTGATCGCCGTCGCGACCGGCCTTCTCGGCACGTTCGCGGGCGGCTGGATCGCGGACCGCTGGCGGCCCCGCCGCCGGGAAGCCGATCTGTGGCTTTCGGGATGGGCAACTCTCGCCGCGGCGCCCGCGACCCTCGTCGCCGTCACCGCGGAGAGGCCCTCGGTCTACTTGCCCGCGATCGTCGTAGGACAGCTCCTGCTCTTTGCCTCCACGGGCCCGGTCAACGCCGCCGCGCTCAAGGTCGTCGCTCCCGCCGAGCGGTCGACCGCGAGCGGCCTGCTGATCCTCGCGATCCACCTCTTCGGCGACGTTCCGTCTCCCCCGCTCGTCGGCGCGATCTCGGACGCGACCAGCCTCGGGAGGGCGTTTCTGATCCTGCCCGCGGCAATCGCCGTGGGAGGGGCGATCTGGCTGTATGCGGCGTGGAGGGGCGAGAGGGCTCCCCTCACCCCAACCCTCTCCCGCCGGGAGAGGGGGTAGGCGCTCCTATCCCTCTTTCCCCTCGCGCTTGCGCCGGCTGTGATCCAGCACGCGCTTTCGCACTCGGACCGCCGCGGGCGTGACCTCGACTAACTCGTCGTCGTTGATCCACTCGATCGCCTGCTCGATCGAGAGCTCGCGGGGCGGCGTCAGCCGAATCGCCTGGTCGGACGTCGAGGCGCGCATGTTGGTCAGGTGCTTCCTTTCGCACGGCTGCACGACCATGTCGCCTTCCTTGACCTGCTCGCCGACGATCTGGCCCGCGTAGACCTTCTCCACCGGCTTGACGAAGAAGACGCCGCGGTCGGCCAGGCGATCGAGCGCGTAGGCCGTCACGTCGCCCGGCTCCTTGGCGATCATCGCGCCGCGCTTGCGGTTGGGAAGCGGCCCGCGGTGCGGCCCGTAGCGGTCGAAGAGGTGGTTCAGGAGGCCCGTTCCCCTGGTGAGCGTCAGGAACTCGAGGCGGAAGCCGAGAAGCCCGCGGGAGGGAATCGTGAACTCGAGCCGCGTCCGGTCGCCGTGCTTGCCCAGGTGCTTGAGCTCGCCCTTGCGCTCGCCGACCGCGGCGATGACGGCGCCCGTGAACTCCTCGGCGCAGTCGATGACGAGCTCCTCGTACGGCTCGAGGAGCTCCCCCTTCTCGTCCCGGTGGAGGATCACCTGGGGACGGCCTAGCGAGAACTCGTAGCCTTCGCGCCGCATCGTCTCGGCGAGGATCGCGAGAGAGAGCTCGCCGCGCCCGAGAACCAGGAACGAGTCGGGCTCGGAGGTCTTCTCCATCCGAAGGCCGACGTTTCTCTCGAGCTCCTTCTCCAGGCGCTCGAGCAGGTGGCGGCTCGTGACGTACTTGCCGGAAAGCCCCGACATCGGCGAGTCGTTGATCCGGAACTCCATCGAGAGCGTCGGCTCGTCGACGCGGATTCCCGGCAGCGGAACCGGGTCGGCCAGGTCCAGGATCGTGTCGCCGATCTCGATCTGCGGGAATCCCGAGATCATGCAGATGTCGCCGGCCGAGGCGTCGGTCACCTCCACGCGCTCGATGCCCTCGAAGAGGTAGATCTTCCCGGCCCTGCCCTTCTGCACGACCGATCCGTCGGGCCTCACGGCGGCCAGGTCCGTCGCGTGGGAGAGGCTTCCCGAGTGGATCCGGCCGACGGCGAGGCGGCCGAGGTAATCCGAGTAGTCGATGTTCGCGACGATCATCTTGAAGGGAGCCTCGCCGACGGCCGGTGCGGGGATCTCCTCGAGGATGGCGTCCAGAAGGGGCTTCAGATCTCCCGAGCGGGCGCCGGGATCGCGCGAAGCGAAGCCGAGGCGTCCGGCCCCGTAGAGCACCGAGAAGTCCAGATGCTTCTCCTCGGTTGCGAGCGACAGGAAGAGGTCGTGAATCTCCTCCTCGACCTGCGCGACCCGCGCGTCGGCCCGGTCGATCTTGTTGATCAAGACGATCGGGCGCTTGCCCCCCTCGAGGGCCTTCTTCAGGACGAACCGGGTCTGCGGCAGCGGCCCCTCGGAGGCGTCGACCAGCAGGAGCACGCCCTCGACCATCGTCAGGATGCGCTCGACCTCGGACCCGAAGTCGCGGTGGCCGGGAGTGTCCACGATGTTGATGACCGCGCCCCGGTACTTGACCGCGGTGTTCTTGGCGAGGATCGTGATCCCGCGCTCGCGCTCGAGCTCGCCGGAGTCCATCACCAGCTCCTCGACGTGCTGGCCGGCGCGGAACGTGCCGCACTGCTTCAAAAGCGCGTCCACGAGCGTCGTCTTCCCGTGGTCGACGTGCGCCACGATGGCAAGCGCGCGGCGGTCGGCCCGCACGGAGGGCGGAGCGGAGGGAGAAACCAAAGTCCTCATGATTTCGAACCGATAACAATACCGCAATCTCCGCTCTTCCTCGCGCCGGAGATAATCCCCGCCGTGGACTTCGACCCCGCCGCGGCGCTCGAGCGCCACTTCGGCCACCGGGCCTTTCGGCCCGGCCAGGAAGAGATCGTTCGCGCGGCGCTCGCGGGGCGCGACCTGCTCGCCGTGATGCCGACCGGATCGGGCAAGTCGATCGGCTACCAGCTGCCGGCCTTGCTCCTTCCCGGGACCATGCTCGTCGTGTCGCCGCTGATCGCGCTCATGAAAGACCAGGTGGACGAGCTCTGCCGGCGCGGCATCGCCGCCGCGGCGATCCATTCGCTCATGCCCGCCTCGGAGCGGCGCGCGGCGATCGAGGGGGCGCGCGAAGGGCGCTGGCGGCTCCTCTACGTGTCGCCGGAGCGGTTTGCGAGCGAGTCGTTCGCCGCGGCGCTCGCCCGCGTGCCCCTATCGCGATTCGCCGTCGACGAGGCGCATTGCGTCTCCGAGTGGGGCCACGACTTTCGCCCCGACTACCGGCGGCTCGGGGATGCCGCCGGACGATGCTCCCGCGCCGACGGCGTTGCCGGCAGACCGCCGATCCTCGCCTTCACCGCGACGGCGACCCCGGAGGTTCGCGAGGACATCGTCGCACTGCTCGGATTGCGGAGCCCGGAAGTCTTCGTCGCCGGATTCGATCGGCCGAACCTCTTCCTCGACGTGCGCCGGGTCTCGGGAGACCTCGAGAAGCGAGCCCTCCTGCCCGGGATCGTCGGAGGCCGCCGGGCTCTCGTCTACGCCTCCACGCGCAAGAGCGCCGAGCGGGCGGCCGACGCCCTGCGCTCGGGCGGCCTCGACGCCCTGGCCTACCACGCCGGCCTCGCGGACGCCGAGCGCCTTCGCGTCCAGAACGCCTTCGCGGCCGGGAAGGCGCGGGTCGTCTGCGCCACCAACGCCTTCGGAATGGGAATCGACCGTCCCGACATCGAGGCGGTCGTGCACTACGAGATCCCGGGATCGCTCGAGGCCTACTACCAGGAGATCGGGCGCGGCGGCCGCGACGGGCGCCTGGCCGACGCCGTTCTGCTCTGGAACTACGTGGACGTGCGAACCCGGGAGTTCCTGATCGATCGGGAAAGCGCCGAGGAAGACCCGCGCCGGGAGCGGACGTCCTCCGATCCGGCGCAGCGCGAGAAGCGGCGCGAGCTCGAGCGAAAGAAGCTGCGGCGCATGGTCGCCTACGCGGACTCGACCGGATGCTACCGGGCGGCGCTGCTCGGCTACTTCGGGGAACAGGACGTCGCGCCGCGGTGCGCCGCCTGCGGAAACTGCCGGAGGAGGCGCCGGCTCGAGCCCGACCAGCTCCTGATGCTGCGAAAGATCCTGTCGGGCGTCGCCCGGGGCGGGCAGCGGTGGGGCAAGCGGAAGATCGCCGCGATGCTGACCGGACGCCTCGAGGGCCTGCCCGAGACGCTGACGGGCCTCTCGACGACAGGCCTGCTTTCGGGCGAGAAGCCGAAGGCCGTCGAGGAATGGATCGAGGCGGCGATCGGGGCGGGCCTGCTCGCGGCGACCGACGACAGCTACCGGACGCTTTCGCTCACCCGCCCGGGCCGCGCGGTCATGGCCGGGCGCATCGCCGAGGTCGAGCTGACGCTTCCCGAGGCCCCGAAGGTCCGCGTGGCCGCGAAAAAGAAGAAGAGCCCGGTCGCCGCCTCCCTCGACGGCCGCGGGCTCTTCCCGGATCCCGGGCTGCTCGCCGCCCTGAAGCATTGGCGGCGCGAGGAAAGCGCCCGCCGCGGCGTTCCTCCCTACGTCGTGCTGCACGACCGGACACTCGAGGCGCTCGCCTCCGCGAGACCCTCGAGCCTGCCCGCCCTCTCGGCCATCCCGGGCATCGGACCGGCCAAGCTCGCCGCCTATGGGCCGGCGCTGCTGTCGCTCCTGGTCTCGCGGTAGAGTTCCGCGAATTTCAAACGAAGAGGAGTCTGCAGATGCCTGTCGCCGCCGCTCTGTCCCTGGCTCTCCTGCTCCCCGCCGGACCCGCGGCGAAAGCCGTGGAGGCCGGCCGGACCGCCTTCACGCTCGAGCAGGTGATGAGCGCCCCTTTCCCGACCGAACTGACGGCCGCCACGACCGGGGGCGCGGTCGCCTGGGTCTTCAACGCCCGCGGCGTGCGAAACGTCTGGGTGGCCGAGCCGCCCGATTACCGGGGCCGCGCCGTGACCTCTTACGCGCAGGACGACGGCCAGGAGCTCTCGGACCTGCAGTTTTCCGGAGACGGCCGAACTCTCGTCTACGTGCGCGGGAGCGAGCCCAACCACGCGGGCGAGATCCCCAACCCGCGCAGCGACCCCGCCGGCGCCGCACAGGCCGTCTATTCCGTTCCGGCGGCGGGCGGGCAGCCCCGCCGCCTCGGAGACGGCGCCTCTCCCGCCGTCTCGCCGCGCGGGGACCGTGTGGCCTTCGTCTGGAAGGAGAAGGTCTGGTGGGCGCCGCTCGACGGCTCCGAAAAGGCCGCGGAGGCCTTCGTCGCCCGGGGAGTGTGCGGCAACCTGCGGTGGTCTCCCGACGGATCGCTCCTCGCCTTCGTCTCCCGGCGGGGGGACCACAGCTTCATCGGCATCTTCGACCCGGCGGGCAAGACCGTCCGCTATCTCGACCCGACGTTCGACCGGGATCAGGAGCCGGCCTGGTCCCCGGACGGCAGGCGCGTCGCCTTCCTCCGAATCCCTTCCTCTCCCGGCGCCCGGGAGGTCCTTCGGCCCCATCGCGAAGGGCCGCCCTGGTCGATCCGCGTCGCGGAGCTCGCGACCAGCGGGACCCGGGAGGCCTTCCGCGCCGAGGCCGGGCGCGGCAGCGTCTTTCGGGAGATCGTCTCGAAGGATCAGCTCCTCTGGGCCGGGAACGATCGCCTCGTCTTCCCGTGGGAGAAGGACGGCTGGACGCACCTCTACGCCGTGCCTGCCTCCGGCGGCGCGCCGACGCTCTTGACGCCCGGCGCCTTCGAGGTCGAGGAGGTCCGCCTTTCGTCGGACCGCAGGACCGTCTTCTACAGCTCGAATCAGGACGACATCGAGAGGCGGCATCTCTGGAGCGTCGCCGCGGAGGGCGGGAGGCCTTCGGCGCTGACCTCCGGAAGCGGCCTCGAGTGGTCGCCGGTTCCCGCCGGAGACGGCAAGACGCTCGCCTTCGTGCGCGCCGACGCGCGCAGGCACCCTTCTCCCGTGATCCGGGTCGGCGGCGCGGCGGAGCGGGAGCTCGCTCCGGGCTCGGTTCCGCGGGAATTCCCGGAGGCCTCCCTCGTCGTCCCCGAGACGGTCACCTTCCCCGCGGCGGACGGCCTGACCATTCACGCCCAGCTGTTCAAGCCGGCCGACCTCGCGCGCGGGCGGCGCCGTCCTGCGGTGATCTTCTTTCACGGGGGATCGCAGCGCCAGATGCTGCCTGGCTGGCACTACATGTACTACTACCGCAACGCCTACGCGATGAACCAGTACCTCGCGAGCCGCGGCATTCTGGTTCTCTCGGTCAACTACCGCAGCGGCATCGGCTACGGAATGGAGTTCCGCGAGGCGCTCGACTACGGGGCAGAGGGCGCCTCGGAGTACCGCGACGTGACCGGCGCGGCGCTCTATCTGCGCGGCCTTCCGGACGTGGATGCGGCCCGGATCGGCCTCTGGGGCGGATCCTACGGGGGGTACCTGACGGCACTGGGCCTCGCGCGCAACTCGGATCTCTTCGCCGCGGGGGTCGACATGCACGGCGTGCACGACTGGAGCGCGTGGTTCCGGGTCGTCCTGGGAGAGGATGCCAGGAACGCGGACGCCGCGCGCGTGGCCTTCCAGTCCTCGCCCATGGCGGACGTGAAGTCCTGGCGCTCGCCCGTCCTGCTGATCCACGGCGACGACGACCGAAACGTTCCTTTCCACCAGAGCGTGGATCTGGCCGACGCCTTGCGCGCTCAGGGGGTCGCCGTCGAGCAGCTCGTCTTCCCCGACGAGATCCACGACTTCCTCCTGCACGCGAGCTGGGTCGAGGCCTACCGGCGGGGGGCGGAGTTTCTCGAACGGCGGCTCGCCGTCAGGCCTCCCGAGAAGAACGAAAGGGTCAGTTGAGAAGCAGGCAGTGGAGCCCGCCCTCTCCGGTCGGGTAGATGGGAACCGGGATGACGCGAATTCCCTCGGATTCGTAGATCCGCGCCTGCTGGTCGAAAGTCGGATTCGGGCTCGACTGGGCGGCGTCCATCTGCTTCCAGACCGCGTCGATCCCCGCGACGACCGCCGACCAGGCCGCGTCGTCCGGCGTGTGCCGCCAGCGGGTGACCGTCTCCTCCAGACGACCCAGGGACTCCTGGAGCACCCGCTGGGGATTTCTGCCGTCCGGAAGGCTCAGGTGGTAGGGGTACCGGCCCAGAAGCAGCGACGGGCGGCCCGTGCGCCGGTCGACGAAGTCGCCCACCTGGACGGGCGTGCGGTCCGGATGATCCCGGAAGGGCAGCCGAACCACGCGGTAGCCGCGGCCCTCGAACTCGCGGGCCACCCGGTCGTACTCCCGCTGGGCCCGCTGCCGCACGTCTTCCGACAGCTCGGCCTGCCGGATCGAGTCCACGGGGGCCTCGCGGTAGGACGGAACGAAGGCGACGATGCCGTTGCGGCCGCGCAGCACGTTGGCCACCATGTCGAGGTGGAAGAGCTCGTCGCTGATGAGGCTCGGGTCCCGGAGGGCCTCCTCGCCGACGACGAGCACCGGCAGACCGAAGAAGGCCCTTCCGTATGCCTGCCGCGCTTCCTCGATCTTCGCCGGCTCGATTCGCCTCCCCTTCACCGGCATGCCGTAGCGCGAGCCCAGGTAGCGCAGGACCCGGTGATAGCCGATGATCAGGCCGAGGCCTCCCTCGGGCCGCGGCACGATCGAGAGATCGCCGCCCTCGGTGTTGATCTCCGGCAGCGTCTTCAGGTCGAAATCGCCCGGGAAGGCCTCGACCAGCCGGCGCAGGGGCTCCGCGTACCAGGAGTCGGCGTCGGACCCGATGCCGAGCACCAGCCGGCCTCGCCCGTCCCGGCCGAGCGGCTCGGCCATGTCGCGCGGAAACGCGACGACCGCCGGCGTCTTGAAGAAGCGAATGCGGCGGGCGATCTCCTGGTCGGACCAGCCGACCCGCGTCTTCAGATACTCCCGGAAGACCTCCTCCTCGTTGCCGAGGGACTCCGTCACGATCCGGGCATCGGGCACGGCCAGGAAGAATCGGGTGTAATCGGGGGCGGCCTTGAGGATTCCTCCGTGCAGAAGCTCGAAGTTGAGCCAGTAGAGCCGGCGCCGCAGGTAGCGCACGCGGGGATCCGCGCTCTTCGCGTCCCAGGGCGTCGTCTCGGGAAGCATGTAGTACTTGGTCTGGCTCGGGTCCAGGCCGATGATGAGCCGCTCCATCGTGCGCTCCGCCTCGGCGAGCAACTGCACGCCCGTCTCCAAAATCGGAGTCGCGCTTCGAGGGGAGACGGCGGCGGCCACGAGAAGAACGACCGGCCTCACGAACCGCGCGTTCATCGCATCATTTTCCGGATGGCGGCCATGATAGCAGGGGGCCCGGGACAGGCATGACGCGAGGCCGTCTGGTTTTCACGACGGAGAAGGGGCGCCTCTGCCCCCGGTGTGGCTGGCCGGCGGACGACTGTCACTGCTCCGCTTCCCTCGGCGCGGCCGAGGAGCCCGTTCCCGCGAAGATCGCGGCCCGGCTCCGGCTCGAGAACCGTGCCTCCGGCAAGAGCGTCACGGTCGTGGACGGGCTGCCGAAGAACGCCGGTTTCCTCGAAGCGCTCGTCCGAGAATTGAAGAAGGCCTGCGGCTCCGGGGGCCGCGCCGGCGAAGGCTCGATCGAGCTCCAGGGGGATCAGCGCGAGCGATTGCGGGAGCTGCTCTCGCGCCGGGGCTGGACGGTCAAGGGGTAGGCACGCCGCTCATCGGTCCCGCGCGTCGCCCGCGGCAAACGACTGGTTGGAGAACGTGTTTACCGCGGGGCGCCTGACCACGTTGAACCCGAAATTCGTCGCCTGGTGGCAGGAGTTGCAGCCTTCCGTCAGCGCGTCGTAGGCCCTGGAAAAGAGCTTCGGGTCCTTCTTCGCGATGGCATCCCCGACTCCCGCGATCCGCTCGTTCATGATCTTCGGCACCACCTGGTCGATCGGTACGGGCGAGTCCTTGTGCGTCGGGTGGTATCGGACCACGTCGTTGAAGCCCTCCTGGAGCTCGTCGAGCTCGTAGGAGGCGAGCTTCCAGTTGCCCGCCTCGCCCGCCCACCACAGCTTGGCGTGCCGCATCTGCTGGAGCGTCATGAGCTCGCCCAGGCCGGGAACGTAGGCCGGGGCCGGCGTCGGAGCGGGAGCCGGAGACGCCGCAGCGGCTCCTTGTCCGCCCCTGCACGCCACGACAGCCACGACCGCGGCGCAACCAAGCAGTCCGACGCGCGATCGAGCCGACCCCACGCTTCGAATCATAGCCTGCGGCTCCGGTTGCCAATTCGGGCCGCCTGTGACACCCTAAGCGTCCCGGGCTGCTCTTGCGCCTCCGGAAAGGTTGGCGCGGCGGCCCCGGGACACCACGAACGTAGGCCTCGCCGGCGATTCCTCCGTTCCCGAAACAAGACAGCCGGAAAGAATGCAGCGGCGCGGGCCGTTTCGGCGCCCGCCGCGGAAAGAGAAGATTCGCATGCCATTTTCTCGGTTCGGGCTCCACCCGGACCTGCTGCGCGGCGTCAAGGAGATGGGTTTTACCCGCCCGACGCCGATCCAGCAGGACGCCATCCCTCCCGGCCTCGAAGGGCGCGACGTGCTCGCCTGCGCCATGACCGGCAGCGGCAAGACGGCCGCCTTCATGCTTCCCATCCTGAACCGGCTCCTCGGCAAGAGGCGAGGGGTGACGCGCGCGCTCGTCCTGACCCCGACGCGAGAGCTCGCCGCCCAGATCGACGAGCACACCCGCGCGCTCGCCGTGCACACGCCCCTTTCCTCGGCTGCCGTCTTCGGCGGCGTCGGGATGGGGCCGCAGGAGCATGCCTTCCGCACCGGCGTCGACGTCCTGATCGCGACCCCGGGCCGCCTGCTCGACCATTTCCGCTTCCCCTACGCGAAGCTCGAGGGCCTGGAAATCCTCGTGCTCGACGAGGCCGACCGGATGCTCGACATGGGCTTCCTGCCCGACATCCGCCGGGTCTTGAAGCACCTTCCTTCCCGGCGCCAGACGCTCTTCTTCTCGGCGACGATGCCGCCGCCGATCGTGCAACTCACCCGGGAGATGCTGAAGAACCCCTTCACGGTCAATCTGGAGCGGGCCGCCGCGCCCGCGGTCGGGATCACGCAGGCCGTCTATCCCGTGGCGCAGAACCTGAAGGCGCCGCTCCTGATGGAGCTCGTTCGCCGGGGCGAGTTCGGCAACGTCCTCGTGTTCACCCGCACCAAGCACCGCGCCAACCGGCTTGCCGAAACGCTCTCCAGGCACGGCATTGCCTGCGAGCGCATCCACGGCAACCGCAGCCAGATGCAGCGGACCCAGGCGCTGGCCGGCTTCAAGGCGGGCCGGTTCAAGGTGCTGGTTGCGACGGACATCGCGGCGCGCGGAATCGATGTCGAAGCTCTCTCCCACGTCGTGAATTTCGACGTGCCCCACGTGCCGGAGGACTACATCCACCGTGTGGGTCGCACGGCGCGCGCCGAACTGACGGGCGACGCGTTCACGTTCGTTTCGCCGGAAGAGCAGTCGGACCTCGCCCAGATCGAGCGCGCGATCGGCAAGCGGCTCCCACGAATCACGGTTCCGGGCTTCGACTACAGCAAGGCCCCGGCCGAGCGGTTCGAGGTTCCGGTTGCCGAGCGAATCGCGGCAATCCGAGCGCGAAAGGCCGAGGAACGCCGGCGCGCGAAGGAGAAGGCGGAGAGGCGAGCCGCGCAGGAGGGGGCGGCGAAGGCGAGGCAGCACCCGAAGGCGGCTCGAACCGCGCATCCGCGCGGGCCGGCCGCGCCGCGGCACACGGCCGCTCCGGCGGCGCCGCGCTGGGGCCGGGGCTGAAGGCCCGGCATCATCCTCGAACCGGTCATCTCGAGGCCAGCAGGCCTAGCAGGGTGCTGAAAAATGGATGCGGGCGTCGTGTCCGACATTTTGCATCCGGCGCCCGTCCCGAGACCTGACCAATGGTTCCGTCGTCCCTTTCTCGCGGGCGCCGGCAAAGTGCCGGCCACCCTTCGGGCTACGGCGGCGCGCTCGTCACGCCATCCCACAACCTTTTTCAGCACCCTGCGAGGTGACGCCGTTCTCGGCGTCATCCTGAGGCGTCCGCGCCGAAGGAACCCGGACGTCTACGCCGAGGACGCCGCTCGGCCCAGGGCCCTGCCGAGTTCGGGATCCCCCCGGCTTCCCCCTCGGGGTGCCTGCCGCGCCTCAGGCGCGGCGGTCACTTTCCGACGCCGCCGCCGTAGACGGGCAGCATCCCCGCCGCCGCGACGGCCGGGCGCGCCGGCTCGGCGGGACGCGGCGGAACCGCGGGGACGCTCTGTCCCGGAAGGACGGGCAGGGGAACGTTACGCCCGCGCGCGTAGACGTCGTGTCGGCCCCGCGTCTTGTACCACTCGGCCAGTGTCGCCGTCTGGAACATCTCCTCGATGATCTTGCGCCAGCCGACTCCCGTGTTGTACGCGCAGAACGAGATCTCTCCCATCTGGGTCGCATACGGGATGATGCACATCTCCGTGCGGCGGAAGTCGTAGTTGAAGAGGTCCTGGAACCACATTCCCCCGACGAAGAAAACGCGCCAGGAGTAGCGGTTTTTGCGCGCGAAGCCGAGGCGCCCGCCCGTGTGTCCGTCCATGATCTGGATGACCTTCCAGGGTGAGAGCGACGCCGGAATCCCGGCTGGCCGGAGGTTCCGGAGCACCGAAAGGCCCGTCTGCAGGGCCGTCCACGTCTTCTTGCGCGCGGAGTCCGTGATGAGCTTGATGTCCTCGAGCAGCCGGTCCACGTCGAGCAGCCCCGGCACCGTGACCGTCTCCCGGGTCTTCTCGTCGACGAGCAGCATCGTTCCGATGCCGCAGTTGGGGTGACAGCCGCACTTGAAGGAGCCCCATTCCGTCTCCAGGCCGCCCAGCAAGTCCTTCAAGTCCGAGAACGGGCCGGAGGCGGAGAGCGGATACCAGTCGCGCATCGGCTCGCCGATTCTCGCCTGGGACTTCACGTCGTGGGCCAGGTGCGAGAGCGTGTAACGCTGGCGCACGCGGGTCTCGTCGTCGATGTCTTCGTCGCGGCCGGTGAAGGACACGGGCTGGAACGCCACGGCGTTGATCTTGTCGACGTGCTCGATCGCGAACTTCAGGATGTCGCCGATCTGGTCGTTGTTGACCGTGTTGACAATCGTGGTCACCAGCGTGATGTCGATGCCGTACTTGCTCAGGTTCTCGATCGCCCGCAGCTTCACGTCGAAGAGGTTGCCCACCTTGCGGTGCTGGTTGTTCTCGTTTCCGACGCCGTCGAATTGCAGGTACGCGAAGCGCAGTCCCGCCTCGGCGACCTCCCGCGCGAAATCCTCCTCCTGGGCGAAGCGAACACCGTTGGTGGCGCACTGGACGGAGAAGTAGCCGAGCTCGCGCGCGTAGCGGATCGCCGGCAGGAAGTGGGGAGAGAGCGTCGGCTCTCCTCCCGAGAACTGGACCGAGAGCTGGCGGCGGGGCTTGATCGAAACCGCGTCGTCCAGCAGCTTCTTGACGTCTTCCCATTCGAGCTCGTGGACGTAGCCGACCTGGTTGGCGTCCATGAAGCAGGGGTTGCACATCATGTTGCAGCGGTTGGTCAGATCGATCGTCAGGACCGCGCCGCGGCCATACTTGATCGAAGAGGTCCCGTGCTCGTGGAGGCCGTCCTTCGGGATGACGAAGTCGCGTCCGGGATAGAGGCTCTCGAGGCGACGGAAGAAGGCGGGGTCGGTCGAGAGGACGTCCTCGAAGTGCCCGTGCTTCGGGCAGTCCTTCTTCATCCGGATCTCGCCGCCCTCCTCGACGATGCGGGCCCTGATCTCGCCGGGATTTCCGTCCACCAGGACCTTCCAGTCGGCCTTGCCGGACAGGATCTGCTCCCGGACCTCCCCGACACAGCGCGGACAGAGGGAGTCCGTCTCGCGCGGGAACCCCAGCTGCGGAAACGAGCGCTCGCGCTGCTTCAGCAGCGGCGCCGGAGCCCACCGGGGCTGAACCCGCCGCTCGGGGAAGAAGGAATCCAGAGCGCGGGTGACCCTCCAAAGGGCGTCCGCCGTCTTCTGCACGCCCGCGTACAGTGCCTTTCGCATGTTTCTCTTCCCGAAAGCCGCTCCGGGGCTCACGGATGTGGTTCTCCCTTTTCGGCGGGGGAATTCCCGACCGTACCTGAGACCGATTTTATCTGAAAACCTCCGCCGGCGGCGTTCCTGTCGCGCCGGCCCTTCCCGCCTGTCCGAAACGTGACACGGCGAAGGGATCGAGGCTCCGAGCGGCGCCTCCGGCCAGCCGGTCGGCCAGCAGCCGGGCCGTGATCGGCGCGAGGAGGATGCCGTTTCGGTAGTGGCCCCCGGCGAAAAAGAGCCCTTCGACGGCGCAGGCGCCGAGCACCGGAAGGCCGTCGGGGGTCCCGGGCCTCAAGCCCGCCCAGGCCGTCACGAAGCGCGCCGATCGGACGGCGGGCAACATCCGGGCCGCCGAGTCGATGAGCCTCTCGACCACGCCCGCGGTCACCTCTTTTCGGTACCCGACCCGCTCGAGGGTCGAGCCGACCAGGACGCGCCCGTCGGCGCGCGGCACGAGGTAGACCGCCTCGGAATGCAGGCAGGTTCGAGGTGCGGCGGCAGCCAGATCGAGCTCCACGATCTGGCCGCGGACGGGCTCGATCGGCACCGGGAAGGGCAGGGTCTGGTCGAAGCCCGCCCAGGCGCCGGCGGCGTCCACGACGCATTCGGCCCCGAGGCGCCCGCCCTCGATCTCGACACCGAGGCAGCGGCCGCCCTCGATCCAGAAGCGGCGCGCCGCTTCGCCTTCCCGAACCTCGACTCCGCGCCCCCGCGCCGCCAGGAGCAGCGCCTTCGTCAGCCGGCGAGGATTCACGGCAGCCTCGTCCGGAAAGAAGACCCCCGCCCGGACATCCGCGGCGAGCGGGACCCCGGCCCGGCTCGAGAGGCTCCCGGCGTCCAGCGGCTCGACCGCGAGACCTCGCTGCCGTTGCCAGGAGAACCCGGCCAGTCCCGCCTCCTCGCGCTCGTCGAAGGCGCATCGCAGAAGCCCCGTGCGCCGGTACCCGACCTCCTGCCCCGTTTCCTCCTCGAGCGAGCGCGTCCACTCGGGATAGAGGCCGCGGCTTTCGAGCGCCAGCTCGAACAGGGGCCCGGGATCGCGGAAGTCCGACTGGGGCGAGATCAGCCCGGCCGCCGCGGCCGACGCCTCCTCGCCGGCCTGGCCGCGGTCGAGGAGCGTGACGCGCCGGCCGCGCCCGGCGAGCTCGCGCGCGAGGGCGCATCCGATCGCTCCGCCTCCCACGATCAGGACATCGGTCCGGCGAATCATTCCCGCGCTCTCCGAACGCCCGCCACGAAGGGATCTTACGTCCGTCTCTGGGGCGGCGGCGCCCGGGCGGAATTCGAGGCGGACCCGGCCGCGTTGCGGGTCGGCGGAGCCGGATCCGCGTGTTATGTTGATTTCGACTCGAGAAAGGAGCCCACTTGAACAGAAAGACCGCGCTCGCCGCAACGCTCCTCTGCGCCGCCGCCCTCCTGGCGTCGGCTGCCGGGATCGCGCAAACGGCAAAGAAGGGAAAAAAGAAGATGGCGCCTGCGCCCCGCAACTACGCCAACACCCTGGCGACCCTGCAGACCGACATGGGAGACATCACGATCAAGTTCTTCTATGACAAGGCTCCCAACCACGTGAAGAACTTCGTGGACCTGGCGGCCTCCGGGTTCTACGACGGCACGATGTTCCACCGCGTCATCCCGGGCTTCATGATCCAGGGAGGAGACCCGCTGACCAAGAAGGCGGAGGATCCGCGCCAGCCCTACGGGACCGGCGGCAACGGCAACGTCCGGCTGAAGGCGGAGTTCAACGACGTCTCGCACAAGCGCGGGATCGTCTCGATGGCGCGCTCGTCGGATCCCAACTCCGCCTCCTCGCAGTTCTTCATCGTCGTCAAGGACTCGACGTTCCTCGACAACCAGTACTCGGCCTTCGGAGAGGTCGTGTCGGGGATGGACGTGGCCGACAAGATCGCCAATGTCCCGCGCAATGCCCAGGACCGCCCGAACACGCCCGTGCGCATCAAGAAGGTCCTCCTGACGGAATCCAAGGGATGAAAGAGCGGCGCGGAGGCCCGGCGCGCCGCGTCTCCGCGCCCGCGCGTCGGCGCGACCGCGGGCTCCCGACCGAAGCCGGCGGCGATCGCGCCACGCTCTCTTCCGACTTTCAGGGCCTGGCAGAGCTCGCCCGCCGCGCGGGCTGCGAGCCCGTCGCCGTGGAGATCCTGCTCGGCGACGTGGGGCGGCGCCGCTACGCGAGGCTGCGGCTGTCCGGCGGCGCAAGCGTCATCGGCGTCGTGTATCCCTCGGAAGAAACGGATTCCAGGCGGCGCTGGCTCCGGGCGCACGCCGCGCTCGCGCCGCGCGTGCGCGTGCCGCAGCTCGTCGCCGACGACGAGGCGGGCAATCAGATCGTGGAGGACCTGGGCCGCGAGGACCTCGCCTCCCGGCTGGCGGCTCGTCCCGAGACGCGCGCCGGGGGGCTCGAATCCGCGGTCTGCGCCGCCGCCTCGATCGCCGGAATGCCGGATCCCGGCATCAACCCGGCCTTCGACTTCGCGCTCTTCCGGCGCGAGCTCGAGCTCGCGCGCGAGGCGGTCTTCGATCTCTACCTGAAGAGCCCGCTCTGCGCCGGGGAGCGCGAGGCGCACGACCGCTGGGCGGACGCGCTGTGCCGCGAGATCCTCGAGCATCCGCGCGCGCTGTGCCACCGCGACTTCCACGGCAACAATCTCTTTCCGCTGGGGGACGAGGTCGCGGCCATCGACTTTCAGGACATGCGTTCCGGACCCGACACCTACGACATCGCGTCCCTGCTCTGGGAACGGACGACGCTCGATTGGATGACGCCCGATCTGGCCGAGGAGGCGATCGCGCGCTTTGCGCGGCGCCGCGGCCTCGAGCTCGCCCCGCTTCGGCGCCGGTTCGACCGCGTCCTGTTGCAGCGCGCCTGGAAGGTGTGCGGCACCTTCGCGCGGGCGGTGGCGCAGGGGCGCGGCGAGGTCTACCGCCGTTACCTGCCCGGGGAGATCGCGCTGGTCGGGCGCCTGCTCTCGGGCTCGGAGGCCGACCGGGCGTTCCGGAGGCTGTACGACGCGCGGCTTGCGTCTCTGCTAAGCTAACCCTCTCGAGGAGAACGCTATGTTTGGCTCACTGGGCGTGCCGGAGCTTCTGATCATCCTGCTGATCGTCATCATCATCTTCGGCGCCGGCAAGCTGCCTCAGCTGGGACGCGGCCTCGGAGAGGGCCTGCGCAACTTCAAGGATTCGGTCAAGAGCGGCGAAGACGAGAAGGACAAGAAGAAGTAGCCTTCCCCGGCCTCTGTGGCGTTCCACGCCCAATCTGCGCTCGAGTAACGCCCTCACCCCGGCCGGCCGCTCGCTTCGCGAGACGCGGCCGTCGGCCGCGGCCGGCGCTGAAGTGAGGCGAGGGGAGACCCCTCGCGCTCCCCGCTCCCGAAGGGAGAGGGAGAAAGAGTAACGCGATAGTTACGCCCTCACCCCTGCCCCTCTCCCGCGGGGAGAGGGAGACGTCACCTCATCGGTGCGGCGGAGGGAGGGGCGGGGGTGGGCCTGGCGGTCAGGGTGCCGGGCGGGTAGAGGAGCACGAGGTCCGAGGGGCCGACGAGCTGCAGCTCTTCGCGCGCGATGCGCTCGGCGGGGAACTCGTGGCGGTTGGCGGCCTCGATCTGGACCTTCAGCTCCTGGTTCTCGCGCTCCTTGACGGCGATCTCGGCGTCGAGCTGGCGGATCTTCGCGTGCGCGCCGGCGAGCTCGAAGACGCGACGGTCGGAGAAGAGCAGGACGCAAAGCAGAACCGTGGACACGCCGAGCGAGAAGAGGAACGCGGCGAAGGGGCGCGGGCCGCGAGGGGAGTCCTCCGGATCGCTGCTCATGCCCGGAAGGCGGCGGCTCCGGCGAAGACGCCGATCCCGGCCAGCTCTTCCTCGATCGTCAGCAGGCGGTTGTACTTGGCCAGGCGCTCGCCGCGTGAAGCCGAGCCGGTCTTGATCAGCCCGGCGTTGATCGCGACCGCCAGATCCGCGATCGAGTCGTCGGTGGTCTCGCCCGACCGGTGCGACACGACCGTCCTGTAGCCGTTCGTCTGCGCCAGGCGCACCGCCTCGAGCGTCTCGGTCACCGTGCCGACCTGGTTCAGCTTGACGAGCAGGGCGTTGGCGATCCCGGCGGCGATCCCGTCGGCGAGAATCGCGGGATTTGTCACGAACACGTCGTCTCCGACGAGCAGGATGCGCCCGGACAGCTCCTTCGTCAAGGCGACCCAGCCGGCGCGGTCCGACTCGGCCATGCCGTCCTCGATCGAGACGATCGGGTAGTCCCGCGCGAGCGCCGCCCAGTAGGCGACCATCTGATCGGAGGAGAGCGTCTTCTTCTCGCCGGCCAGCACATACTTGCCCTTCTCGTAGAACTCGGAGGCCGCGGGGTCGAGCGCGATCGAGACGTCCTTGCCCGGCTTGTAGCCGGCCGACCCGATGGCCGCGACCAGCAGGTCGAGCGCCTCGCGCGAAGAGGCGATGTCGGGCGCGAATCCTCCCTCGTCGCCGACACCGGTCGAGAGCCCCTTCTTCTTGAGGATCGACTTCAACGTGTGGAAGACCTCGACGCCCGCGCGCAGCGCCTCCGCGTAGGTCATGAACCCGTGCGGGCAAACCATGAACTCCTGAGGGTCGAGCCGGTTGTCGGCGTGAGCGCCTCCGTTGATCACGTTCATCATGGGGACGGGAAGGACGCTGGCGCCGGCGCCGCCGACGTAGCGGTAGAGCGGCAGGCCCGACGCGTCGGCAGCCGCTCGGCAGACCGCGAGGGAGACGCCGAGGATGGCGTTCGCGCCCAGGCGCGCCTTGTTCGGGGTCCCGTCGAGCTCGATCAGGATCCGGTCGATCAGAGCCTGGTCGCGCGCGTCGGCGCCCTTGATTTCCTCGGCGATCTCGCCGTTGACGTGCGACACCGCCTTGCGCACGCCCTTCCCCAGGTACCGCCCCTTCTCCCCGTCGCGCAACTCCAGGGCCTCGCGCTCCCCGGTCGAGGCTCCCGAGGGCACGCCGGCGCGGCCCGTCGCGCCTCCGGCGAGAAGCACCTCGACTTCCACGGTCGGGTTGCCGCGCGAGTCCAGGATCTCGCGGCCGATCACCCCTTCGATTTGAAAGCTCACGCGATCACTCCCTCGAGCAGCTCCCGGCCCGCCTCCGAACGCGCGTCGAGGTCCTTCCCCGATCGGGCCTCGACGCCCGGGCAGGCCACGGGCTCCGTTCCTTGATTCGCGAACCAGAATCCACGAATCGTCGTCCAAAAGCAACTCGAGTCGGTCCGCGAGGTTGACGGAGGCGGGCTCCGGAGGAGTCGGCTCCGCGAGGGCTGCGATCTCCTTCTCCACGCGGCGGGTCGACTCCGGCAAAGACGGCGCGCCGTCGGAGGTCGAGAGCCTGATCCCGGATTACTCAGGCGAACGGTGGCTCGCGGTAAAGTTGAGGCGCCGGCCGCGCCGCGGCGGCGGATTTCGAATGCGAGGACGGGGGTCGGAACCGAGCGCGCGGCCATCTCGGCCGGGAAGCCTTCAAGCCGAAGGATCCGCGCCGCCCCCGAGGCGAAGCGGGCGGCGAGAAACCGCGTGTCGTCGCCGAACAGGAGAGCCTGTCCGGAGCCTCCGTCCCGGGCGGGCACCCCGCGGTCGCCGTCACGAGGTACCCGGCATCGCTGAACGTGAGCTCGTCGGCAATGACGGCCCTCCAGCCCGACGTTTCGAACCGGACGCGGGTCATGGCCGCGTGAAGCGATCACGACCGCTGCTGGCTGCGGCCGTTCTGACGCTGGCGGCCTGCAAGCCGCAGCTTCGAGCGCCGGCTCCGGTGCCGCCGCCTCTGCGAATCGTCGCGCCGGCGCCGGGAAGCCCGCTGTCGGAAGTCTACCCTGTCGCTTCCCTTCCCGCCGATCGGGTCAAGGCCGCCGTCTTCGAGCGGATCAACCGGGACCGCGCGGAGCAGGGTGTCGCCCCCGTTGCCTGGGACGAAGCCGCATCGAGGGTTGCCGATGCCTTCTGCGCCGCCCAGATTGCGGAGAGGACGCGAGGGCACTACCTGCGCGACGGCGTGCCGCCCTATGTCCGCACGGGGCTCGCCGGCGTCTTCGGCTACGAGGCGCAGAACTCGTCTTCCTGGCTCACGACCGCGGTCTCCTTCTCGGACACTCCCATGGAGCTCGCGCTCTCGGCGCACCGCTCCATGATGGAGGAGACGCCGCCCGACGATGGACACCGGCGCACGATCCTCGACCCCGAAGCGACGCACGCGGGCGTCGGCTGGTCGATGTCCGGCGGGCGATTCCAGATCGCGCAGGAGTTCCTGGCGCGGCAGCTCGATCATCTGACGCTCACGACAAAGGATCGCGCGCCGGCGCCGGTCGTCCTGATGCGCGGCGCGCCCCGCAGCCCGCTTCGCCTCGAGTTCGTCACGATGGCCCGGGAGCCTCTTCCCGCCCCCCTCACGCAGGCAGAGGCCAATGCCCGCACTTCGTACCGGTATCCCCGGCCGAGCCAGTCCTTCGTGCCCGAGGGGCACACCTGGCTTCGCGTGTCCGACACGCTCACCCTCGACCGGATCCACCTCGGCCATGACCGGGACTTCTCGCTCGCCTTCGCGCCGGAGGAGCCCGGCCTCTTCACCTTCGTGTTCTGGGTCTCCTCGCGAGGCGACGGGCAGCCCCGGCCCGGCGGCTCCGCGGTCATCCGCGTGGAAGGCTAGCCGTGCTCACGTTCCTCCTGGTCGGCGGCCCCCTCGGGTCGGACGACCTGCCGGAGCCCGATTCCTCCCTCGAGGTCCTCCACGCGCGGGACGCGGAGGAGGCTGTCGAGAAGCTCGGCCGCAACAGGCGCATCGACGCCGTGCTGATGCTGGGCAAGGCGGCCGACCCCGCCGCGATCGAGGCGATCCGCGAGGACGTGATCGCCCCCCCACCGATCTTCCTCACGCCGGGAGCGTCGGAGGTTCCGGGGACGCGGCGGGTCGAGGGGCGGAACGTCCGCGAGCTGCTCGACGCGGTGGTTCGTACCCTCGCCGGCGGGTCCTCGAGGCAGACCTGATTCAGTCCCGGCGGGATTCCTCCACTCGAGCCGCGCGGGCCATGGCCGAAGCCCCTTTCCCGTGATAACTTTAGCGGTTGCTATGTCGAGCTGTGGCGGCTGCACCGTCGGTAATTCGCTCAACCCGGGAGGTCATTTCGTCGGCGTCCGGATCAACCAGAACGAGGACGGGCGCGTCGTCTTTTGCGACACCAACGGCACCCAGGTGCAAAAGGGTCAGAGGGTGGTCGTCGAGGGCGAAGGGGGCTTCGAGTACGCGGAGGTCACGACCCTCCATCCGATGATCGTCAAGCAGTGCCAGCTTCGGGACTCCCGGCGGCTGGTGAGGGTGGCAAACGACACGGACCTGTCCGGATATCAGGCCAAGCTCGAGCGGGAGGCGCAGTTCTCCCGGGATACTCAGCAGATGGCGGCCGAGAAGCACCTGCCCATGAAGCTCATCCGCGTCGAGGAGAGCTTCGATAGCCGTAAGTACTCCATTTATTACACTTCCGAGGCTCGCATCGACTACCGCAAGCTGGTCGCCGATCTCGCGCTCAAGTATCCGCTTCGCATCGAGATGAGGCAGGTCGGTCCTCGAGACGAGACCAAGATGCGGGGGGGGCTGGGCCCCTGCGGCCTGACGCTGTGCTGCTCGACCTTCCTGAAGGGGTTCCACCCCGTCACGATCAAGATGGCCAAGAGCCAGAACCTGTCGCTAAACCCTTCCAAAATCTCGGGGATGTGCGGCCGCCTGATGTGCTGCCTCGCCTACGAAGACGAGGGCGGAAGGCCCTCCCCGGAAGGGCCAAACCAGGCCACGAAGGCGCAGAATTTTTCCTCGGAAACCCCGGTTTAGCTCATCAAGCGTCCCGCCTTTTCCGGGGCCGAAGAGAGACACCGTGGCTGAAAGGAACCCGACCGGGAGCGCGTTTCGACCGGGCGAGGACGCTCCCGGCAACCGCAAGCTGATTCGCCCGAACCTTTCGGAGCTTTCCGAGCGGTACCCCACGCGCACGTTCCAGCAGCGCAAGCAGGTGCCGCCCGAGCAGACGAACGCCGAGAGCTACTACTACCTCAAGCAGATGGCGGCGAAGACCCCCATGGTCGTCGTGTTGAACGACGGCGAGGAGGTCCACGGCTGGATCGAGTGGTACGACAAGGCCTGCCTGAAGGTCAACCGCGAGCGAGGACCGAACCTGCTCATCCCCAAGGCCTCGATCAAGTACCTCTTCAAGGAGTCGGAGCTTGAGGGGCCGCGGGATGGGAATCGCTAAGAAGTCATCAGTCGTCAGTTCACAGTCTTCAGTTCCGGAACTGACGACTGATGACTGACGACTGACAACTCCTCGGCGTCACCTCGCCCCCCTGCCCGACAGCACCGCGGGCACGGTCTTCAAGAGAATCTCGAGATCCAGCATCGGCGACCAGCTGTCGATGTACTTCAGGTCGAGCTCCATCCAGCGGTCGAAATCGAGATCGTTCCTTCCGGAGATCTGCCAGAGACACGTGATCCCCGGGCTCATCGAGAGCCGGCGCCGCTGCCAGGGCTCGTAGCGGGACACCTCTTCGGGCAGCGGCGGCCTCGGGCCGACCAGGCTCATGTCTCCCACGATGACGTTCCAGAGCTGCGGCAGCTCGTCGATCGAGAGGCGCCTCAGGACTCGGCCGACCAGAGTCAGCCGCGGATCCATCGAGGACTTGAAGACGGGGCCCGACATCTCGTTCAAGTGCGAGATCTCCGGAAGGCGCTCCTCCGCGCCGGCGTGCATCGTCCGGAACTTGAGCAGCGTGAAATGCCGCCCGTTCAGCCCGCAGCGCGTCTGCCGGAAGAAGATCGGGCCGGGAGATGACAGCTTGATCGCGATCGCGGCGAGGACCTGGATCGGCAGCGTGAGCAGGAAGAGAACGAGCGAGAGGACGAGGTCGATCGCGCGCTTGACCAGCAGCTGGACGGGGTTCGAGGGCGTGGTCGTGAACGAGAGAAGCGGCACGCCATCCAGCTCCTCCAGGACCGGCCGCGCCAGCACGTGCGGGAAGATGTCGAGCGAAACGTGCGCCCGCACGCCGTTTCGCTCGGCCACCAGGAGCGCCTGCTCGTAGTCGCCGAGCTTGCCCTTCTCGATCACGAAGATCAGCTCGTCGATGACCTGGCTGGCGAGCACGGACTCCAGGTCGGCGATCTTGCCCAGGCACGGCCAGCGTTTCCCGCGGCGGATCTCCCCGCCATTGTCGTCGTCCAGGTACCCGACCACGCGGAAGCCCCAGTGCGGGTGCCCCTCGAAGAACTCCGCCATCGAGGCGGCCTTGCTCCCCGTGCCGACCAGGAGAACCGTGCGGAAGTTGTAGCCGCGCCGGCGCACCCATCGCGACGCCAGGCGCAGCGCGACTTTCTCGGTCGCGAGGAAGGCGAAGTTGAGGCCGCCGAACATGACCAGGAACCAGCGGCTCACGAACTCGAGCCGCAGGCCGTAGACGATCAGGGCGAGAAGCGCCGTTCCTCCGAAAGCGACCCGGGCGGCTCCCCAGATTTCCTCGCCGAGCGGCAGCGTGCGGTGGCTGCGGTAGAAGCCGGCGGCGAAGAGCAGCAGTCCCCAGATCGGGAGGATCAGCGTCAGCAGGAAGAAGTACTGCTCGAACGGGTAGAGCGGCTGGGGGAAGAAGCGCGGGTAGAAATGGTTCAGCGCCTGGCGCAGGAGATACGCGAGTGGCAGCGAGAGGGCCGTGAGAGCCAGATCTCCGGCCAGTACCCCGAGGGCGACCGCCCGCGCCTTCTGCTTCAGCATGGATTGCCGGCCGCAGCCCGAGAGCCGCTAAACCGCTCGCATGTTATGAGATGAGCGTCTTTCCTTCAAGAACGGCCTCGTACCGGCTGGCGACGTCCTCCCACCGATAACTCTGCTCGACCCGCTCGCGCGCCCGTTGCTTCCATACGGAGTAAGCCGCCGGGTCGTCCAGAATCTCCTCGAGCAGGCGCGACAGCGTCTGCGGGCGCTTGACGTCGAACGGCAGGCCGGCGCCCGAGGCCACCTCCTCGTTCTCCGGAGACTGGTTGTAGCAAACCACGCGCCCGAAGCCCAGCGCTTCGACCAGCGCCGGATGCGTTCCCCCGACCTCCGTCGCCTGAATGTATGCCGCGGCGTTGGCGAGGAGTTGGCGGTAGCCCTCCCCGTAGACCGCCCCGGGAAAGAGCACGCGAGTATCCGCCTCGCGCCGGACCCGGGCGATGTAATCCGCCGCGTAGGGCGCGTCGCCCACCACGACCAGCGGCGTCTGCCCGGGGACGTCGCGATAGGCCCGCACGACCGCGTCGGCGTTGTTCTCGGGCTCGAGTCTCGACACGTACAGCGCGTAGCGCTCGGGCAGGAGCCCCAGCCGCTCGAGCATCTCGGTTCCCGAAGGCTGCGGCAGGTCTCCCCCGTACGGGATGAAGACACTCTCGAATCCGTACCGCTCCCGGTAGTAGCGCTGGATCACGCGGGCGTCCGAAACGACGGCGTCCGGCACGATCGTCGAAAGCCGCTCCGAGACGCGGTACGCGAGCCGGCCTGCCAGGCTCCATTTGCGCCGGTTGCGCTCGAGACCGTCCACGTTCAGGACGACCCGCGTCCGTCCGCCCAGGCGCGGAAGGAAGCAGGAGGCCGCGTTGATCGCGTTGCAGACGAGGACGGCATCGTACCGGTCGAGCGCGGCGTCGGCTCCCGACACCACGCCATGCACGACCGTGTCGAGATACTTGGACGGGATCGTCGGCAGGACGCGGATGCCGGCGCCGCGCCACTGCGTCAAACCGGGCTCGGCGTAGTGCGAGCGGGTGTAGACGGTCACGAAGTGCCCCCGCTCCGAGAGCCGCGCCGAGAGCTCCTCGGCCAGCGTCTCGAAGCCGCCGTAGCGCGCCGGGATGCCCCGGGTTCCGAGGATGGCGAGGCGCATGGGGGGAAGCTATCAGCTGTCAGCAATCCGCTGTCAGCTATCCGCCGTCAGTCCGCGTAGGCGAACCCTCTCCTGAATCTCGCGGCCTCCGGATCGCAGGGCTGCATCCGTTCCCTCTCCCACCGGGAGAGAGAGAAGAGCTTCTTCTCACCTTCTCCCGAATCTCCCGCCGCTTCGCCCACAGCCGCTTGCGGTTTCGCCAGAGCCAGGCAAAGGCCGGCAGAGACGACCGCTCGACGGTCAGACAGGCGCCGAGCACGACGAGGTCGCGGGCGGCAGTCGGGATGAGGGTCGCCAGGAACTCGGCAGCCGTCTGGTTGTTGATGCGCAGGAGAAACCGGTTCTTGACCGAGTGGAAGTTTGCGGCCTGGGACATCTGGCGGCGCCGCGAGGGGAGGTTTCGCCGGCGGTGGTACGCCACGGCGCCGGGCACGTAGAGGCACCTCCATCCCAGGTGACGAAGCCGCCAGGCCAGGTCGGCGTCCTCCCGGTACAGGAAGAAGTCGGCGTCGAAATAGCCCGTGGAGATCTTCGCGCTCTCGAGCGCCGCGCGCCGGTAGAAGCCGGCCGCTCCGGTCGTCCCCGCGATCTCCTCCTCGACGAGATAGCGGCCCGCCGCCTCTTCCTCCGAGCCCCGGTCGAAGTGCCGGCCCGAAGCCCGGAAGACGATTCCCGCGGAGTCCAGATGCGACGTCGGCTCGAGGTCCAGGCCCTCGGCGCGCAGGATTCGCCCCGAGGCCGATCCGACGTCGGGCCGCCCGTCGAGACGCGCCGCAAGCACGGCCGAGAAATCCGGCTCGAGCCGGCAGTCCGGGTTCAGCGAAAGCACGTAGCGCCCGCGGGAGACTTCGATTCCGGCGTTCATCGCCGCCGAGAAACCGACGTTTTCGGGCAGCGCGAGCATTTTCGCCTCGGGCGCGATCCGTCGCGCCAGATCCGCCGAGCCGTCCCGCGATGCCGTGTCCACCACGATCGTTTCGACCTCGACGCCGCGCTGCGCCCGCGCGGCCGCGAGCGAGACCGGCAGGTCCTCGGCGGAGTCGTGGGTGACGAGCACGATCGAGACGTCGGTCATCGGGGACGCTCCGCATCGCGGGAAAGCGCGACTCGGAGAACGCCAAGGTAGGCGCGGGCGGATTCGCCCTTCGGCCGCGGCTCGGAGCGCCGCAACGGGAGCGCCGCGAGGCGCAGGAGCATTCCGGCTAGGAGGAGCGCGCGGTAGGTGCCGCGCGCCGCGAGACCATAGTGGCGGCGCCGGTATCGGAGCGCGTTGAGATAGTAGATCGGCAGGAACCGCGCGTAACCCAGGCGCTGCAATGCCACGCCGCCGCGATGCCGGAAGCGCGCCCCCGGCCAGTAGAGGATCTTTCCCGTCGTGGCCAGCCGCGCGCACAGGTCCACGTCCTCGAACCAGGCCGGCACGAACTCTTCCGCGAAGCCTCCGACTCGGCGGAAGACCTTCGTTCGGATCGCCAGCGCCGCGGCCGCGGCCTGCTCGACCTCGAACGGCGCGTCGCGGTCGAAGTCCGCGTACCGAAAGCGCCGGCGGCCGGCGTTGTTGGGAAAAAGGTGGTCCCAGAGGAGCAGTTCCCGCGCGTCCGACGCGAGTGTGGGCAATCGCCGGAGCTGGAAGGTGAACTGGTCCTCGCGGCCGGGCGGGGCGAGGCGGCCGGACGGGGCGCCGGGCGCCTCTCGATCCACCGGCTCGAGGAGACGCGGCGCGAGAGCCGCCGCCTCCGGATGGGTCTGCAGCCCGCGGGCGATCTCCGAGAACGGGTCGCCTTCCGCGCGGGTGTCCGGGTTCAGGAAGAGAAGCACCGGGGCATCCGCCGCGAAGGCGCCCTGGTTGGCGGCCGGGCCGTAGCCGCGGTTCTCCGGATTAAAGAGGACGGCGGCGCCCGGCCACCGTGTCTCCACCTCCTCGCGCCGGACCTCGGTCGCGCCGTTGACCACGACGGTCAGGGAGACCCTCGGACCTCCGGCCGGGACCGTCGAGCGCGCCGCCGCGAGCGAAGACACGGCGTCGTACAGCTCCGCCGCGTCCCTCCAGGAAACGATGACGACGGCAATGTCCGAAACGGCCTTGCCGCTCAAGCGCAGAATTCCGTCGCCCGCCCCCTGCGGCCGGCCGGGGAAGAAAAGACGATTCTCGTCACGGACCAGGTTTTACGGCGCCCGAAGGCCATTCCGCCAGTCGCCCGGGCTCCGCGCGGAACCGAAGGGCCTCGGCCGGCAACCCGGGCCACACCAGCAGCGGCAGCAGGGCGCCTCGCCAACCGAGCCGCCGAGCATGAGCCAGGTCCGCACGCAGGAGGCTCCCGAGGCTCGCGCGGATCCGGCGCGGCTCGAAATTGCGGAAGAGAGTGCGCCATCGGTTGCGGCAGGTCCAGACGGCGCGCCGGAAGGGCGTCCGGCTGCCCGTGCGCGAGCCTTCGTGCCGGGCCACCGCGCCCGGATCGCACGCGGCGCGCCAGCCGGCGCGCGCCAGGCGCAGCGAGAGGTCCGCGTCCTCGTAGTAGGCGAAGAACGAATCGTCGAAAACATGCCCCTGCGGGGCGACCGAGGCGAGCGCCTCCCGTCGATAGAGCGCGGCCGTGGCGGAGACTCCGGGGACTTCGAAGGGGCTCCGCGGGGCGTTCGAGGGAGGCGCGCCGGCCAGCACGGGCAGCGCCTCGCCCCGGCCGCTCCACTCGATGCCGGCCGTGTCGACGCGGCCGCCGTCGTCGGTCAGCACCAGGCCCTGGACCGCCGCGAGACGCTCGTCGAGCGCCAGCCGCGCGGCCAGGCGCGCGACGTAGTCCCGTTCGACGGTCGCGTCGTTGTTCAGGAGAAGCACGTAGGCCGAGCGCGTCCGCGCGATCCCTTCGTTGGCGGCGCCGGCGAAGCCCAGGTTGCGCGAGAAGGGGACGACGCGGACACCCGGCGCCTCGCGCGAGAGGCGCTCGCGCTCCTGCGGGCTCGACGCGTTGTCCACCACGAGGACGGAGACACCGACGCCCTCCTGGGCCTTCAGGGACCGGATTGCCGCGAAGAGAGAGTCTCCACCGTCGCGATTGACGATCACGGCGTCGACGTCGGGAAGCGGGAGGGGACGGCTCAAGTTGTCGTGCGGGCGCGGTGCCAAGCGCGGTATAACTCGCCTTCGCTCATGCTACCACGCGACTTCTTGAGGGAGAACGCACAGCGTCTGCTCGCGGAGTACCCGGAGCGATTCGGCGGATCGGGCCTGGAGCGGTTCGCGGAAGTGGATCGGCGGCGGCGCGAAGGCGTCACGCGCCTCGAGGAAAAGCGGCGGCGGCGAAACGAGCTCACGGCGGTCAAGGGCAAACCTTCCCCGGAAGCTCTTTTCGAGATGAAGGAGCTCAAGGAGGAGATCCGCGGGCTCGAAGAGCAGGCCGAGCGCGACGACGCGGAGCTCGCCGAGGTCGAGACGCGCATTCCAAACGTCCCGCACGCGACCGTCCCGCGCGGCAAGGACGAGACGGCCAACCGCGTCGAGCGGATGCGGGGCGAGCCGCGACGCTTCGATTTCGAGCCTCAGGCCCACTGGGACCTCGGGCCGGCGCTCGGGATCCTCGATTTCGAGCGGGGTGCGAAGCTCGCCGGCGCGCGGTTCACGGTCTTGAAGGGCGCCGGCGCGCGGCTCTCCCGGGCTCTAGGCGCTTTCATGCTCGACCTCCACACGCGCGAGCACGGCTACGAGGAGATCTATCCTCCCGCGCTGACCAACGCCGACTGCCTCTTCGGCACCTCGCAGCTTCCCAAGTTCGAGGAAGACCTCTTCAAGACGCGCGAGGGCTACTACCTGATCTCGACGGCCGAGATCCCGCTGACCAACCTCCACCGCGAGGAGATCCTGCCGGCCTCGGCGCTGCCGCTTCTCTACACCGCCTGCACGTCCTGCTTCCGGGCCGAGGCGGGCGCCGCCGGCCGCGACACCCGCGGGATGATCCGGCAGCACCAGTTCGAGAAGGTCGAGCTCGTGACGATCACGACGGCGGAGGACTCGGACGCGGCGCTCGAGCGCCTGACCGGCCATGCCGAAGAGGTGCTGCGGCGGCTGCAGCTCCCCTACCGCGTCGTCTCGCTCTGCACGGGAGACCTCGGGTTCGGCGCGGCGAAGACCTACGACCTCGAAGTATGGCTTCCGGGACAGAACGCCTACCGCGAGATCTCTTCCTGCTCGACCTTCGGCGACTTCCAGGCGCGCCGCGCGTCGATCCGCTTCCGCCGCGCCGAGGGAGAGAAGCCCGAGTTCGCCCACACGCTCAACGGCTCGGGCCTCGCCATCGGGCGGACGCTCATCGCCGTGCTCGAGAACTACCAGCGGGCGGACGGCTCGGTCGAGATCCCCGAGGCGCTGCGGCCGTACTTTGGAGCCGCCGAGATCCGCTAGGGGCTCTCCACCGCGGCTCACCTCGCCGGGCTAACTTGAAAACTCTCTTTCGGAGCCGGGCGGCCGGGCGTTGACAGCGCCGGGGAGTCCCTTGCCCGGCTCCGGTACAAGAGCCCCGGCGGAAACCACCATCTTCATCGCCTGCTCGGGCGTCATCTCGAGGTACGTCACCCGCTCCTCGGGCACGACGAGCAGGAAGCCGGTCGTCGGATTCACCGCGCTCGGGATGAAGATGCTGCAGAGCTTCTTCCCCGTCTTCTCCCCCGCTTCGCCGGCGACGTTCGAGGTCACGAAGCCCAGGCCCCACGACCCCGGCGACGGAAACTCGACGATCGCCACGCGCCCGAAGGAGCCGGCGCGCGAGGGGCCGAGCAGCAGTTCCGCGATCTGGCGCAGCGTCGCGTAGATCTTGTTGATGAGCGGCACGC
>JBLMXY010000150.1:0-88117 GCA_050257975.1 Acidobacteriota bacterium
GGCCGCGCCGACGGCGTCATAGACTCGCCGCGTGGCCGAGGAATCGGTCGTCGTCGTCTGCCCGGACACCAACGTCCGCCTGTGGAGCGGGCGCGTGTCGGAGTCCGCGATGGGGGGCGGCAAGGCCTCGATCCTCCAGCTCGCGGCGGCGTGGGCGAGGGCGGGGCATCCGGTCACGATCGCCGGGGCCGCGGTGCGCGAGGGCCGTGGCGGCGGCGTCGAGGTGCGCGAGATCGGGCACGCCGCCGGAGACTACGACGTCGGGATCTTCGTGACCGGCTCGATCGGTCATTTCCGGCAGCCGGGCGTCGAGGACATTCGCGCGGCCCGCCGCCTCTTCTGGTTGAACGGCCCCAACCGCGTCGAGCCGCCGCCGGGCCGGATCGACTGGTGCGTCGCGCCGGCGAGGTTCCTCGCCCGCCGCGCGGTGGATGAATGGGGGCATCCGCCGGATCGGGTGGTCGTGATTCCCGGCGAGGCCGTGCGGCGGCGTCGCCGAGCGGAGGAGACCGCCGGGCGCGATCCCTTCGCGGCGATCTACGCGAGTCACCCGTTCAAGGGATTGCGCGAGGCGGTAGAGGTCCTGGGACGGCTGCGGGCGGAGTTTCCCGCCGCGAGGCTCGACGTCTACGGGTCCGAACGTCTTTGGGCCGACGACGCGGCGGCCTCGGCTCGGGCGGCGCTTCCAGAGTGGGCCCGCGTTCAAGGCGAGCTCGCGCAGAGCGAAATCGAGAGCCGGATGGCGGGCTACGGCCTGATGCTCTATCTGACCGAGTGGGTGGACGGATTCTCGCTCTCGACGGCCGAGGCGCTGGCCGCGGGCGTCGTCGTGATCGCGACGGCGCACGGATCGAACGCCGAGTTCCTGCGCCACGGCTGGAACGGGTTCCTCGTGCGGTCCGACGGCGGCCGTCCGGACCTGCTGGAGGCGGAGAGCCTCGCCCGCGCCTACTTTCGGGCGCCCGACGCCTTCGCGGAGATCCGCGCGAACGCGATGTCTTGCGTTCCAACCTGGGACGAGGAGGCCGAACAATGGCGCCGGCTCTGGCGGTCTCCCCTTAGGGGCGCCTAAAGGGCGGGGACCGCCGGGTTACAATCGCCAGGGTTCCGGGGCCGCGAACACGGCTCAATAACAGGACAGAACTTGAGGATCCGGGGAACAGATCTCTCTCGATGGGTACTCGGGTGCCTCTGCGCCCTGGCGCTGGCGGCGCCTCCGGCGCGGCTCTCCGGCCAGCCCGCTCCCGACGTCGCCCTGCAGGCCGTCATCGCGACCGGCTTGACACTCCCTGTCGGGCTGGTGAACGCCGGCGACGGCACGGGCCGCCTCTTCGTCGTCCAGCAGCGAGGGCAGATCCTCGCCTACAACGCGGCCTACCAGCTTCTGGGCACGTTCCTCGACATTTCTTCGCTGACGACCTGCGGAAATCCCGCCGTCGGCTGCGGGGAGCAGGGGCTTCTGGGGCTCGCCTTCCATCCGAACTACGCGAGCAACGGCTACTTCTTCGTCGACTACACCGACGCCAACGGGGATGAGGTGATCGCCCGCTACAAGGTCTCCGCGAACCCGAACGTGGCCAACCCGGCGAGCGCCACGATCCTGCTGACGGTTCCGGATCCCTACCCCAACCACAACGGAGGTCAGCTCCAGTTCGGCCCCGACGGCTACCTCTACATCGCGATGGGCGACGGCGGCGCCGGGGGAGACCCCGGCAACCGCGCGCAGAACCCCGGGGAGCTGCTCGGCAAGATCCTCCGGATCGACGTCGACGCGACGGGTGCCGTGCCGTGCAACCAGTCTCAGGCAGCTCCCTACGGCATTCCTGCCGACAATCCGTTTGCCGGCAGCGCGACGGCGTGCAACGAGGTCTGGGACTACGGACTGCGCAATCCCTGGCGGTTCAGCTTCGACCCTGCAAGCGGCGATCTCTGGATCGGCGACGTCGGGGAGAGGCTCTACGAGGAGGTCGACTTCGAACCCTCCGGAGGAGCCGGCGGCGTGAACTACGGCTGGCGGCGGATGGAAGGCTTGCACTGCTACAACCCCTCGACAGGCTGCAACGACGGGACACTCGAGCTCCCGATTCTGGAGTACCCGCATTCGCCGGAATGCTCGGTCACGGGCGGCTACGTCTATCGCGGGAGCCTCTCGCCGCAGCTCTACGGCGTCTACGTCTTCGGCGACTACTGCTCCGGGAAGATCTGGGGCGTCACCCGCGACAGCGCGGGCATCTGGTCGCGCCGGCAGATCGCGAGCTCCCAGTTCATCAGCTCCTTCGGACAGGACGAAGCCGGCGAGCTCTACGTCGTCGAGCATTCGGGCGCGGTGCGCCGGATCGTCGGTCCCACTTCCTACGCCCTTCCCGCGATCGCGGCGCTCAAGCCGTTCGCCGCGGTCAAGGGCGACCCCCCCTTCACGCTGAGCGTGGACGGCACGGGCTTCACGCCCGCCTCTCTCGTTGCCTGGAACGGCTCGGCGCGAGCGACGACCTACGTCTCCCGCACCCGGCTGACCATGACGGTCGCGGCATCAGATGTCGCCGCGGCCGGAAGCGCGACGGTGACCGTGTCGAACCCGTCGCCGGGGGGCGGCATTTCGGCGGGCAAGAGCTTCGCCGTGACCAACATGTTCCTGGACGTCCCGCTCTCCCATCTTCTCCGGCGGCCGATCGAGGGCATCGCCGACGCCGGCATCACCGAGGGATGCGGCGCCCGCCTCTTCTGTCCCGAGGTCGCCGTCACGCGCGACCAGATGGCGATCCTCCTGCTGCGCGCGTCCCATGGCTCCGGCTACGCGCCGCCGGCCGCCTCGGGCACGGTCTTCGGCGACGTCGCGAAGGGCGACTTCGCCGCCGCCTTCATCGAGCAGCTTTCGGCCGAGGGGATCACGGCCGGCTGCGGCTCGGGCAACTTCTGCCCGACCGTCCCCGTGACGCGCGCTCCGATGGCCAAGTTCCTGCTCAAGGCCCACGACGGGGGCGGCTACGTTCCTTCGCAGCCGCCGACGGGGATCTTTGGCGACGTGGCGCCGACGGACCCGTTCGCGGCCTTCATCGAGGAGCTCTCGCGGCGCGGGATCACCAGCGGCTGCGGCGGCGGCAAGTACTGCCCCAACCAGAACGTCACCCGCGCGCAGATGGCCGCGTTTCTCGCCCGCGCTTTCTCGATTCCCCTGGCGCCATAGGAGGAGGGAGGCGTTCGATCGAGAGAGAGGCCTGACCATGCACGACACCGACTCTCTGCCGGGGCGGGGAGAAACGAGCGCCGGCCTCCGGCTCTTCTTTCTCCTCGCCGCACTCTTCGTTGCGGGTGCGCCGGGCCGCGGCGCGACGATCGGCGGCCCCGTGCCGCCGCCATTGCCCCTCTTCCCGCGCTCCAACTGGTGGAACCTCGACATCTCGAACGCCCCGGTCGATCCCGGCTCCGCGGGCTTCATCGCTTTCATCGCCGCGGGCGGGGTGGGCGGAATGCATCCGGACTTCGGCGGCGAGGTGAGCCCGGGGAGCATCGGGATCTACGGCTTCCCCTACGTCGTCGTGTCGGGCAGCCAGGCGAAGAAAGCCGTGACGTTTCTCTACTGGGACGAGAGCGACGGCGTCGATTACGCGACGCACCAGGGAACCCTCTTCTACCCCATCCCCGACGAAGCGATCACGCAGCCGCACTGGATCGAGGGAGGGAAGTCCGGAACCAACGGCACGAGCGGCGACCGGCACATGCTGATCCTCGACCAGGACAACGAGGCGCTGTACGAGCTCTACGCGCTGCAGTGGGACACGGCCAACAGCCGCTGGAAGGCGGGCTCGGGCGCGTTCTGGGACCTGAAGAAGAACGGGCGCCGTCCCGACACGTGGACCTCGGGCGACGCCGCGGGCCTCGCGATCCTGCCCGGCCTCGTGCGCTACGACGAGGTCTACGGGCCGGGAGAGATCGAGCATGCCTTCCGCGTGACGCTTCGCGACTCGAACGGCTACGTCTATCCCGCCTCGCACGACGCGGGCTCGCAGGCGGGGGCCGTTCCGATGGGGGCGCGCCTGAGACTCAAGGCGTCCAGGGACATCTCGGGCTTCGACCCGGCGGTCCAGAAGATCTTCCGGGCCATGAAGAAGTACGGCCTGATCATGGCGGACAACGGGACGGACCTCTACGTCAGCGGCACCTTCGACACGCGCTGGGACAACGGCATCCTGAACCCGGCCTTTGGGGCGCTCGGCCCGAGCGACTTCGAGGTCGTGAAGCTCGGCTACATGCCGCAGGTCGCCGGTCCGCTGGCGGTGGACGTCCACGCGGGCGCCGGGACGGTATCGGACGGCAACGGAGTTCTCGAGCCGGGCGAGTCCGTTCTCGTCGAGCCGACGTGGACCTACCAGGGGACCGCCGCGGCGGCTCTGACCGGGACGGCCTCGGCCCTGGCAGGTCCCGCGGGCGTCTCCTACACGCTGGCGGACGCGTCGGCCTCCTACGGATCGGTCCCGGCGGTCCTCACGGGCGACGGCGCGACGGTCGACTGCCGATCCGCAACGGGCAACTGCTACCGCTTCGGGGTCTCCAGGCCCGCCACGAGGCCGGCGGCGCACTGGGACGCGACCTTCAACGAGACGCTCTCGACGACGGGGATCAAGAAGTGGACGCTCCACGTCGGCGACAGCTTCGGCGACGTCCCCCGGTCGAATCCCTTCTACGCCAGGATCGAGACGCTCCTTCACAACGGCGTCACCTCGGGGTGCGCCGCCGGGGCCTATTGTCCGAACGCCTCGGTCCCGCGCTCGCAGATGGCGATCTTCATCGCGAATGCCCTTGCCCGCGGCGGGGGCAACGTCCCGTCGGCCGGAACCTGGAACGGCAAGACCTACAACTGCGCCGCCGGCGGCGCGTCCGTCTTTTCCGACGTCGCGCCAACGGACTCGTTCTGCAAGCACGCGCACTACCTGGGGGCGCAGAACGTGACGCTCGGCTGCTCGGCGACGCTCTACTGCCCGGCCGCGACGGTCTCGCGCCTCGAGATGGCCGGCTTCGTCGCGAGGGCGATGCGGGCGCCGGGAGGCGGGCCGGCCGTCCCGGTCTCCTACGGCCCGGACCCGAACACGGGACGCTCCTACGACTGCAGCACGACGAGCCCGAACGTGCATTTTGCGGACGTGCCGGCCGCCGACCCCTTCTGCAAGCACGCGCACTACCTCTGGGCGCGCGGCGTGATCGCGGGCTGCTCGCCGACCCAGTACTGCGCGTCCCCTTCGGTCAAGCGCTCGGAGATGGCCAAGTTCCTCGCGAACGCGATGGGATTGGACCTCTACGGGCCTTGAAGGCCCGCTCGGCCATCGAACGGCCGGTCCGTGCCAGTGCAATCCAAGCGTGTTGGCCAGGAATTTTGCGATCTCGCCGCGCGTCACGGGCTGGTTCGGACAGAAGTTTCCGCGGAACGCCGCGCATCCGAGGGCTTCGGCCTGGCCCGATTCGACCTGTTCCAGAACCGAGCAGCTGCCGCCGGCTCACGCCAGGAGCTGCGCGGAAAGGGTCGCCGTCACGGAGGTGTCGCAGCCATCGAGCTCGAGCTGGGTGACCAGGGCGCCCGCCGGCAAGAACACGCCGGCCTCGGAGCCGCCCGGTCCGCCATTGCGACAGCGCTCGCCGGTCAGGGTCGTGTAGGGAGTGTCGGAGTGCTGCGCGCCGCAAGCGACGGCGGGAATCGTCAGGACGCTGTCTCCCGAGCCGTCGGTGCTCGGCGCCCGGGTCGCCTGCCCGCCAGAGCACCGGCCGCCGTCCCGGAGGCGATCAGCGAGAAGACGAAGACGAAGTTGAGGGAGGCCATGCGGACTCCCTTCTGAAAGGCTCGCGGAGGCGCGCGTGCCGTGCTCGCGCGCGGTTATTGCTCGGCGAGACCCGGGGCGAGCTCGCCTCCGCCGATCGACCACTGATGATAGGCCTCCGTGACCTCGCGGGCCGGCCCGTCGCGCACGACGCGCCCCTCGTGGATCCAGACGGCCCGGTCACAGACCTCGTTGACCTGGCGCGCGGAGTGCGAGACGAAGACGATCGTCTTCCCCGAGCGGCGGAACTCGTTCATGCGCGCCTCGCACTTGATCTGGAAGCGCTCGTCCCCGACCGAGAGGACCTCGTCGATCAGGAGGATGTCGGGATCGACGTCGGTCGCGACCGAGAAGGCGAGCCGCGCCGCCATGCCGGTCGAGAAGGTCCGCAGCGGCGCGTCGATGAAGTCTTCGAGCTCGGCGAAGGCCACGATGCGGTCCATGCGTCGCTTCATCTCGGCGCGCGAGAAGCCGAGCAGCGCCCCCTGAAGCATCACGTTCTCGCGGCCGGTCAGCTCGCCGTGGAGCCCCAGTCCCAGCTCCAGGATCGGTGCGACGCGTCCCGCCACGACGACCCGGCCCCCGGTCGGCGGGACGATGCGCCCGATGACGCGCAGGGCCGTGCTCTTGCCGGCGCCGTTGGGCCCGACGATGCCCAGCGCTTCGCCGTGGGCGACCTCGAAGGAGACTCCGCGCAGCGCCTCGAACTGGTCGAAGAAGATCCGGCGCTTCAACTTGCGAATCGCGTACTCCTTCAACGACCGGATCCGCTCGCGGGGCACGAGATACGTGACATGGACGTCCTGGAGGCGAATCGCGACGCTCATGCCGGGCTCAGCCAACCAGGGCGAAGGTTTCCTTGCGGTTGCAGAAGTAGATCCAGCCCGAGAGGAACGTCACGGCGGCGAACGCCAGCGACACGAGCAGCGGCCGCGCCGCCGGGAGCGTGCCGGCGTAGATCGGGTCCCGGAAGGTCTGGACGAGGTGATACATCGGGTTCAGCCAGATCGGGACGCGCCATCGCACGGGCACGATCGAGATGTGGTACACGACCGGCGTCAGGTAGAACCAGACCTGCACGAGGACGGTGTACATCTCGCGCACGTCCGAGAAGCGCGAGGCGAGCGAGAAGAGGAAGAGGGCGACTCCGGCCGCGAAGAGCGCGCCGATCAGGATCGAGACCGGAAGGAAGACCCACGTCGCGTGGAGCGGGAACCGCGTGACGGCCAGGATGCCGAGCAGCGGCACGAGCGACAGCACGAGGTTGACCAGCGCGACGCCGATGGCCGCCGCCACGAAGACCGAGCGGGGCACGAAGGTGCGCCTCGCCATCGCGTTGGCGTCCTGCGTCTGGACGGCGGCCGAGGAGGTGCTCTGCGAGAAGAAGTTCCAGAAGAGGAACCCGGTCATGAAGTAGACGGGGTAATTGGCGATGGCGGTCTTCAGGAGCGCCGAGAAGACGATCGTCAGCGTCACCATGTTCAGGAGCGGCCCCAGCATCGTCCAGGTCACCCCCAGGATCGAGCGCTTGTAGCGAACCTTGATGTCCCGCACGACGAGCTCGTGGACGAGGCCGCGGTACGCCCAGAGCGCGCGGGCCTCTTCCAGGGCGCGCGGCCCGATTCGGGCGGAGTCGTAGACGGCAGGCGCGGAACGCCGCGGCGGCTGGCCGGCGGCGCTCAACGCGTCCGCCCCGGGGAACGCTTCATGCCGTGAGTTTAACGTTGCCTCGGACCGGGCTCCGGGGCGGAAGGCGCGGGATGCCCCGCTCCCCACTTGCGCTCGAAGCGCTCCCGGTTCTCCCGGTAGATCCGCAGGTACTCCTCCTCCGAGATTCGGCGGAAGCTGCCGCGTCCCCAGTGGTGCACGAAGCTGTCGCGCGCCACGGCGAGCGTCCAACCCTTTTGCCTCACGCGCCGGCAGTAGTCGTCGTCCTCGAACATGCCCACGGCGAACCGCTCGTCGAGCGGCCCCACCGCCTCCAGGACGCTCCGGGGCACCAGCACGCAGAAGAACGCCAGCATGTCGATCGGCTCGGCGCGCCCCGCGTTCTCGCGTGTGAAGGCTCGCGCCCACGGCTCGAGCTCCTCGGGGTCGCGGTAGCCCACGGGCACCTTCGCGGCGTTGGCGATCTCGTTGGTGGACGGCCCGATCATGCCGAGCGAGGCGTCCCGCTCCAGGTGGCGCGTGAGAGAGGACAGCCAGCCGCGCGTCACCACGGTGTCGTTGTTGAGAAAGCAGATCAACTCGCCCCGGGAGGCGGCCGCCCCCGAGTTGGCTGCGGGGGCGAAGCCGCGATTCTCCCTGAAGGCGATCACCCGGAAGTCCTCGCCGCGGCGCGCCGCCTCCTCCTCCAGCCACGGGCGCGTTCCATCGGTCGAGCCGTTGTCGACGAAGAGGAGCTCGAAGTTCGGCCAGTCGGTTCGCCGGTCGAGGGAAGCCAGACAGAGGCGCGTCATCTCGATCGCGTCGTGCGTCACGACGACGGCCGAGACCGAGCGGTAGAGCCCGCGCACCCAGCCGTCCAGATCCGCCGCCCGGTGGTCCCAGGTATTCTCGCGGGCGAAATCGCGGCGCCGGGCGGCTTGCTCCGGCCCTTCCGCGGCCGCGTCGGCGATCGCGCGGGCAAAGTCTTCCGCCGAGGCCGCCAGCCGCACGAGCCCCCGTGTGGCGAAGGGAGCCAGCGCGTCGAGCGGCGTTGCGACGACCGGCCGGCCCGCGGCGGCGGCCTCGTACAGCTTCACCGGGTCGACGGCATGCGTCAGATCCGTCAAGCGAAACGGGATGATCTCGACGTCGAACCCCGCCCGCAGCTCGGGCAGCTCGCCGTGCGGCCGCTCGCCCCGGAACGCCACGTTCCCGAGCTTTTCGCCGAAGGGCGCGCGGTCCCCTTCCCGCCCCCCCACGATCTCGAAACGCCACTCGGGGCGCAGGGCGGCCAAACGCTCGAAGAGCTCCGCGTCGAACCACTCGTCGACGGCCCCCACGTATCCGACCGTGAGCGGCTGGCGGCCGCGCGGCCGGTCCGGGACGTCGTCGAAGAGATGGCTGTCGCAGGCGTTGGGAAGAAGACGCGCCCCGGCGTTCCACCTTGAGAGGCGCGTCCGGAGGATCTCCGAGGTCGCGACGACCAGGTCCGCGGTCGTGGCGAGGCCTTCTTCGGCCTCCGCGAGAACGCCGGGCCGGTTGGCGGGGAAGCCCGAGTGCGCGTCCAGACAGTCGTACACGATCTTCCAGCCGAACCGCTCCCGCAGGCGCCGCGCGAGCGGCGCCCAGAACGGCGTCTGGACGATCAAGACCGCCTCGAGCAGGCCGTAGTCGTCACGGGCGCGCTCGAGCGAAGCGAACGCCTCCTCGAGCGCGCGCCCTTCCAGGCGCCGATCGGCCGGGTCCTCGCGCCGCACGCCCGCGATCGGCAGCAGGAGAACTCCCGCGGCGGCGCCGGTCGGCGCTTCCGGCTCGCCTGGCCCTCGGATCGCCCCGTAGAAGACGCGGCGCCCGCGGCGGGCGAGAGCCTCGGCCAGCTGCTGCGGCCGCTGGCGGCGATACGACCAGGCGATGACGGGAAGGAAGAGGACGTCGGGGCGGCCGGGGGGAGCCTCGTTCGGGTCGAAGGCGAAGCGCGGAACCTCGATCTCGGGCTTTCGGATGCCGAGGAGCTTCTCGGTGGCGACGCGACGCCGCAGGGCCCGCCGCAAGGACAGGGGAACCAGGCTCCGCCCGAGGGCGTAGAGACGCCCGCGCAAGCCCTTCTCCCACTCGGGCCTCACGGCGCCGAGAGCGAAGGCCCGACGGAGGCTCGGGAAGCGGGCTCGAACCCCTCGTATGGCCGGCCGGCGAGCGCGTCGGCGATGCGGCCCGCGGCGCGCCCGTCGCCGTAAGGGTTGCCGCCTTCGGTCATGCGGCGGCGGGCGGAGGCGTCCGAGAGCAGGCGCGACGCCTCGGCGACGATGGCGTCCTCGTCGGTCCCGACGAGCTTCGCGAGCCCCGCCTCCACCCCCTCGGGACGCTCGGTCTTCTCGCGCAGCACCAGCACGGGTTTTCCGAAAGTCGGCGCCTCCTCCTGGATCCCGCCCGAGTCGGTCAGGACGAGCCGGCTCGCACGCAGGAGGCGCACGAGACCGCGGTAGTCGAGCGGCTCGAGCAGCTCGACGTTGGGCAGCCCCTCGTTTGCGCGGACCGCCGCGAGGACGTTCGGGTTCGGGTGAACGACATGGAGGAAGCGCGTGCGCGGAAAGGCGCGAGCCAGCCGCGCGATCGCCCGCACGACCGCCGCCAGCGGCGGGCCGAAGCTCTCGCGGCGATGCGCCGTGATGAGCACCGAGTCCGTCTCCGGCTCGTCTCCTTCCCGCCGGGCGATCTCGAGCAAGGCGTCGACGACCGTGTTGCCGGTCAGGTGAATTTTCGCCTCCTCGACGCCCTCGGACGCGAGCGCGCGCGCGGCCCGCGCCGTCGGCGCGAAGTAGGCGTCGGCGATCAGGTCCACGACGCGCCGGTTCATCTCCTCCGGGAAGGGGCGCTGAAAGTCCCCCGTCCGGAGGCCCGCTTCGACATGTCCCACGCGCACGCGCCGGTGGAAGGCCGCGACCGCGGCGCACATCGCCGTGGTCGTGTCTCCCTGGACGATGAGCCAGTCGGGCGCCGTGCGCCCGAGCAGCGGGTCCAGCGCGGCGAAGACGCGGGAGGCCACCTCGTTGGGCGATTGGCCCGGGCGCATCAGGTCGAGATCGACGTCGGGCTCGAGGCCGAAGACCTCCAGAACCTGGTCGAGCATCTCCCGGTGCTGCGCGGTCGCGCAGAGGACCGCCTCGAAGCGATCGGGCTCCTGACGCAGCCGCCGGACGACGGGAGCGAGCTTGATTGCTTCCGGCCGGGTGCCGACGACGAGCAGGATGCGCAGGGGCCTCACACGGGCATTCTAAGGTCCAAAGCCGGCGGCACCTCCGCGCTCCTGGGGGCGAGCCCCCGAAGTCCTGCGTCTCGGTCAGCGCGGCCGCGCGAAGGAGAGCAGCAGCACCGCGGCCGCCGCCAGGGCGAGGCCGAGCAGCAGGCGTCCGGCGCCGGAGAGGGAGGGAATGGCGGCCGGACCTCCCGGCAACCGTGTGGGGGGACGCGTCGGCGTGACGGTCGGCGTCGCCGTGGGCTCCCCCACGCGAACCAGACCGTTCATGAAGGTGCCGCCGGGGAAGCTGTGGACGAGGCAGTAGTAGGAGTAGTCGCCGGGGGTCTGGAAGGTGTGCGAGAAGGTCGCGCCGGTTCCCTGCACGCCCGAGTTCCAGACCTCCGGCCCCGAGGTCGCATCGCTGGTCGAGGAGTGCGGGGCGTCCTGCCAGATCCAGGTCACAGTCTCGCCCGGGGCGACGGCGACGGTCGGCGGGCTGAAGGCCAGGCCGGGACCGATGTTGACGGTCTGGTCCGCGGCCGCCGCCGCGGCGTGAAACAGGACCGCCAGCACGAGCAGACGGACGCGCAACGATCGCTCCTCTCGGGAAAAGCGATCGGAACTATGGACGATATCCGGGCGCCCGGCGGAGCGTTTTCAATTCTCTTGAGATTCGCCGCCGCGGCCCCCGGCGTCCTGTGGATGAGCCCCGGCGCCGGCCGCGACGCGCTCTCGAACCGCGGAAAACGCGGCCGCGTCTCCCTGGGCGAGCCCGGACGGAACGCCGCCGGGGTAGAGGCGCGCGATCTCGGCCTCGATGTTCTCCCGGCGGTTGCCGGGATCCGGGTGGGAGGAGAGAAACTCCGGCTGTCCCGAGCCGCCGCTCGAAGCCTTCAGGACGTCCATCACCTCCGCCAGCGCGCGCGGATCGTAGCCGGCCTTCCCTAGGGCGTCGACGCCATAAGTGTCCGCCTCGAGCTCGTCCGTACGGGAGAACTTCAGGTTGACGACCTCCCCGACGAGCGCCGCGATCGCCGCCGCTTGGCGGCCTCCGGACTGGTCGTCGGAACTGGCCACCGCCGCAGCGCCGACGAGAACCTGCGTGAACTGCTGCTTGGCGAGGTGCTCGGCGGAGTGGCGGTGAACGACGTGGCCCACCTCGTGCCCGAGCACGCCGGCGAGCTCGGCCTCGCTGCCGAGGCGTTTCAAGAGCCCCGCGGTCAGGAAGACCTGACCTCCGGGCAAGGCAAAGGCGTTGACGGTACGCGGATCGGCGAGCAGGTGAAAGTCGAACGGGTAGGGGGACTTCTTCGCATCGCTTCCGGCGACGACCTTCTGGCCGATCGATCGGACGTACTGCTGCGCGTCCCGGTCGGGATAGAGGCCCCCGAACTGGCTCGCCATCTGCGGCGCCGACTGGAGTCCCAGCGCGACCTCGTCCTGGGGCGTGAGCGTGACGTGCTGCTTCTCTCCGGTGACGGGATTGACCTGGGTGTTGCAGTAGTAGTACGCGGCGCCGATCGCGACGATGGCTGCGGCCGCCAGAAGCCTTCGGGATTTCACGGCGGGTCCTCCTCGAAGGCGGATTGTAGTCCCCGTCGGCGGCCGTCGAACGGGGGTCCGGCGGTTCTAATCCGCCAGCGCCTGCTCGAGATCGGCGATCAGGTCGTCGGAATGCTCGAGGCCGATCGAGAGCCGGATCAGGTCGGGCGAGGTCCGCGAGGTCGGTCCTTCGCTCGTCGCGCGGTGCTCGATCAGGCTCTCGACGCCTCCGAGCGAGGTCGCCCGCGTGAGGAGCCGGGCCCGGGTCACGACCCGGATGGCGGCATCGCGCCCGGCCCGGACACGGAAGGAGAGCATGCCTCCGAAGGCCGACATCTGCCGTATTGCGGCCGCGTGGCCGGGATCCTTCTCGAGGCCGGGGTAGTGCACGGCGGAGACCGCCCGGTGGGCCGAGAGAAAGCGGGCCACCGCCAGGGCGTTGGCGCTGTGCCGCTCCATCCGGAGGGGGAGCGTCCGCAATCCCCGCAGCGCGAGCCACGAGTTGAAGGGAGAAGCGACCGCTCCGAGAATGTGCCGCGCATGCAGGGTCTTCTCGAAGAGCTCCGTCTTTCGCGCGAAGACGAGCGCGCCCCCCTGCACGTCGCTGTGGCCGCCGATGTACTTGGTCGTCGCGTGCAGGACGACGTCGGCGCCGAGCGCGATCGGGCGCTGGAGAGCCGGGGTGGCGAACGTGTTGTCCACGACGGTCGCGACACCGGCCTTGCGCGCGACGGCGATCGCGCCGGCCAGGTCGGTGACCTTCATCAGAGGATTGGAGGGCGTCTCGAGCCAGACGATGCGGGTTTCCGGGCGGATCGCCGCGGAAAGCGCCGGCAGGCTCTCCATCGCCACCAGGTCCGTCCGGATGCCCCAGGGCTTCAGGAAGTCGAATGCCGCGACCCGGTATCCGTAGTAGGCATCGTCCGGCAGGATCAGGTGCGAGCCCGGCTCGAGCGTCTGGAGCAGGGCGACTCCGGCAGCCATCCCGGAGCCGAAGGCGAGAGCGGCCTGCCCGCCTTCCAGCGCCGCCAGCGCCTCCTCGAGCAGCGACTGCGTCGGGTTCCCTTCGCGGATGTACTGAGTGGGTCCGATCAGCTCGTTGGCCTCGTCGCGCGCGTAGGTCGTCGAGAGATGAATGGGCGGGGCGATCGCCCCGGTCTCCGGATCGATCCGATTGCCGGCGCGGACGAAGAGCGTCTCTGGTTTCATCGAGGCGAAGAGTAACGTTGCCACCACGCGGTCAACAGTCCGAGGTTCAATGAGATAGGTGGAAGGGCCTGATTCTGGCTGACCGGTCAGATCAATTCTGCATTCTTTCCTTCTGATAACAAAAGGATTAGAGTCGCCTGGATGCCTCGCAAGAGTAAACCTGCTTCCGACGATCTGGCAAAGGCCCACGTCCGCTTCGTCGTCAACGGCGAGGCGGTCGAGGCGGCCTTCGCGCCGCACAAGACTCTCCTCGAGGTGCTGCGGGAGGACCTCGGGCTGACCGGCACCAAGCACGGCTGCGAGCTGGGCGAGTGCGGAACCTGTGCCGTGCTGCTCGACGGGAAGGCCGTCCTTTCGTGTCTGTGCCTGGGCCTGGAGTGCGCCGGCCGGAGCGTCGAGACCGTGGAGGGCATGGCGGGAGGCGCCGGCCTTCACCCGCTGCAAAAAGCCTTCGCGGACCTGGGCGCCGCGCAGTGCGGCTACTGCACGCCGGGGTTCCTCCTCACCGCAAAGGCGCTCCTGGCGAAGAACCCGAAGCCGTCGCTCTCCGAGATTCGAGAGGCCCTCGCCGGCAATCTCTGCCGCTGCACCGGGTACGTCAAGATCTTCGAGGCGGTGGAGCTCGCGGCCGCGTGGATGCGCGGCGAGCCCGTCGAACCGCGACGGGAGACGCTCTACGGATTCGACTATGACGACAGTCTGCTGTTGCCCGTGGTTCGCGACGGAAGCGACGAGCGAAGGAAGCCGTGACCCGCAAGCTCACCCGAGTCGTCGGCCGCCCGTATCCCAAGGTGGACGCGGCCGCGAAGGTGACCGGGCAGACGCGGTTCGCCGACGACGTCGCGCTGCCGCGCATGCTTCACTGCAAGCTGCTCCGCTCGCGGCTCGCGCACGCGCGCATCGTCCGGATCGACGCGTCCCGGGCCCTCGCGGCGCCGGGAGTCGTCGCCGTGGCGACGGGGCGGGATCTTCCGGTCTCCTTCGGGATCCTGCCGGTGTCGCAGGACGAGCACGCCCTGTGCATCGACCGGGTGCGTTTCGTCGGCGATCCGGTCGCCGCCGTCGCGGCCGTGGACGAGGATGCGGCCGCCGAAGCCCTCGCCGCGATCGAGGTCGAGTACGAGAAGCTCGCGCCCGTGGGATCGATCGAGGAAGGCCTGCGCCCCGCCTCGCCGCCGATCCACGACTACGGCGACTCCGGCAACATCCACAAGCTCATCGCGATGGAGTTCGGCGACACCGAGCGAGGATTCGCGCGGGCCGACCGGATCTACGAGGACCTGTACTTCTACGAGGGGAGCACGCACCTGCCCCTCGAGCAGCACGCCTCGGTCGCCGACTTCGGCCCGGACGGGAAGCTCACCCTCTGGTCCTCGACGCAGACGCCGCACTACGTTCACCGGGCGCTCGCCCGGGTGCTCGGAATGCCCGCCGCGAAGATCCGCGTCATCGCCACGCCCAACGGCGGCGCTTTCGGGGGAAAGTCCGATCCCTTCAACCACGAGATCGTCGTCGCGCACCTCTCGCGCGTGACGCGCCGCCCCGTGAAGATCTGCCTCACCCGAGAGGAAGTCTTCTATTGCCACCGCGGCCGGCACCCGACCCTGATGAAGGTGCGCACGGGAGTCGCGAAGGATGGCGCGATCACGGCGATGCATTTCCAGACGGTGCTCGACGGCGGCGGCTACGGCTCCTACGGCGTCGCCTCGACCTACTACACCGGCGCCCTGCAGACGGTGACCTACGAGATTCCGGCCTACCGCTTCGAGGGAGCGCGGGTCTTCACCAACAAGCCCCCGTGCGGCCCCAAGCGCGGCCACGGCACTCCGCAGCCGCGCTTCGCGCTCGAGGCGCAGCTCGACCGGATCGCCTGCGATCTGGGACTCGATCCCGCCGACATCCGGCGCCGCCACCTGCATCCGGCCAACACCCTGACCGCCAACTTCCTGCGCGTCGGCTCGATGGGCCTCGGGGCCTGCATCGACAAGGTGGTCGGGGCCTCCGGCTGGAAGGAGCGCCGCGGCAGGCTCCCGTACGGGCGCGGCCTCGGCCTCGCGTGCTCCTCGTACCTGTGCGGGGCGGGCCTGCCGATCTACTGGAACTCGATGCCCCAGTCGGGCGTGCAGCTCAAGCTCGACCGCAGCGGCGGGGTTGCCGTTTTCTGCGGCTCGACAGACATCGGGCAGGGCTCCGACTCCATCCTGGCCTCGATCGTCGCCGAGATGCTGGGAATCGATCCGTTCGACATCCGCATCGTCACGGGGGACACCGATCTGACGCCGGTCGATCTCGGCTCCTACTCCTCGCGCGTGACCCTGATGACCGGCAACGCCGCGATCCAGGCCGCCGAGCGGGCCCGGGAGATGCTGTCCGCCGCGGCGGCCGTCAAGCTCGAGATCCCGCAGGAGCGCGTCGGGTTTGCCGAGGGTCGTGTCTTCGACGTCGAGGATCCGGGAAAGGGAATGACGTTTCCGGAGGCGGTCGCCCTGGCCGAGTCGCGATTCGGGACCCTCGGCACGGTTGGCTCCTATTCGCCGCCACCCTCGGCAGGCCGCTACCGGGGCGCGGGTGTGGGGCCCTCGCCGGCCTACTCCTACTCGGCCGCCATCGTCGAGGTCGAGGTCGATCCGGAGTCGGGTCTCTACACGGTCCCGAAGGTCTGGATCGCGCACGACGTCGGAAAGTGCATCAACCCGGTCCTCGTGATGGGCCAGGTCGAGGGCTCCGTCTACATGGGGCTTGGCGAGGCGATGATGGAGGAGATGGCGTATCGCACGGACGCCGCCGGCAACGTCGTTCACAAGTTTCCCTCGCTGCTCGAGTACAAGAGCCCGACGACGAAGGAGATGCCGGAGGTGGAGACGTTCCTCGTGGAGGAGCCCGACGCCAACGGCCCCTTCGGAGCCAAGGAAGTGGGGCAGGGGCCCCTGCTGCCGATTCCGCCGGCCCTGGCCAACGCCGTCTACGACGCGGTCGGCGTGCGCGTGGACGAGATTCCGGTCACTCCGGAGAAGATTCACCGCGCCCTGAAGGCGAAGGCGCAGGGCAAGCCCGCGCGCTGCGGCCCTGCGGTGTTTCCGCCGATTCCCTATCCGGAGCCGATCCACGTGCCCACACCGGCGGAAGGCGGCGACGGCAAGGCCGTCGACGCGGCGGTCACCGGAGCCGGAGGCGTCCGATGAGCCCCCTCCGAGCGAGCGGATCGCTGACAGCTGAGAGCTGATCGCTACTCCATGCTGCGCCTTCCGAAGTTCCGCTACTGCGCCCCGACCTCGGTCCGGGAGGCCGTGCGCGTCAAGGCGGACGCGGGTCCGGACGCCGCCTTCGTCGCGGGCGGGACGGACCTCTACCCCAACATGAAGCGCCGCCAGCAGACGCCCAGGGTCGTCGTGGGGCTTTCGCGGATCTCCTCCCTGCGGCGTTTGCGAGCCGGCGGCTCCGGCGCCGCGATCGGCGCCGGCGTGACGCTCTCTTCGGTCGAGGAGCACCGGCGGCTGCGCCGCGATTACCCGGCGCTCGTGCACGCGATCGCGGAGATCTCGACCCCGCCGCTTCGCAACATGGGCACCCTCGGGGGCAACGTGCTTCTCGACACGCGCTGCAACTACTACGACCAGAACTACGAGTGGCGGCAGGCGATCGACTTCTGCATGAAGAAGGACGGCGCGGTGTGCTGGGTGGCGCCCGGCTCGCCGCGGTGCCTGGCCGTGCAGTCGGCAGACTCGGTCCCGATCCTGATTGCTCTCGGCGCCCGGGCGATCCTGGTCTCCCCCGACGGCGAGCGGGAGCTGCCGCTCGAGCAGCTCTACCGCAACGACGGCATCGACTACCTCGCGAAACGGCCGGACGAGCTGCTGACCGAGATCCGGCTTCCGGCGCCGGGCTCCTGGCGCGCCTCGTACCGGAAGCTGCGGCGGCGCGGCGCCTTCGATTTTCCCGTTCTCTCGGTCGGCGCCGCGGTGCGCCGCGAGGGGGAAACCGTCGCGGAGGCCCGTCTGGTGCTGGGTGGCGTCGCGTCGGCGCCGCTGCGCCTGACGCGCTCCGAGGAGCTCCTTCGAGGCCGTCCCCTGGACGAGGAGGCGATCGGGGAAGCCTCCGAAGCCGCGGCCGGGCCGTCCCGTCCGATGGACAACACGGATTTCTCCTTCCTGTGGAGGAAGGAGATGACGCGAAAATACGTGGCTGCCGCCCTCCGGGGCCTGTCGGGGGAGGCGGCGGCGGGGCTCCCGAGAACCTGAACGAAGCTTGCGTTTCTCGGGGCGATCCCATAGACTGCAGCCCTTCTCGTATCGCTCGCCTTCCCGCACGCACCGTGCTGTCCGAAGTCCGACGAAACCCACGGGAAGCCGGCCACGCCGATCGGCGCGGCGGAGCCGGAAAGGAGACGCCGGATTAGGACTCTGTTTCGATGAAGCTGTATGTCGGCAACCTTCCCTACAACACCACGGAGGAGGATCTTCGCAATCTCTTCTCCCAGTACGGCAACGTGGACAACGTCGCTGTGGTGACCGACCGCGATACCGGCCGCTCCCGGGGCTTCGGCTTCGTGGAGTTCGCGGACGACAACGAGGCGCGCAACGCCATCTCCGGCCTTTCCGGGCAGGAGTACGGCGGCCGGGCGCTGACCGTCAACGAGGCCCGTCCGAAGACGGGCGGCGGAGGCGGTGGTCGCGGCGGATACGGCGGGCGCCCTCGCTACTGAGGCGCAATCCTTCCGCGCGAAACGGGGGCCTTCGGGCCCCCTTTCTTTTTGCGCGGTGGCACGCAATTTGATTTGATCGACGAAGGGGAGAGATACGCCATGGCTCAAAAACGGGAACGAAAGAAGTCCGCGGAGACTGCCGAGGAGACCGCCTCGGGCGATTTCCTGACCGACGTCCGGGAGCTGCGACGGCGCGCGCGCAGGCACATGCAGGACGGCGCGGTGACCGAAGGATACCGGGCGGATCGCAAGAAGGTGATCGCGGTCCTCAATCAGGCTCTCGCCACCGAGATCGTCTGCGTTCTGCGCTACAAGCGCCACTACTTCATGGCGACCGGCATCCACGCCAATGCGGTTGCGGCCGAGTTCCTCCAGCACGCCAACGAGGAGCAAGGGCACGCCGACCGGATCGCCGAGCGGATCACGCAGCTCGACGGCGAGCCCGACTTCTCGCCCGAGGGACTCGCGACCCGCAGCCACTCCGAGTACAAGGAGGGCAAGACGCTCGTCGACATGATCCGCGAGGATCTCGTCGCCGAGCGGATCGCGATCGAGTCGTACGGCGAGATCGTCCGATTCCTCGGGGACCGCGACATCACCTCCCGGCGCCTGATGGAGGAGATCCTCGCGGTCGAGGAGGAGCACGCCGACGACCTGAAGAACCTGCTGGCGACCTTCGATCCCCGGAAGGCTGGCGCCTAGAAAGATTCCGCGTGGGCGGCGTGCGCCTCGAGCGCTGGACGGCCGAGGACGGTCCGCTGACCGAGAAGCGGCTCATGGCCGCCATGGAGCGCGAGGGTTACGAGGTGGCCGTCTACGCTTACCGCGAGGGAACGGTCTTCCCGGAGCACGCGCACGCGCAGGACAAGTGCGACGCGGTGCTGGAAGGCGTGCTGCGGATCACGACGGGCGGCGTCGCCTACGACCTGGAGGCCGGAGACCGGCTCTACCTTCCCGCCGGCACTCGCCACGCGGCGGAGGTCATCGGACGCCGGACGGTGCTTTCGCTCGACGGGACGCTCTGGTGAGAGAATCCCCGGCGTGAGGGTCGCCCTCCTCCAACTCGACATCGTCTGGGAGGACTGGGCGGCGAGCCACGCCCGCGCGGGACGCCTGCTCGAGGAGGCCGCCGGCGGCGGCGCGCGCCTGGCGGTGCTTCCCGAGATGTTCTCGACCGGCTTCTCCATGCGGCCGGAGCGGGTCGCGCAGCCTCCCGGCGGGCCGTCCGAGACTTTTTTGCGGGAGCGCGCCCGCGAGCTCGGCCTCTGGATCATCGCGAGCGTCCCGGAAGCGCGAGACGGGCGACCGCGCAACGTCGCCCTGGTCGTCCCGCCAGCGGGCGAGGTGAGCCGCTACGCCAAGATCCATCCCTTCTCCTTCGCGGGCGAGGACCGTCAGTACGAAGCGGGCGAAGGGATCGTCACGGTCTCCATCGAGGGGACGCGCGTGACCCCCTTCATCTGCTACGACCTGCGCTTTCCCGAGCCCTTCCGCCTCGCCGCCGACTCGACGGACCTCTACGTGGTCGTCTCCAACTGGCCCGAGCGCCGGAAGTCCCACCTGCGCGTTCTTCTGGAGGCGCGCGCGATCGAAAACCAGGCCTACGTCGTCGGCGTCAACCGCACCGGCGAAGGAGACGGAGTCCGCTATGTCGGCAATTCCGTCGCGTTCTCGCCGTGGGGAGAGGTCCTGGCCGAAGCGGGAGAAGAGGAGAAGGTCCATTTCTGCGAGGTTGATGCCGCCGTGGTCGCCAGGGCGCGCGAGACCTTCCCCGCCCTGAGGGATCGGCGTCCGGAGGCCTACCGCCTCTTGCGTTGATAGGATTCGGCCGGAGGAGAACCCGCCATGGCCGAAGAAACTCCCAAGACGGCACCGACGCCGGGCGCCGACGCCTGGGACGCCACCCCGTGGCGCGAGGTCAAGAAGGGTGAGACCCTCTCGAAGATCGCTCAGCAGTATTGCGGGGACGCGAGCCTCTATCCCGGGATCTTCGAGGCGAACCGCGACACGATCAAGGATCCAAACCTGATCCGAGTCGGTCAGAAAATCCGCATTCCGTAGGAATCGGCCGGTCGGGGGTCGGGGGAGAGAGAGAGGAGGGAGCCATGCCCAAGCACTGGTTGCGACTCACCCTGGTTGTGTTGGCCGCGTGTCTGCTCGCCGCCGCCTGCGGTCAGGAGAAGAAGGCGGCCGAGGCGGCCGTCAAGACGGCGGAGGACGCGGTCAACGCCGCGGGGCCCGACGTCGCCAGGTACGCGGCCGATCAGTGGAAGTCGGTCACGGACACGCTCGCCGCGGCCAAGGACAGCCTGGCCAGGGGGGACTACAAGGCGGCGATGGCCGGCGCCAACGAGATCACACAGAAGGTGAACGCCGCGACCGCCGCCGCCTCGGCGAAGAAAGAAGAACTGACGAAGGCGTGGACCGACATGTCCACGGGGCTTCCGAAGATGGTCGACGCCATCAAGAGCCGTGTGGACATTCTCTCGGCCTCCAGGAAGCTGCCGAAAGACCTCGACAAGGCCAAGCTCGAGCAAGCCAAGTCGGGTCTTGCGGCCGCGACACAGTCGTGGAACGAGGCGAACGAGGCGTTCAAGTCGGGCAACCTGGCGGACGCGGTGGCCAAGGCGAACACCGTCAAGGAGAAGGCGACGCAGGTCATGCAGACCCTCGGGATGACGCCGCCGCCGGCGGCAAGCGGCGCGGCGCCGGCCACCAAGTAGGCCGCGCGCAAGGACGCGTGGCGGGGCAGGGCGCCCCGCTCCGGGGCGTCCCGTCGAGCCTGGCGTTCGCGAGGAAGAAAGGGGAAGGAAGGGGATGCTCAGGAATGCTTCTCGTCTCGCTCTGGTCGCTCTGGCGTGCGCGCTTGCGGTCGGTTGCGGCAAGTACAAGCGGCTCGCCGCCACGGCCATCAAGACCGCGGAGAAGGCCGTCGCCTCCGCCGGCGACGATGTTCCGAGGTACGCGCCGGACCAGTGGAAGGAGATCACCGGCTCCCTGGCCGCGGCCAAGGATTCCTATGCCAGGGGAGAATACAAGGCCGCGATCGATGGACTTCGGGACATCGGCACGAAGGTCCAGGCCGCGCAGGTGGCCGCAAGCACCAAGGAGACCGAACTCGCCAACGCCTGGAAGGAAAGCTCCGACGCGGTTGCCCGGATGATCGAGGCGATCAAGAGTCGCGTGGACATTCTCTCGGCGTCCAGGAAGCTGCCGAAGGGCATCGACAAGGCCAGGCTCGAGGAGGCTCGGTCGGGGCTCGCGGGGGCGACACAGGCGTGGAACGAAGCGAGCGAGGCCTTCAAGGCGGGCAAACTGGCGGATGCGGTGGCCAGGGCGGGATCGGTCAAGGACAAGGCGACCCGGATCATGGAGAGCCTCGGGATGACTCCGCCGGCAGCGGGTGGCGCGACGCCGGCCGCCAAATAGGCCATCGCGAGGTGCGGGCAGGGCCGCGCCCGGGGCGCGGCCCTGCGGCGTTCGATTCCAAGGAGCTCAAGACCCATGGCGCATTCGGCAAGAGAGCGCGAAGATCTGATCCGAAGATACGAAGAAGGGCCGGCCCGCATCGAGGCTGCCCTGGCGAAGGTCCCCTCCGAGGCCCTCAAGTGGAGGCCGGCGCCCGAGAAGTGGTCCGCGCACGAGGTCGCTTGCCATTGCGCCGACGCCGAGACCAACGCCGCATCGCGCATCCGCTATCTCGTCTGCGAAGAGAGCCCGGTGATCCTCGGCTACGACCAGGCTCGCTGGGCGAAGCGGCTCGACTACCACGCGTTGCCGCTCGAGCCGGCGCTCGACACCGTGCGCGCCGTGCGACGGCACACCGCGGGGCTTCTGCGGCGCATGCCCTCCGAGTGGTGGAGCCTTTCCGGGCGCCACACCGAGTCGGGCCCGTTCTCGGCCGAGCGATGGCTCGAGGTCTACGCGGAGCACCTGGAGAAGCACGCCCGGCAGATCGAGCGCAACATCGACGCGTGGAGGGCGGAGGAGACCAAGCCGGGGTAGGGCGGGGGTCCGACTGAGGACTGTGGACGAGGGACCGAGGACTCTGGCGGCTTGAGCCTCAGGAGTCCTCAGTCCTCAGTCCTCAGTCTCAGTCGCGGTACAAGACGTCGTGCAGCGCGTTCACCAGCGCCCGGCTCGGCGGTTTGGGAAGTCGGGCCTCCAGATCGACGGCCGCGGTCGTGCTGCCGGTCAGGGGGATCCGGCCGACCCGCATGACCTCTCCCTTGAATTCGACGTAGAGCACGGCCACCGTTCGGAAGTCGGCGGCGACGCCGTCCTGCGTGACCGAGCCGTGGATCCGGTACCGGCCGTCTTCGAGCGGCGTGACCTCGAGCTTCGCCTTGATCCGTGGAATCTCCGTCCCGTAGACCCACTGCCGGAAGAACCACTCCATCTTGCCGTCGCCCGCGGCGTTCATGGCGGGCGTCATATGCCGCTCGACGGCTGCTTGAAAGTCGCGCGTCGATGGGTTCTTGTCCGCTTCCGTGGCGACGAAGTCCTTCAGCATCGCGATGAAGTTGGCGTCGGGCGGAGAGGCGGCGTCGTCGCGCATCAGCATGCGCAGCATGTGGAGCACGTAGGCGCCCTTGGAATAGATCATGGCCTGGGCTGCCGAGCGGTTTCGCCAGGTGGAAACGCGCCAGCCATCGCTGATGGGGCCGGCCTCGTCGTTGGCGACGGATGCGTAGCGGGGCTTCATCTCGATCCACTGGCGGGACCTCTCCCAGAAGGTGTTCGACTTCGCCAGGCCGCCGGTGTACTGCAGCACGAGTGCCGCCGTGAATTCGGCGAAGCCCTCCGAGAGCCACTGGTCCCGGTAGCTCTGCCATCCCACCCGGTGGCCCCACCACTGGTGCGCGAACTCGTGGGGGCCGACCAGATCGACGAACTCCGCCGCGTCCTGGAGGCCCATCTCGTGGCGAATCGTGGAATCGAAAGCCGCGATGTAGGGCAGGTAGATCAGGGAAGGCCAGGACTGGCCGAAGAAGGCCTGCGTCTGCTGCGTGATGGAGACCTCCTGCTGCGGCAGCCTCCCGAAGTAGGTCGCTCCCACGCGCGCCGTGTTGATGCCGTCGGCCAATGCGGAATCCGCCAGGCTCTCGGCGCTGGCCGAGATGTGCCGCAGGCCGGCGTCCCGGCGATTCTCGAGGAGAAAGTTGATCTCCCGAACGAAGTCGGGCTCGCCCGGGTTCGTGTACACCGCGACGGTGATGCCGCTGTCCGCGTCCGTCCGCTCGAGCTTGCGGAACTTGCCGTAGTTGAAGCCGGCGACGCGGATCGGCCGCTCCGACTTCCAGACGGAGACCCTTTCGTCGCCCTCGACCCGGTCGGCGACCAGCTCGCCGACGGAAACGACCTGGTATCCCTTCGGACAGCGGTAGGTCATGTCGAAGGCGGCGAGATCGGTGAAGGTTCCGAGGTTCGGATACCAGCTGTCCCGGGCGCCGACGAGGAAGTTGCCGTCCCCGGCGTCGCGCAGCACGTCCTTGCCTTCATAAGAAAGCCGGAGGCGCACCGTCCGGCCCGCGGGCATCGGCTCCGGGAAGACGACGGCCAGATCGGCGTCCTCCTCCTCGTCTTCCTGGACGAGCGCGGCGGGCATCCATGAGGCGTCTTTCTCGCGGGAGAAGGCGGCCTCCCGGACCCGGAGCTTCCCGAGCAGCGCGACCGGCAGAACCCGAAGCCCGTCGATCCTCGACGTGAACGTGATCGTGGTCGTGCCGCGGATTCGCGCATTCTTCGCGATCGCCGTTTCGACCACGTAGCGCTCCGCATCGCCTCTCGGTCGGGCGCCCGAGAGCCGGCCGGCGGCGATCTCCGTCTTCATGTGCGAGAGGTACCAGTAGCCGCCCTTCTGCTCGTCGAGCCCGTACAGAGCCACGCCTTCGCCGCCGACCTCGCTCGAGAACTGGTTGTCGAGGCCGGCGGGATCCACGACGGCCAGGGCCGGCGGCAGCTTCTTGCCGTCGAAGTAGGCGAGGAAGAGCCCGCGGGCCGGGTCGGCCTGCTCGAGGAGGTCCTCGAGGATCCGGATCTGGAGGTTGTTCTTCAGTTCCTTGTGCTGCTTCTTCAAGAAGCGCCCGTAGGTCTGGCGGGCGCGCTCGGACGGCGGAGGCGAGCCGCCTGCGCTCGCGTGCGACTCGATGTCCTTCGCGGTCGCGTCCGTGAAGAGCAGAACGAGGGTCTCGAAACGGTCGGAGAGGACCTCGAGCTTCGGGTCTCCCGTCTGGAACGCGAGGCGGCGTCGCTCCCCCTCGGTCGCGGGCGTGAGGGTCATCTCGCCCATGCCGACGAAGACGGCACCCGTCGTCCGTCCTTCGACCGGAGGCAGGAACTGGAACGTCCCGGAGGCGAAGTGGAAGCGGAAGGCGTCGCGCTCGAGGGTCCAGTCGGAAACGGCGACCGCCCGTCCCTCCGGCCGCGCCGCGCGCAGCGCCGCGTAGATCGGGTCTGGTGGCGTCGCGGGCGCGACCGCCGCGGCGAAAGCCGTGGCGGCAGAGAGCGCGGCGGCGGTCAGCAACGCAGCGCGCCCGCGGGGGCCGGCCAGGCCGGGTGGTCGTGGAAGGAGGCGGGCGGGCCGCGGTGACATGAGTGCCCCAACCTTGGTCAGGATACACCCGGGCGGAGGCCCTCAGCCGCCCAGGATTCCGCGGCCGATCCTCGCGGTCTCGTCCAGAAGTGCCGTCAGATCCTCCTCGCGCGTGCGGAAGTTGACGATCGCGACGCGAAGCGCCGTGCGCCCCTTCAGGACCGTCGGCGCGAGGAAGAAGGAACCGTCCGCGACGAGCCGGTTGATGATCTGCCGGTTGACGCGGTCGAGCTCGCCGTCCGAGAGCGCGCGGTCCGCCGGGCGGTATCGGAAGTTGGCGATCGAGAGGACCGCATCCGCGAGCTTCTCGAAGTCGGGCCGGCGATCCACCTCGGCGGCCAGAAACCGCGCCAGGCGCACGTCGTTCTCGATCGCCGCCGCGTAGCCGCTTCGGCCGTGGGTCTTCAGGCCCATCCAGACCTTGAGCGCCTTGAAGCCGCGCGACAGCTCCGCGCCGCGCTCGGCGAACCACGCGGGGCCCGGGAAGGGGGACTCGGGATCCGAGGCGAGGTACTCGGGGAATCGGCGGAACGCGGCGGCGAGGCGGCCGGGCTCGCGCACGAGGGTGGCGCCCGCCTCGTAGGGGACGTAAAGCCACTTGTGCGGATCGGCCGCGATCGAGTCGGCGAGCTCCATTCCGGCAAACAACGGCGCAAGGGCGGGGGAGATCGCCGCCATCGCGCCGTACGCCCCGTCGACGTGGAACCAGAGCGCCTCGCGGCGACAGAAGTCGGCCAGCTCCGCCAGCGGATCGATCGCCCCCGTGTTGACGGTTCCGGCGGTGCCCACGACGATCGCGGGGCGCAGGCGCGCGCTTCGGTCCCTGGCGACGGACTCGGCGAGCCGATCGGTCCGGATGCGGAAGCGCCCGTCGGTCTCGATCTTCCGGAGCTGGTTCGTTCCGATGCCGAGCAGGTCGACCGCCTTGTCGACGCAGGAGTGGACCTGGTCGGAGGCGTAGACGGTCAGCGGAGGCCTTCCGCTCAAACCCTCCTCGCGCACGTTGCCCTCGGCCATCGCGCGCCGCGCGGCGGCGAGCGCCGTGAAATTGGCCATCGAGCCGCCCGAAACGAGGATGCCCTCGGCCTCGGCCGGGAAGCCGAGGATCTCCGCCAGCCATCGCATCACACTGCTCTCGACGTGGATCGCGGCGTGGTCGCCTCCCCAGCAGTTGGGGTTCATGGCGGCCGCGAGGTAGTCCGCGGTAATGCCGACCGGATCCGCCGTCGCGTTGATGAAGCCGTAGAACCGCGGGTGGGAGTTGCCCATCGGGAAGGGAAGGATGTGCTCGCGCGCAAAGGCGAGGACCTCTTCGAAGGGCTGCCCGTTCTCGGGAAGGGGCTCGTCGAAGAGGGCGGCCCGGTTTGCCACCTTGCCGAAGACCGGGCGGGAGAGAAGCTTCTCGCGATGCTCGGCCACCGCGTCGGCCGCCGCGTATCCCATGCGGCGGACTTCCTCGGGCGAGAGGTCGAAGGAAGAACGGCTCATGAACGGCTATTGAATCGTCGCGGGGCAGGGGGAGCAAGGGCCAGCGCGGCGCGGATTGGACCGCCGCAGACGAAAAGGGGCGGCTTCCGCCGCCCTCCTGAACCCTGATCCCTGACCCCTGGCGGCTACTCGATGACGCCGCACCCCAGCCGGCCCCCGGCGTCTCCGGTCGGCTGCGTCTTCAAGTCGTCGGCCTTCTGGTGGAACACGATCGCGCGCCCGACGACCGAATTCGGCCCCGGCTTGACCGTCAGCATGCTCGAAGTGATCTCGAGGTGCCCCTCGCCCTTCGAGTCGATCTCGATGTTGCCGAGGTCGCCGGCATGGTGCTCCTTGTCCGTCGGACCGGCATGCGGCATTCCGGTCGGATTGAAGTGACCCCCTGCGGACTTGGCCTCGGGATCGGAGCAGTCTCCTTTTTCGTGGATGTGCAGGCCGTGCGTCCCCGGCGGGGCCTTCTCGATGTGGACGACGACCTTGACGCCTCCGGGCGTTTCCGTGAAGGTCGCCGTTCCCGTGACTGTCGAGCCGCTTCGGGACTCGATTCTCGCCCGGGCCTGCCCGGGCGCGTCGGCGGCCGACGCCCAGGCGCAGGCGAGCAGGAACCCGCCGGCGCCGGCCAGAATGCCGATTCCGCGATACTTCATACTTTCCTCCTCCTCGAAAGCAGGGATGATAGAAGATATGGGCCGCCGTCGCGCGCCCCCGAAAGATATGACTCGACTGACCGAATCCGTTCCCCCCGTCGAGGTTTCGCGGCTGGTGCTCGCGGCCCTGGTGGCCGCGGGGGCGGTGGTGTCCGTCGCGTCGGAGGGGAAGGTTTCCCAGTTCGCGGGAGGTTTCGCCGTCGGAGCGGGCGTGGTCTTTCTGCTGGCGTTCGTGAAGGCGCGTCGGCAGCCGGGCGAAGGGGAGCCCCCGGAGCCGGGAGGGACGCCGTGAAGGTTCTCGTCGTCGAGGACGAGCAGAGGATCGCCCAGTTCTTGAAGAAAGGGCTGGCGGAGAAGGGGTACGCGGTCGAGACCGCGGGAGACGCGGACACGGCGCTCGACCGGATCGCCTCTTCCTCGTTCGACGTGATCGTCCTCGATCTGCTGCTGCCCGGCTCGCGCGACGGTCTGGAGCTGTGCCGCGAGATCCGGGGGCGGGGGGTCCCCTCGAAGATCCTGATGCTGACGGCCCGCGACACCGTCGAGAACAAGATCGAAGGGCTCGACGCCGGCGCCGACGATTATCTGGTCAAGCCCTTCTCCTTCCGGGAGCTGCTCGCGCGGTTGCGGGCCCTGCTGCGCCGCACCGAAGCCGCCGAGCCCGGTCCCCTGGTCTCCGGCGAGATCCGCTACGATCCCGAGTCGCGCGAGGTCGTGCGCGAAGGCATGACGGTGCGGCTGACGGCGCGCGAAGGGGCTCTCTTCGAGCTGCTGCTGCGGCGCCGCGGCAAGGTCGTCTCGCGCTCGGAGATCCAGGCGCGCATCTGGGAGGACAGCTTCGACCTCTCGACCAACATCATCGACGTCTACATCAACGCGCTCCGAAAGAAGCTCGACGCGGGAGGCCGCGAGCGGCTGATCCAGACCGTGCGGGGCGTCGGCTACCGCATCCGCCCCTCCGGCGGAGAGGAGCCCGGCCCGGCGGAGGGTTAGCGCTTGTCCCTGTTCGGGCGCCGGAAGGCGGAGCCGCCGGCCGCCGAGCTCGACCTTCTGAAGCGGCGGCTCGCCGAAACGCAGACGCGCCCCTTGAGACGGATCCCGGTCGAGGGGCTCTCGCCCGACGCTCGGGAGATCGCGGAGAGCTTGAACGCGCGGCTCGACGCGCTGGCGACGTCGGAGAAGGAGCAGCAGCAGTTCATCGCCGACGTGTCCCACGAGCTGCGCACGCCCCTGACCGTCCTTCGCGGATCGCTCGAGGTCGCGCTCGAGGAGGAGCGGGAGCCCGAGGAGTACCGCGAGGCGCTCGGCAACGCCTTGCTCGAGGTGCGCCATCTGGCGCGCCTGTCTCAGAACCTCCTCTTTCTCGTGCGGGGGGAGAGCGGGCGAATCACGCTTTCCTTTGCGAACATGGACCTGACGCGCCTTCTGTCCGACCTGGCGCGCGACCTGGTTCCGGCCGCCTCGGATCGCAAGCTCGCGGTCGTCACCGAGATTCCGGGCAAGCCGATCACCGCGTTCGTCGACTCCGACCGCTTTCGTCAGGTCTTCCACAACCTCTTCGAGAACGCGATGCGCTACACGCCCGCCGGTGGCACGATCCGCGTGCGCCTGCAGTCTTCGCCCGGCGAGGCGCGGATGGAGGTCTCCGATACCGGCATCGGGATTCCGGAAAAGGATCTGCCCTTCGTCTTCGAGCGCTTCTTCCGCAGCGACCGCGCGCGCCGCGCCTATACGGGCGGTTCGGGCCTCGGCCTTTCGATCGCGCGCTGGATCGTCGAAGCGCACAAGGGAAAGATCGCCGTCGAGAGCGCCCTGGGCAGGGGGACGACGTTCACGGTGACGCTGCCGCTGGTGACGTGACAATAAGACAGAGGGAAACGAGGGCCGGTCATCGGTGTCTGGTGTCCGGTGCCCGGAAGGGCGACGGAGACGGCCGATGCCTCATGCCCGATGAGCATTCGCAGCTACCGGGATCTGAGGGTTTGGCGAAAAGGCGTCTACCTTGCGGTGACGTGCTACCGGCTGAGGTCTGGCTTTCCGCGGCAAGAAGTCTATGGACTGGTCGGGCAGATTCGCCGCGCGGCCGTCTCCGTTCCGGCCAACATCGCGGAAGGGCACGGACGGGAGCACCTGGGAGACTACCTTCGGTTTCTCTCGGCCGCGAAGGGCTCTCTCATGGAGCTCGAGACGCATGTCATCATCGCGGAGCGGCTCGAGTACCTCTCGCCCGCGGAAGCGGAGCAGGCGCTCTCTGTCGCGGCTGACATCGGTCGAATGCTGAGCGGCCTGATCGCCCGGCTCAAGAGCCGCTCGGAACGCACGAGTCCAACCGGACGACGAACACCGAGCACCTGACACCGACCCCCGGTTTCGGTACAGTTGCCTCTTCCATGCGCCCGGTCTTCGTCCTCTCCGCCGCCCGCACCCCGATCGGCAAGTTCGGCGGATCCTTCGCGGCCCTGACGGCGGCCGATCTGGGCGAAGCGGCCGCGAAGGCTGCGATCGAGCGGTCGGGGCTGCCGGCGACCGCGATCGACGAGACCATCTTCGGGCACGCGCGGCAGGCGGGCGGAGGCCCCAACACGGCGAGGCAGGTCTCGCACCGGGCCGGCGTGCCGGACTCGGTCCCGGCCTTCACGGTCAACAAGGCGTGCGCGTCGTCGTTGAAGGCTTTGACGCTCGGGGCGGTTTCGATCGCCGCGGGCGAGAACGACTTGGTGCTGGCCGGCGGCACCGAGTGCATGTCGGCGACTCCGTACCTGCTCCCTCGGGCGCGCTTTGGCCACCGAATGGGTCACGCGGAGCTGGTCGACGGGATGTACCGCGACGGTTTTCTCTGCCCCCTTTGCGGCGAGCTGATGGGAGCCACGGCCGAGAACCTCGCGCGCGAGTACGGCATCCTGCGCGCCGAGCAGGACGCCTACGCGGCGGAGTCGCAGCGCCGCGCCGCGCAGGCGATCGAGTCGGGCCGGTTCGCCGACGAGATCGCGCCCGTCGAGATCACGGGCCGGAAGGGAAGCACCCGCGTCGAGAAGGACGAGCACCCGCGTCCGGACACGACCGTCGAGATCCTGGCGAAGCTGCCTCCGGTCTTCGATCCGGAAAACGGCACGGTCCACGCCGGCAACTCCTCCGGGATCACGGACGGCGCGGCGGCCCTGGTGCTGGGAAGCGAGGAGGAGGCCAAGAAGCCGGGAGTCGAGCCGCTGGCGCGCGTCCTCGCCTGGACTTCGGCGGGCGTGGAGCCGGCTCGCATGGGGATCGGCCCGGTCCCGGCGATCAAGGCAATCCTCCAGAAGGCGGGCAAGAAGCTTTCCGACGTCGATCTCGTCGAGTTGAACGAGGCCTTCGCCGCCCAGGTCATCGCCTGCGCGCGGGAGCTTCCGTTCGACATGACTCGCGTGAACGTCAACGGAGGCGCGATCGCGCTCGGGCATCCGATCGGGGCGACGGGCGCGCGGATCACGACGACGCTGCTCCACGAGATGAAGAGGCGCGACGCGAAGCTCGGCCTCGCCACGCTGTGCGTCTCCGGCGGGATGGGGATGGCGGTGCTCTTCGAGAGGACATGAAGACCGCTCCGGCCCTGGCCCCTGACCCCTGAATCCCGACCCCTCTTCCGCCGCCCCCCCTTACAATCCTCCCGATGCGCATCGCCCTGACCCTCGAACGCGACGCCTCGCAACGGAAGGAGAACGACTACGTCGAGGCGCTCGTCGGCGTGGGATTCCGGCCGGAGGAAATCGTGATTCTGCCTCCCGGCGCATCCGTCGCGGAGGACTTCGACGGGGTCGTGATCGGCGGAGGAGGGGACGTGGATCCGGTCCGCTACGGCGCGACGCCGCGGCCGGACGCCAACCTGGAAGTCGACCGCGAGCGCGACGAGACCGACTTCGCCCTCTTCGAGCGGGCGCACCGGTCGGCGGCGCCGACGCTCGGAATCTGCAGAGGCATTCAGGTCGTCAACGTCGCCCTGGGCGGCACCCTCATTCAAGACCTGCCCACGGAGCGCCCGTCGCCGCTTCCCCACCAGAGCGAGGAGACGAACCGGGAGAAGAGGCGCCTCGGTCACCGCGTGCGCCTCACCCCCGGCACGAGGCTATCCGAGATCGCCGCCGGGCAAGAACTGCCGGTCAACAGCCGCCATCACCAGGCGATCGACCGTCCCGCGCCCCCGCTGACCGTATCGGCGGTCGCCCCCGATGGCGTGATCGAGGCGGTCGAGCTCGGCGAGCCGTGGCTGGTGGCCGTGCAGTGGCACCCGGAGAATCTGGCCGCCGTGGACGCCCCTTCACGGAGGATCTTCGAGGAGTTTGCGCGCGCCGTGCGGGCCCGCGCGGCCGCCTGCCGCGGCTGAGATTTGCGGAAATCGAAGAGTCGGAGCCGGTGTTCTGGCTCCCGGCATACCCGAGAGGAGCTGCGATGAGGCGTCGTCCGTTGTTCTTGACGGTTCTGCTGGCGGGGCTCGCGGCTTCCGCGGCCAGGGGGCAAACGAAGATCGTTGCGCAAAAGGTCGCGGAAGGAGTTTGGGCGGCGCCGACGCCAGGAGGCGCCAACGTCGCATGGTTCGTCCTCGGAGACGGGGTGATCGCGGTGGACGCGGGGCCGAACGCGGAGGTCGGCCGGGCCCTGGTCGAAGAGATCCAAAAGACGACGGGCAAGAAGCCGCGCGACCTCGTGATCACCCACGCGCACCGCGACCACGCGGGGGGAGCGGCCGCGTTCGCGGCCGCCGGGGCGCAGATCATCGTCGCCGAAAAATCCGCCCCCGGCCTCCTGGCCCTCCTGGAGGAGAAAGGCCGCGGGAGCTCCCCGGCCGAGAAGGTCGCGGCGCCAGGGCCGGTCGCAAGCCCGCTCGTCTTGACCGTCGCGGAGCGCTCCCTCCTTCTCGGCAACGAGCCGCGGCGAGCCGAGGTCTACTATCTCGGACCCGGGCACACGCAGGGCGACCTGGTCATCGTGCTTCCGACCGACGGCGTCCTCATCCCGGGCGATCTCGCCGTCAACGGTGTCCTGCCCTTCCTGCGCTCGCCCGACGTCGATCCGAGGGGGTGGGAGCGGATCTTGACGCGCCTGGCCTCTCTCAAGGTCGACAAGATGGTTCCGGGGCACGGAACGATCGGCCCGCGCGACGGGATCTCCGACACCTTCGCCTACCTTCACCGGGTCAACGAGATCGCCACGAAATTCGTCCTTTCCAGGGTGCCCGAGTCGATGTACGAGCTGGAGCTCCGTGCGCCGGAGAACACGATCGAGCACGTCTCGCTCACGCCGGATCACGTCGCCAACGTGAAGGCGGTTTGCCGGTTCGAGAAGGCGAAGCGGGAGGAGGGCGCGGGCGCCGCGGCGCCCTCTCCCGGGCCGACCACGACGCCTCACGCGCCGTGAGCGCGGACTCGGGAATCACCCTCGCGATCTCGGCGGATGGCCGGGCCGACCTGGAGATCCAGGTCTCGGGCCGCGAGGCGGCCGAGGCGGGCTTCGCGAGCCGAGCCGTCGAAGCGGCGGAGCTCGCCCGCGAGACCCGACGGCTGGCCGAGCAGATCGTGTCCCGCAGCCCCGGGGCGCTTGCGGCGGCGCGCGACGTGCTTCGGGGCGGGAGGCGCGAGGCCCTCTCCGCGGCGCTGCCGCGGGCCGAGGAGGCCTACCGCCGCCTGGAGGGAAGCCCGGATCTGCGGCGCGCGGTGCGAGAATTCTCGCAACGCACGGCCAGGACCCGATGATCGTCTACCTGAACGGCCAGCTCCTTCCGCTCGAAAGGGCGGCGATCTCGCCTCTCGACCGGGGCTTTCTCTTCGCCGACGCGATCTACGAGGTCGCGCGTTTTCATCGAGGCCGTCCGTTTCACCTGGAGGAGCACCTCGCGCGCTTGCGGGAGGGCCTGGCCGCCTTGCGGATCGAAGCGGACGCCGGCTTCTATCCGGAAGCGGCCCGCCGCCTGCTCGCCGAGAACGGGCTCCTGGACGCGGACGCGATCGTGTACGCGCAGGTTTCCCGCGGCGCGGCTCCGCGCGTGCACGCCTTTCCGCCCGAGGGGACGCCGCCCACGGTCTTCGCGTTCGCGAGGGCGAGCGACCCGGCGCCTCCCGAAGAGGGCGGAAGCGCAATTCTTCTGCCCGACCAGCGGTGGGGGCGCTGCGACATCAAGACGGTGATGCTGCTTCCCAACGTGCTCGCCGCGCAACAGGCGCGCGAGGCGGGGGCGGTCGACGCGATCCTCGTGCGCGGCGGCCTGGCTCTCGAAGCGACCAAGGCGAACGTCTTCGCCGTGCTGGACGGCCGGCTCCGCACCGCGCCGACGGGTCCCGCGATCCTGCCCGGCGTCACGCGCAGCGCGGCGATCGCGGCCGCCGGGCGCCTGGGCATCGCGGTCGAGGAGCGGGCGCTGACCGTCGAAGAGCTGCTCGGCGCCGCCGAGGTCTTCCTCGCCTCGACCACGCTGTGGACCTATCCGCTGATTCGCATCGGCGGCCGGCGGATCGGGGACGGAAGGCCCGGGCCGATTGCCGCGAGGCTGAAGGAGGCTCTGGGAAAGGAGTTTCGCGGCGAGGCGTGAGCGGGGCGGCCCGAGAAGTCAGGCCTTCTCGCCGGACCGCGGGTACCTCGCCTCGACCACCGACGAGATCCCTCCGCGCGAGGAGAAAGCGCCCCGCACGCTCATCCGTTTCGGCCGGCACGCGGCCACGCAGTCTTCGAGGATCCGGTTGACCGCGTTCTCGTAGAAGATCCCGAGATTCCGGTAGGCCACGATGTAGAGCTTGAGCGACTTCAGCTCGAGGCACGCCCGGTCGGGCACGTAGGTAATCGTCAGGTGGCCGAAGTCGGGCAGCCCCGTCTTCGGGCAGATCGCGTTGTACTCGGGAACCTCGACCGTGATCTCGTAGTCGGGATACTGGTTGGGCCAGGTCTCGATCGGCGGGAGCTCCGCGTCGATTCCCGATTTCGCGTGCTCTTCGGTGTAGGCGCTCATCGCGGGAGATCCTATTCCAGGGCGTCTGCTACCATGCGCCGACTTCGATGGACTGGATCCGCGAAATCTTCCACCGTTTGACCGACGTCGAGACGCTCGTCCGCGTCGGAGGGCTCACCGCCATGACGGCGATCATCTTCGCCGAGACGGGTCTGATGGTCGGGTTCTTCCTGCCGGGGGACTCCCTGCTCGTCACGGCCGGGGTGTTCGCCGCCGCGGGGCACTTTCACATCGTGACGCTGAACGTGATTCTCGTGGCCGCGGCGATCGTGGGGGATACGGTGGGCTACTGGATCGGGCGCCGGGCCGGCCCCGCGCTCTTCAAGCGGCCGAAGTCGTTGCTCTTCAATCCGGATCACCTGCGGCGCGCCCACGACTTCTACGAGAAGCACGGCGGCAAGACAATCATCCTCGCCCGCTTCATGCCGATTGTGCGCACGTTCGCGCCGGTGGTGGCCGGAATGGGCCGCATGGACTACCGGCGCTTCCTCTCTTTCAACGTGTTCGGAGGCCTCTTCTGGGTCGTCTCGATGACCCTCATCGGCTACTACCTGGGCCAGATCCCGGGAGTGCGCGAGCACATCGAGATCGTCATCGTCGTCGTGATCTTCCTCTCCATCTTGCCCGGCATCATCGCGTTCGCGCGCGAGTGGGCGAAGAAGCGCAAGGCGACGGCCGCCCCGGATCTCCGATGAAATGAGGCCCGGCCGCTGCCGGAGCGGAAGGAGGGTTCTCGCTCTGGAAGCCGGGCGCCGGGCCGGGAAGGGTCGAAACCGTCAGGCGACGGCCGAGGTCGGATGCGGGCGCGCGAGCGACGCTCCCGTGCGCTGCCACTGCAGCAGCGCGCGAACGTCCTCGGTGTGAGACCGGTCGTGCTCGGCCATCATTCGCGGCAGGTCCGCGAGCGTGATGCGGCCGACCGAGTCCTGAAGTCCCGCGCGGCTCCAGGCTCCGGCGGGCACCGCGCGAAGCCGTTCGACGTTGCGGCGCCGCGCCGCGCTGAAGGCGGCGAGCCCTTCCTCGAGGCTTCGGGTCTGGTAGTTTCGCTCCCGGGCGATTCGGTCGCCGTCGAAGTTCGAGAGCGTCGGCTCCTGCTCGGTCAGCAGGCGCCGGATTCGCACGCCGTAGCCCTCGCGCTCGAGGTCGGCAAGGTGCCACACGTTCTCGACGAGCGAAAAACCGCCCCCGTCGGGCCGCCGCGTCGCTTCGCGGCCCGAGAATTCCCGGGCCGCCCGCGCCAACAGGGCCGGCGTCGATTCCAGGGTGAGCAGGAGGGTTTCGAGCTGGCTTCGGTTCATCTTCGTCGGCCTCATCTCCTCAATACGCACGCGCCCGGGCAAAGTTTCCCGGCGGCGGGAAGGTTCGCAGGGTCGAAAAAGGCTTCCCGGCCGGAGTTACACTCGGGCCGATGTTCGACTCCATCCGTTCCTTCTTTGCGCATCGGCTCGAGGGCGGGAAGGGCACGGCTTCACCCGATCGGGTGAGGGTCGCCGCCTGCGCGCTGCTGCTCGAGCTCGCCCATGCCGACGACGACTTCTCCGAGGAGGAGCGCGCGCGGATCCGGCGCGCCGCCCGCGAGATGGGCGTGGCGGAGGGCGACCTCCAGGAGATACTGCGGCTGGCCGAAGAACAGCGGCGCGAGAGCGTGGATCTCTTTCAGTTCACGCGGCTGGTCGCGGAGAGCTTCTCGCGGGAGGAGCGCTTGAGGCTCGTCGAGGCGATCTGGGGCGTCGTCTATTCCGACGGCACGCTGACGGAGGCGGAGAATCGGCTGGCGCGACGGATCGCCGAGATGCTCGGCTTCCAGCACCCGGAGGTTCAGGCCGTCAAGGAGAGGGTGGCCGAGCGGACGAAGTAGCTGGCCGGCGGGATCGGCCGCCGGAGAAGGCGCGAGCGCCCTGCGCCATTGCGCCTCGCTCCACGGTGTTGGACCTCTTTTCGTCGCGCGACGATAGCTCTTCAACCCGCATAACTGTCCTTTCGTCCCCGGCGAACGCTCGGCTCGCGCGCGCCGGCTAGAATGCGGGGTTGCGGAGGAGAAACGAGTGTTCGGGCTCGCAACGTCAGAGTACCGGGGGTTGCGCCGGCGTGCGCGCGTCCTGTGCGTCTTGCTGCCAGGCGTCCTGGCGGCCGCCGTGACGCTTGGGGCGACTCCCGCACCGCCGAAGGGGAAACGCCGGCCGGTGGGTCCGTACGGCCGCGCGGTCATGGCGGTGGCTGTCGATCCGACCTCGGCGGGAACGCTCTACGCGGGCACCGGCGGCGGCGTCTTCAAGAGCACCGACGGCGGGTTGAGCTGGGTGGCGCTCGACTCGGCCCTGGCCGGCATGTCCGTCGGCGCCCTCGCGATCGACCGGGCTTCTCCCTCCACCATCTGGGTGGGCACGGGCGCCGGGATCTTCAAGAAAACCCCGAGCGGCGCCCGGCGCATGGCCCTCGAGACCGGGATGGGGGGCCTGTTCGTCGGGGCGCTCGCCCTCGACCCGTCCTCGCCCTCGATCCTGTACGCGGGCACCGGGAGCGGCGTCTTCAAGAGCGCCGACGGGGGCGCGTCCTGGACCGACGTCGGAAGGGGGCTGACGAACCAGTTCGTCACGACGGTGTTGATCGACCCGTCGGCGCCGGGGACGCTCTACGCGGCCACCAACGGCGGCGGCGTCTTCAAGACCACCAGCGGCGGTGCCGATTGGAAGCCGTCGAGCGACGGCCTGAAGAGCGCGATCGTTCTCGGCCTCGCGATCGATCCGACGGCCTCCGGAACCCTCTACGCCCAGACGGTGGAAGGCATCTTCAAGACGGCGGACGGCGCAAGGAGCTGGGCGCCGGCCAGCCGCGGACTCGCGAGCCTGTTCACGCTCTCCCTGGCGATCGATCCCGCCTCTCCCTCAACCCTCTACGCGGGCACCGCGAGCGGCGTCTACAAGAGCGTGGACGGCGGGGACCGCTGGACGCTGGCGAGCGCCGGCCTGACCAACCAGTTCATCACGGCGCTCGCCATCGATCCCGCCAACCCTTCGACGCTGTACGCTGGCACCGACGGCGGGCTGTTCAAGAGCACGACGGGAGGCTCGAGCTGGACGGAGGTGAAAAGGGGCAATGAGGAACGGCAGGCCTCGACCGCGAACTGAGGTCGCCGGGAATCCGAATCGCGTCTGCCTGCGGCCGGCGCTCGCCCTGCTTCTCGTCGTCCTCTCGCCCGCCGTGCTCGTCGGCCGCCAGTCGGCGGGCGCCGCGACCGAGGCCCCCGCCGCGGGCGCGGGAGGCGTGCTCGCGCTGGCGATCGCGGCGCCGTCCACCGTGTACGCCGGCACGACGGCCGGGGGTCTCTACCGCAGCCGCGACAGCGGCGAGAGCTGGAGCCTCCTGGAAGGGCCCCTCGCGGGTCTCTCCGTTTCCGCCATCGCGATCGATTCGTCGGACCCCTCCACCGTGTTCGCCGGAACCAACGGCGCCGGCGTCTTCCGCAGCGCGGACGGTGGCGGGCAATGGACGGAGTCCAACGGCGGTCTCGCCAACCTCTTCATCGAGGCGCTCGCGATCGAATCGGGGCCTCCCAAGGCGGTCTACGCCGCGACCGACGGCGGCGTGTTTCGGAGCCTGGATGGAGGCAAGAGCTGGAAGGAATTCCGCGAGGGGCTGGCGGATCCGGTCGTGATGGCCTTGACCGTCGTCTCCGGCGCCGTCTACGCGGGCACCCGCAGTTCCGGCATCTTCCGGCTCGACCGCGGGGCGAGCAAGTGGGCCGCCGCCGGCGGGGGCCTCGGACGAGCGACGGTGCGCGGCGTCGCGGCGCATGCCTCGGATCCGCCGACCCTCTACGCCGCGACCGAGGCCGGGCTCTTCAAGAGCACCACGGCGGGGGAAAGCTGGTCGCCGGTGAACGCGGGACTGACCAGCACGTCGATCCTGGCGCTGGCGATCGATGCCGCTTCGCCCTCGAGGCTCTACGCGTGCACCGTGACGGGGCTTTTCCGGACGGGCAACGCCGGCGTGAGCTGGTCATCGGTCGAGACGGCAGCGGGCGGCACTTTCTTCAACGCCGTCGCGATCGACCGGGGCCCTTCGGGAGCGATCTATGTCGGCGCGGACGGCGCCGTGGGGAGGAGCGCGGACGGGGGCAAGTCCTGGAGATTCGTGAAGCTACCGCCGCCGCCTCCTTCGGCCGAGGACGAAGAGTGAAGCGGGATCGCCCTCGGAGGCGGGGAAGCCGCCATGGCGCGGCTGCTAGGATGAACCTTCCGCAGGAGGTCGCGTGATGCTTGCTCCGAGAGGGCTTCGTCGGGTCGCCTTCGGCGCGGCGGCCGCCCTCACGGCCGCGATGGCCGCCGGCCCGGCCGCGGCGCAGGAGAAGTCGCAGGGGTCGGTCGTTCAGGAGAGCGCCGGCGTGACGTTGATCGAGATTCCCGTCAACGTCGTCGGCAAGGACGGCAAGCCGGTCGCCGGGCTCCGGGCCGAGGACTTCGAGTTGTACGACGACGGGAAAAAGCAGGCTGTCTCGGGGCTGGACGTCATCGACCTCTCCAAACCCGCGGCGGCGCCGACGCCGGGCAAGCCGGAGCCGCTTCCGGCGGCCGCGCGGAGGCTATGGCTTCTCGTGTTCGACCTCTCCTACACGAGCCCGTCGGGGCTCGTGCGGGCGCGCGAGGGCGCCCGCCATTTCGTGACGGAGGCGATGGCGCCCAACGATCTGGCGGCGGTGGGCACGCTGTCGGTCGACACGGGTTGGAAACTGCTGGTCAACTTCACCCGGGACCGCCGCCAGCTCGCCTGGGCCGTCGATACGCTGGGCCTGTCGGGCAATGTCGGGCGGACCACCGATCCTCTCTCCTTCGCGTTTCTGCCGCCGGGTCCCTCCGGCGGCAGCTTCGGGCCTCAGGTGATCGGCAAACACGACGCCGACGTTCTGGATAACCTTCGAGACCTCCAGCGGATGCAGAAGGCGGCCAACGACGATCTGGCGCGGGGGCGGATCGGCAAGCTCATGGGCTCCCTGGGCGGCATCGGGCATGTGCTCGACGCGACCCGGGGGCGCAAGCACGTGCTGTTCTTTTCCGAGGGCTTCGAGACGCGTCTTCTCTCGGGCCACATGGCGGGCGGAGACCGCAGCAACTCGCTTCAGCAGAACATCGCGACCGCCGCCCTCGACCCGTCAACGCCGCAGGGGGCCGGCGATGCGGCGCTCTCGGGCGAGATCTGGAAGATCGACAGCGACACGCGCTATGGGAACGCGGCGACGCAGGAGGTCATGCTGGGGGCGCTGTCGCAATTCAACCGGTCGGACGCGGTGCTGGATGCCGTCGACATCAGCGGGCTGCGGGCGGAGTCGGATGTCAGTGGCGCAGGCAGCCCGGGCAGCGGGACCGACGCGCTCTTTGCGATGGCCCGGGCGACGAACGGGGATCTGGTGCGCAATGCGAACCAGCTTTCGGGGGAGCTCGCGAAGCTCGGGGAGCGAACCGCTCTCGTATACCTGCTCGTCTATCAGCCGAAGCAGCTCTCCAAGCCCGGCTCGTTCCACGCCCTGAAGGTGAAGGTGAAGTCGCCCGGGGCAAAGGTTCTGGCGCGATCGGGGTACTACGAGCCGCGGCCGTACCGGAGTCTTTCGCCGCTCGAGCGGGTGCTGGCGGCCGGGGATCTGGTGACGGGCGGGACGCGGGAGAACGAGATTCAAGGCAACCTGCTCGCGGTGCCGTTTGCGTCTCAGGCGGATCTGCCGCAGGTGCCGGTTCTTCTGGAGATTCCCGGGGGGCCTCTTCTCGCCGGGGGGCCGGGAGAGGGACAGGCGGTCGTGCAGATTTACATCTACGCCAACGACAGTGAGGGGACGCTGGCCGATTACGTCGTGTCGGAGATGACGCTGGATCTGGCCAAGGTGCGGTCGAGCCTGGCGAGCGGGGGGCTGAAATTCTACGGGACGCTGTACCTGCCCGTGGGGCGGTACGGGCTGCGGGCGCTGGTGCGAAACGGAACGACCGATCGGTCGGGCGTTTTTTCGGCGAGCCTCGTCGTGCCGGAGATGCCCGGAGGCGCGCCGACGGTGCTGCCGCCGCTTTTCGAGGAACCGCTCGGGAAATGGGTGATGGTGCGCGGCAACCCGCGGCCGGATTCCCCGGCGCGTCCGGCGGATTATCCGTTTGCCATTGCGGGCGATTCGTTCGTCCCGGCGGTATTGCCGCAGGTCTCGGCAGGGGCGAAGGTCCCGGTGGCGGTGGTGGCGTACAACTTCGGGGCCGGGGCCAAGCCGGAGCCTCTGGAGGTGAAGGCGGAGGTGGCCGGAGCGGACGGCAAGAGCCGGCCCGCCAGCGTGACGGTGTCGCGGCGCTCAGACATCGAGCGGGGCGGCGGCCGCAAGCTCGTCCTCGACTTCAGCCCGGCCGGGTTGTCGCCGGGCCGCTACGCCTTGACGGTCGCGGTCACCGATCCGGCCTCGAAGAAGACCGCCGAAGCCTCCAGCCCCTTCGAAGTGAAGTAGCGGGGCGCCGCGAAGCGGCGCCGTCCGCGGCGTTCGCCTCGGCGGAGCCTACGATCCCGGCAGCGCCCGCTCGCCTTCCGGAATCCTCTCGAATGGCTCGGGAGTCGACGCCGCCACATAGGCGAAGGTGGCGACGGCTGCCACCATGCGGTCGAGCGACTCGGGCTCGATCTTGTCGAAGGTGTCGTTGGCCGTGTGGTGGAAGTCGAAATAGCGCGACGAGTCCTGCCTCACCGAGAAGAGCGGAACTCCCGCGGCTCGCAGTGGAGAGATGTCCGCGCCGCCGTAGCCGCCGCCCGTGGCGGCTCCGGCGCCGACGGGCTCGAGGAGCCTCGCGATCTCGCGGACGGCCGGCTCCGCGGAGGGGCCGGCGAGCCAGGAAAATCCCGTCGGGCGGCCGGTGCCGCTGTCGGCCTCGAGCGCCGCGGCGTGGCGCGAAAGCTCGTCCTCGTGGTCCTTCGCATAGGCCCGGGCGCCCGCAAGCCCGTTCTCTTCGTTGGCGAAGAGCACGACGCGGATCGTTCGCGCCGGCCGGCGCCGCAGCTCCCCGATCAGGCGGGCCGCCTCGATGACGATGCCGCAGCCCGCGGCATCGTCGATGGCGCCCGTCCCGAGGTCCCAGGAGTCGAGGTGGGCTCCGAGGAGAACGATCTCCTTCGGTTTCTCCGCGCCGGGAATCTCGCCGACCACGTTGGCGGACTCGGCCGTGCCGCGGTCGCCGCAGGCGAGCGTGAACCGCACGCGCACGGGCTTGCCGGAACGGCCCAGGCGCTCGAGCAGCTCCGCGTCCGGGATCGAGAGGGCCGCGGCGGGAATGCGGGGGAGGCCCTCTTCGTAGTCGACCCCTCCCGTGTGGGGAAGCCGGTTGTGGTCGGTTCCGACGGACCGGATGAGCACGCCGACGGCCCCGAGCGCCGCGGCTCGCGAAGCGCCCTTTCCGCGGACGTCCACGGCGCGGATGTAGCCGGCCATGTCCGATGCGCGCTCCATTTTCTTGTCGAAGAAGACAATCTTCCCGCGCGCGGCATCCGGCCTGGCGCCGAGCTCCTCGAGGGAGGAGACTTCCAGAACCTCGGCTTCGAGCCCTCCCTCCGGCGTCGGCACGCTTCCTCCGAGCGCCGTCAACGCGAGGCGCTGGGGCTGCGGGGAGACCACCTCGCCCCACTCGGCGCCGCGTTGCCAGACCTTCACCGCGACCTTCTCGGCGCGCACGTTGGCGAACCCGAGCGCCCCGAGCGTCTGGAGACCCCACGCCGTGGCCTGGCGGTCGCCGGGCGAGCCGGCGAGGCGCGGCCCGACCCGGTCGGTCAAGCCCGCGACCCATTGCGACGCCTCGGATCCTGCGATGGCCTTGTCGCGAAGAGCCTCGGCGGCGTGGCGGATGTCCGGGGCAAGCGGCGCATCGGACCCTCCGGCCGAGAGGGGGACGGCCGCGAGGAGGGCGATCGAAAGAGCGCGTCGCGTCATGGTTCTCCTTTGCCGGCGGGGCGCATGGTAGCAGCCCGACGCCGGGCCGGACGGAATAGAATCGGATCCCCCATGGCCGCCCGTTCGACCGACCTCGACCTCTCCGAGGACCTCGTCGCCGAGTTCGGGGAGAACGCGGGCTACGTCGCCGAACTGCTCTCCCGTTACCGGACGAATCCGGGCAGCGTCGACGAGGAGTGGCGCGCGTTCTTCCGCGAGCGGCTGGCAGAGCCCGAGCCGGCTCGCCGGGAGCCTCCTCCCGCGGCCGTTCCCGCTCCGGCAGGCGCCGCACCCGCGGCGGGCGAGGAGCGCTCGGCCATCCGAGGCGCCGCGCTGAGGGTCGCCGAGAACATGGCGGCGAGCCTCGCGGTTCCGACCGCCACGTCGCAGCGCCAGGTGCCGATCAAGCTGCTGGACGAGAACCGCCGGCTCCTGAACGAGTACCGGGCCGCAAACGACCTTCCGAAGATCTCCTTCACGCACCTGGTTGCCTGGGCGATCCTCCAGGCCCTCAAGGCGTTCCCGCGGCTGAACGACGCCTTCGACGCGTCCTCGGGCACGCCCTCGCGAGTGCGCCGCGACACGGTCCGCTTCGGCCTGGCCGTCGACGTCGAGAAGCCGGACGGTTCGCGGAGCCTCGTCGTCCCCAACGTGAAGGGGGCGGAGAAGATGACGTTCGGTCAGTTCGTCGCCGCCGCCGACGACGTCGTCGCGCGGGCGCGCCAGGGAAGGCTTCAAGTGGCCGACTTCGAAGGCACGACGGTGTCGCTGACCAACCCGGGCACGCTCGGCACGACCGCCTCGGTTCCTCGCCTGATGCCGGGGCAGGGACTGATCGTCGCGACGGGGGCGATCGAATACCCGGCCGAATTCTCGGCGGTGTCGCCGGAAACCCTCTCCCGCCTCGCGATCAGCAAGGTCGTCACCTTCACGTCCACCTACGACCACCGGATTATTCAGGGAGCCGAGTCGGGCCTCTTCCTCGCGCGCATCGAAGAGCTGCTGCTCGGCCGCCACGGCTTCTACGACGCCGTCTTCTCCGACCTCGCCGTTGCCCACCGTCCCTTCCGCTGGGCGGTGGACCGGAAACCGGCCTTCTCCGGCGACGGGCGGACGCACGAGATCGCCAAGCAGGCGCAGGTGCTCGGGCTCATCAACGCGTACCGCGTGCGCGGGCACCTGATCGCCGACCTCGATCCGCTGCGCTCCGGTCCGGTCGTCGAGCACCCGGAGCTCGACCTGGAGACCTACGGCCTGACCATCTGGGACCTCGACCGCGACTTCTGGACGGGCGGCATGGCGGGCGGCGATTACATGCCCCTGCGCGACATCGTCGCCGTCATGCGCCGCGTCTACTGCGGCAAGGTCGGTATCGAATACCGGCACATCCCGAGTCCCGAGGAGAAGGACTGGATTCGCCAGCGGGTGGGCGCCCCGCCGGCGCCGCTGCCGGCAGAGCGGCGCCGGAAGATCCTCGAGAAGCTGATCGCGGCCGAGGATTTCGAGCGGTTCCTCGGCACGAAGTTCCTGGGACAGCGGCGGTACTCGATCGAGGGCTGCGACACCGCGATTCCGCTGCTCGACCGGCTGATCGAAGGCGCCGCCGAGCGAGGCGTCGACGAAGTGACGCTTGGAATGTCCCACCGCGGCCGCCTGAACATCCTGGCAAACGTCGTCGGCGACTCGGTCGAGCGGATTTTCGCGGGCTTCGAGGGGACCGTCCATCCGGACTTTCCCGCCGACGAAGGCGACGTCAAGTACCACCGGGGCGGGCGAAACGAGCGCATGACGGCCGGGGGCGGCAAGATCGCGATCTCCGTTCCGTCCAACCCCTCGCATCTGGAGGCCGTCGATCCCGTCGTCGAGGGAATGGTGCGGGCCAAGCAGGAGCGGGTGGGGCACGGGCCGGAAGCCTGGAAGAAGGTGCTCCCGGTGCTGCTCCACGGCGACGCCGCCTTCGCGGGGCAGGGCATGGTCGCCGAGACGTTCAACCTCGCGCAGCTTCCGGGCTACCGGACCGGCGGCACGGTGCACGTCATCATCAACAATCAGATCGGCTTCACGACGCCGCCCTCCTCCGGGCGCTCCTCGGTCTACTCGACGGACGTGGCGAAGAGCAACCAGATCCCGATCTTCCACGTCAACGCCGACGACCCCGAGGCCGCCGACCGCGTCCTCGAGATCGCGCTCGACTACCGGCGGGAGTTTCACAAGGACGTCGTGATCGACCTGATCGGGTTCCGGCGCCACGGCCACAGCGAGGGCGACGAGCCGACCTACACGCAGCCCATCATGTACCGCAAGATCGCGGAGCATCCCGGCGTGCGGACGCTGTACGCCCGGCGCCTCGTGCGGGAGGGCCTCCTTTCGGAGGCCGAGGTCGCCGAGATGGAAGCGCGTCAGTCCGCCGCCTACGACGCGGCGCTCGCGGCCGCCCAGGAAACCGCCCGGCGCCCCGGGGGCGCGCCTGCGGCCGCGCACGGGGAGGGCCGCGTCGTCGAAATCGAGACGGGCGTGCCGCGCGAGACGCTCTCGCGCATCGGGCGCGTTCTGACGACCGTGCCTTCCGGGTTCCACCTGAATCCAAAGATGGTCCAGCAGCTCGCCCGGCGCGCGAAGATGACGGAGGGGTCGCTGCCGCTCGACTGGGGGACGGCCGAGGCGCTCGCGTTCGGTTCCCTGCTGCTCGAGGGCACGGGCGTTCGCGTGTCGGGGCAGGACTCCAGCCGCGGCACGTTCTCGCAGCGGCACGTCATCTTCCACGACGCCACGACGGGAGAGATGTGGACTCCGCTTTCGCGTTTGGACCCTGGACAGGCGCCGTTCGCCGCGTGCGACAGCCCCCTCTCGGAGGCGAGCGTGCTCGGGTTCGAGTACGGCTACAGCACCGAGTCGCCCGGCGCCCTCGTCCTCTGGGAAGCGCAGTTCGGCGACTTCGCCAACGGCGCGCAGGTGATCATCGACCAGTTCATCGTGTCGGCCGAGGACAAGTGGCGGGAGACCTCGCGCCTCGGGATGCTGCTGCCGCACGGCTCCGAGGGCCAGGGGCCGGAGCACTCGAGCGCCCGCATCGAGCGGTTCCTCCAGCTGTGCGCCGACGGGAACATTCAAGTCTGCAACGTCACGACGCCCGCGCAGTACTTCCATCTGCTGCGCCGCCAGATGCGGCAGCCCGAGGCCAAGCCGTTGGTCCTCTTCACGCCGAAGAGCCTGCTGCGGCTGCCGGCCGCGGCCTCCCCGCTCTCGGAGCTGACCGCAGGCGGCTTCCGCGCGTGCCTCGACGACCCGGAGGCGGCGGACCGCCGGGAGGCCCGCCGCCTTCTGCTGTGCAGCGGCAAGGTCTACTACGACCTGCGCGCCGAGCGCGAGAGACGGGGCGACCGGGAAACCGCCATCCTCCGCGTCGAGCAGCTCTATCCGTTCCCCGCCGGGCGCCTGAGCGCGCTGATCGCCGGCTATCCGGCGGTCCAGGACGCCGTCTGGGTGCAGGAGGAGCCGAGGAACATGGGGGCGTGGAGCTTCGCGCAGCCGCTCCTCGACGGGTTGCTGCCGCGGGGAATCTCGCTGCGGTACGTCGGGCGCGTCGCCTCCGCTTCGCCCGCGACGGGCAACGCCTCGGTGCACAAGCGGGAGCTCGAGGAGTTTCTGGAGCGGGCCTTCGCGGCGTGAGCGCGCGCGCGTTCGCGGCCGTGGAGACAACGGCCATGCGTGGCTCGATCTGCCTTGGAGCCATGATCCTCGCGGCGCTCTCCGCGGTCCCGGCCCGCGGTCGGCAGGAAAGCGGGAAGCCCCGGAAGGTGACCTGCAGCTTCCGCAATCCGTCCTACTCCGGCTACTGCAGACAGGACGCCTCGCTGCCCAAGGACGGCTCGGCCGAAGAGGTCTGCCAGGGGATTCTCAAGTGCCTGAACGACGTGCGCTGCGTTCAGACATACTGCAACGCGACGACGATCCGGGGTCACTGGAAGCTCGAGGCGGTCGAGGTGAAGGGCGAAGGGAAATGATCCCGACCGCTCGTTCGTTCGAGTCGCCAGGAGGAAGCAATCCATGAAGCGATATGTCTTGCCGGCGGCGGCCGTCACCCTGTTTCTGGGCCACCTCGCGCTCGCGGAGCCGGAGGCGCCGGCGTCGAAGACCGCTCCGGGCTTCGCGCTGGAGATCAAGATCGCTCCGAAGGAGTCGGCGCCCGGCCAGTTCGTGTGCGAGGCGAGCGTCACCGACCTTGCGACCGGGAAGGTCATCGCCGCGCCCCGCATCGAGTTTCTCCAGGGCAAGTCCTCGACGACGATCTCCGACGACGCGACCGGCAGGCGCGACGTCCAGCTGACCGCGGGTGTCGAAGGCAATGCCACGCGCGCCACGTACGCGCTGGAGGTCCACGAGGGAGAGACGCTGCTCGCGTCGCAGAAGGGCTCGATCAAGCTCCGGTAGGCCGGCGTCTCGGAGGCCGTATGAGGATTCTGGACCGCAGGGGGTTTCTCGGGATCGGCGCGGCCGCCCTGGCGGGCGCCGCAGCGCGCCATCTCCGCGGCGCGGTCGTGGCGGTGAGACCGCAGCCGCCGGCATCGCGGGCTTCCGGCGTCAAGACCGCGGGCATCCGGATGGTCGAGGTCGACGGGAAGTACCGCGTCTGGACGAAGAAAGTCGGCTCGGGGAAGATCAAGGTCCTCACGCTGCACGGCGGGCCGGGCGCCACGCACGAGTATTTCGAGTGCTTCGAAGACTTCCTGCCCCCCGCGGGGATCGAGTTCTATTACTACGACCAGTTGGGCTCGGCCTACTCCGACCAGCCCGACGACGAGAGTCTCTGGGTGATCGATCGCTTTCGCGAGGAAGTCGAGCAGGTCCGCCAGGCCCTCGGCCTGGAGGACTTCTATCTCTACGGGCAATCCTGGGGCGGAATGCTGGCGATCGAGTATGCCCTCGCTCACCAGAAGCACTTGAAGGGGCTCGTCATCTCCAGCATGACGGCTTCGATTCGTTCCTACGTCGAATACGTCAACCGGCTGCGCGCGGCGCTGCCGCCGGAGGTCCAGGCGGTCCTTTCGAAGTACGAAGCGAAAGGCGAGTACGAGGCGCCGGAGTACCAGAAGGCGATGTTCGAGGTGGTCTACGCGCGCCACCTCTGCCGCCTCGATCCCTGGCCCGATCCCGTGGCGCGCACGTTCAAGCACCTGGCCGCGCCGGTCTACAACACGATGCAGGGACCCAACGAGTTCGTCGTCACGGGCACGTTCAAGGACTGGGACCGCTGGAAGGATCTCCCGGAGATCCGCGTGCCGACGCTCCTGATGGGCGCTCGGTACGACGAGATGAACCCCGAGGACATCCGGAAGATGGGGCGTTTGATCCCGCATTCGCGCGTCGTGATCTGTGAGAAGGGCAGCCATCTCGCGATGTGGGACGACCAGGAGGCCTATTTCCGCGGGCTGATCGGCTTCTTGAAGGACGTCGAATCGGGGCGGTTCGGAAAGGCGGCCTGACGCTGGCGCCGCAGCCCCCGTTCGTGCGGAGGACCGAAGAGGGGATCGAGCTCGCGCTCAAGGTCGTGCCCGGCGCGTCCCGCACGGCGATCGCGGGGCCGCTCGGGGATCGGTTGAAAGTTCGCGTCGCGGCGCCTCCCGAGAAGGGCGCGGCCAACCGGGCCGTCGTCGAACTTCTGCGGGAGTGGCTGGGTGTTCGCGACGTCGAAATCGTCGCGGGGCACGGCAACCCCGAGAAGACCGCGAGGGTCAGGGGCCTGGCGGGGTTGACCGGGGAGCAGATCCGCGGCCTTCGTTGAGGCGTCTACGTCTTGACGCCTCGCAGCGCGGCCAGCATCTCCCGGAACCGCTCCCGGGGGATCCGGCGATAGTCGGAGAACTCGCCCGCGCCCGCGAGCCACTCGCCGCCGTCCATTGTGACGCAATCGCCCGTCTGGAACGGGCAGAGATCCGAAAGGAGGAAGGTCGCGAGGTTGGCGATCTCCTCCCTGCGGCCGAAGCGGCCGGGCGGGATCCGGCCGAGCGCGCTCTTCTCGGCGTCGCCTCCCGCCATCAGGCGCGAAAAGGCGCCCTCGGTCGGGATGGGGCCGGGCGCGATGGCGTTCAGCCGGATTCCCGCATGCCCCCACTCGACGGCGAGCGATCGGGTCATCGCGAGGACGCCGGCCTTGGCGCAGGCGGAGGGAAGGGCGAAGGCGGTGCCGGTCCAGGCGTAGGTCGTCAGGATCGAAACCACCGCGCCCGGGGCGCGGCGCGCAAGCAGATGGCGGCCGAAGGCGAGCGTGCAGTAGACCGAGCCGTGGAGCACCGTGCGGACGACCGTCTCGAAGCCCTTCGGGGTCAGCTCCTCCGAGAGCGCGAGGAAGTTTCCGGCGGCGTTGTTGACCAGCCCGTCGAGCTTGCCGAAGCGCGCCAGCGCGTGGGCCACGAGCGCTTCGACCTGATCGGGCTCCCGCACGTCCGCGGCGAAGAGATCGGTCTCGCCTCCCTCGCGGGCCGCGGCGGCGATCTCCTTCGCGGCACCCTCCAGCCGCTCCCGCTTCCTTCCGGCGATCGTGACCTTCGCGCCGTGCGAGGCGAAAGCCTTCGCCATCGCGAGACCGAGCCCCGAGCCGCCTCCCGTGACCAGGATGGAGCGGCCGGCGAGGATGCGCGCGTCGAACACGGTGGCCGATTACCCCGGGCGATCCGCCGCCGACGGGCGGCCGCCCAGGTGCCCGTCGAACCAGGCGACGGCGCGCTTCACGATGTCTCTCTGGTGGGCCGGGCTCAGGATGGCGTGCCCCTCGTCCGTGTAGATGACCAGCTGCGTTTCGACGCCCATCGCTTTCAGCGCATGCCAGAACTCGTAGCCCTGCGGGGTCGGGACTTCCGAGTCGCGTTCGCCGTGGAGAACGAGGGTGGGCGTGCGGACCTTCTTGATGGACTCGATCGGCGAGGACTTCGCGTAGACGGCGGGGTCGTCGTACACCGAGGCGCCGAAGAAGGGGAGCATCCAGGTGTCGATCTTGTTCTGGCCGTAATAGCTGCGCCAGTCCGCGATGCCGGCGCCGGCGACCGCGGCGGAAAACCGCGTCGTCTGGGTGACGGCCCACATCGCCATGTATCCGCCGTAGCTCCAGCCGATGATCCCGAGGCGATCGGCGTCGACCGGCGCCGTGCGGAGGACCTCGTCGACCCCCGACAGGATGTCGCGCAGGTCGCCGCCCCCGAAGTCCTTGACGTTGGCCTTCGTGAAGGCCTCGCCGAAGCCGTAACTGCCTCTCGGGTTGGGCAGGAACAGAAAATAGCCCTGCGACGGCAGCACGCCGTTCCAGCGCGAAAGCCAGGCAGGGTGCTGGGCGGCCGACGGCCCGCCGTGAACCGAGACGGCCATCGGGTAGCGCTTCGAGGGATCGAACTTCATCGGATAGACGAGCCAGCCCTGCACCCGCATTCCGTCGCTCTGCCAGTGAAGGCTCTTCACCTCCCCCCACCAGGGAGTCGCGCCGGCGTTGACGCGCGTGACGGGCTTCCACTGGCCGATCGGCCCGGCGCAGACCTCCGGCGGCCGCCGGAAGGACTCGAGGATTGCCGCCGACGCGCTCCCCGACCGCGACAGGACGAGGTGTTCGGGCGATTCCGCGCCGGACCAGAGGGGGGAGATCCGGGCGCTTGCGGGGTCGAGCGAGGCGACGCCCTGGTTCCCGTCGATCGATTCCTGGAAGAGAATCTCGCCGGAGGGCCTCCAGAAGAGCGCTCTCGCCGAGGCCTTCATTTCCGGCGTCCGGTTGACCGCGGGCCCTCCGGCCGCCGGCACGATCCAGACGTCGCCGCCGGTCTGACCCTGGTCGCTCATGAGGCCGTGGACGACGGCGATCGCCTTGCCGTCGGGCGAGAAGCGCGGACAGCCGATCTGCAGCGGCGGCTTCCAGATCGAGCGCGCCCCGCCCGTCTTCGCGTCGACGACGTAGAGCTGGGCCACCCAGTAGTTGTTCGTGCCCGATCCCGCGGCAGCCTCGGCCGCAAAGGAGCCGCCGTCGGGAGACCAGTCGTAGTCGTAGACGTAGAGGTCGGGTGGCGAAAGGACGCGCACGCGCCCCGTCGCGATCTCGACGACGGCGATGCGCTGCTCTTCGACCTTCTCGCCGACGACCCCCGAGTCTCGCGCGTGGGCGACGAGAGCCCCCGTTTCCTGTGCGGAGCCTTCGACGAAGAGAAACGCGATCGAGCGCCCGTCGGGCGCCCAGAGGAGGTGGTCGAGCTGGCCCCTGACGCCGGTGAGCCTTCTCGGCGCGCCTCCGGCCGAGGGCGCGAGCCAGATCTGAAGCTGCCCCTCGGCTTCGGCATCCGAAAGGAAGGCGATCCCGTTGCCGTCCGGCGAGAAAGCCGCGCCGCGCTCGCGGCAGACTCGGCCCTCTCGGGAAGCCGTCAGCCGGCGCGTTTTTCCCGACGAGAGCTCGGCGATCGAGATCGCTCCGAGACTCTCCCTCCCGTCGCGGTCGCGCGACTTCTCCGACCAGGCGACCCGCTTCCCGTCGGGCGAGATCGCGACGTCGCGGAACGATCGCACTCGAGAAAGCGCGTCGAAGACGGCGTCGACGGACGGCCTGTCCGGCGGCGGCGAGACGGCAAGCGACAGGGCGGCGCGCGCGAGAAAGACGGTCGCGTAAAGGGGCGCCATTCTGCGATTCATTCCGGCTCCGTTCCTTGCGAGTCTATGACGTGCGCCGCGAGAAACGCGGGATCCAGTCGTTGGTCGCGGCGCGGCAGGTCCGGTCGCTCGCGCCGAATCGCTCCTCGAGGCCCGGCTCCTCGACGAGGACGACGAAGACATGCGCGGCGACGAGAAGGACCACGGCGAGCAGCAGGAGGGCTCCGGAACGCTGCGTCAGGCCGTATCCCGCGAGCAGAAGAGCGGCGCCCAGGTCCATCGGGTTTCGGACGTCGCGGTAGGGGCCGGTGGCGACGAAATCCCGCGGCGGATCGAAGGGCGCGACGTTCCCGCGGCCGCGCAGGACGAACACTCCCAAACAGGCGAGGACGAAGAGGCCCCCCGCCGACGCGACGGCCCATCCGACCGGGGCAAGCCCCTTCGGCAGAGAGAGCCCGAAACGGTCGTCGTACGCTCGCACGGCCGAGGCGAGCCAGCCCCGGAGGAAAACGATCCCTGCCGCGTAGACAGCCGCGCGCAGGGCGATGAAGAGCGTCTTCACGGCGATGCGTCCGGCGTTGCCAGCCGACGGGTCTGGATCCGGCAGGCCGCCTCAGGTCAGATCCACCCAGATCGACTTGACCTGCGTGTATTCCCGCAGGGCGTCGTGCCCGCGCTCGCGCCCGAAACCGGACTGCCGGTATCCGCCGAAGGGAAGGCCGGGGTCGTAGAGGTTGTACGTGTTGATCCACACCGTGCCGGCCTTCAGCGCCTTGGCCGTCCGCATCGCCTTCTTGATGTCGCGCGACCAGACGGCGGCCGCCAGGCCGTAGATCGTGGAGTTTCCGACGGAGACCGCCTCCGCCTCGCCCCGGAAGGTCAGGACCGCCAGCACCGGGCCGAAGATCTCCTCGCGCGCGATGATCATCGTCGGAGACACCCGGTCGAAGACGGTCGCCTCGAAGAAGGCCCCCTTGCCTCCGACCGAGGCCGGGTTGCCGCCGGCGACGAGCCTGGCTCCCTCCTTCTTTCCGCATTCGACGTAGCGGGCGACGTTCTCGCGCTGCTTCAAGGAGACGAGCGACCCCAACCGCGTCTTCGGGTCGAGCGGGTCGGCGGGGACCATCTTCTTCGCGCGCTCCACGACCTTCTCCATCAGGGCGTCGTGGACGGACTCCTCGACGAGCAGGCGCGATCCCGCCGAGCACAGCTCTCCCTTGCCGTAGAAGATCGCGTTGATCGCGCCGCGGGCGGCGGCCTCCACGTCGGCGTCGGCAAAGACGACGTTGGGCGACTTGCCGCCGAGCTCCATCGAGACGCGCTTGACCGTGCCCGCGGCGGCGCGCAGGATCGCCTTGCCCGTCTCGGTCTCGCCGGTGAAGGAGATCTTGTCGATGCCTGGATGCCCGGCCATCGCCTGGCCGATCTCCGCGCCCGGCCCGGGCACGACGTTGAAGGCGCCGGGAGGAAGGCCCGCCCCGGCGAGCAGCTCCGCGAACAGGAGCGCCGTCAGCGGGGTGGCGGAGGCCGGCTTTAAGACGACCGTGTTGCCCATCGCCAGCGCCGGCGCGATCTTCCACATGGCCTGCAACAGCGGGAAATTCCAGGGCGTGATGGCGCCGACCACGCCGATCGGCTCCCGCAGCGTCAGCAGCATCGCCTCGGGCCGCCCGGAATGCGTGTCGCCGTAGAGCTTGTCGGCATACTCGCCGAAATAGGCGAGGCATTCGGCGGCCGCCGGCATGTCGATCTTCGAGGCCTCGAAGATCGGCTTGCCGTTGTCGAGCGTCTCGACGCGCCCGAATTCCTCCGCGCGCGACTGAAGCCGCTCGGCTGCGCGCCGCAGCACCTTGCCGCGCTGGCGCGGCTTCATCGAGGCCCAGGGGCCGGACTCGAACGCCTGGCGCGCGGCGGTGACCGCGCGGTCCAGGTCCTCGGAGCCCGCCTCCGCGATCTCGGCGATCACCTCTCCGGTCGCCGGGTTGACCGTCGGGAACCGCTTGCCCGACGCCGAGGGGGAGAAGTCCCCCCCGATGAAGAGCTCCGTCCTGAGAGCGGGGATTGCTTCGGTCGACATTGGAGTTGACAGTCGTCAGTCGTCAGTTCTCAGTTCTGGAACCGACGACTGAAGACTGTGAACTGACGACTATTGCCCCCGAAACTTCGGCACCCGCTTCTCCTGGTTGGCCGCGATCCCTTCCTTGGCGTCGGCGCTCTGGAAAAGCAGCTGCTGGAGCTCCCGCTCCACCGCGAGCGCTGATTCGATCGGGAGGTCCCAACCCGTCTGAACGGCTCGCTTGATGCGTCCCACGGCCTTGGAGGCCTTCTGCGGAGGCACGAACTGGCGGGCGTAGTCCATGACCTGCTCCCACCACTGCTCGGGCGTCGCGTCGATGACCTGGTTGACCAGGCCCATCTCGTGGGCCTCCTCGAAGGAGAAGGTGTTGCCCGTGACCATCAGCTCGATCGCCTTCGACTTGCCGACCATCTTTCCCAGGCGCGTCGTGCCGCCGGTGCCGGGGAGCACGCCGAGCGTGACTTCCGGGAGGCCGATCTTGCCCGCATCCTTGCGAGCGATGCGCAGGTCGCAGGCCATCGCGATCTCGAGGCCTCCGCCGACGGTGTGCCCGTTCAAGGCGGCCAGGACGAGCTTGGGCGTGTGCTCGAGGCGCAGCAGCGTCTCGTTGGCGTGGAGGCAGAAGAAGTACTTGAAGCCGGGGGTGACCGCGTTCAACATCCCGATGTTGGCGCCCGCCGAGAAGAAACGGTCGCCCTTGCCGCGCAGCACGATCACGTGCACCGCGTCGTCGAACCTCGCCCTCAAGATCGCATCGTCGAGCTGCCGCATCATGGCGTAGGTGTAGGTGTTGGCCGGCGGATCGTCCATTTCGATCACGGCGATGCCGTTCTCGGCCCGGTAGTGGACGACCTCGGCGCCGACGTCCGGGCTCGTCCAGTCGCGGGTCTTGACGGGGGTGCTCATGAATCCTCCCTAAGAGATCGATTCGAAGCCGTGATCGTATCAAGAGGAGGCGGCCGGAATCGAGCCGCCGGAACCGCCCCCGGGGGCTGCCCCTCGCCGCGGGATCAGAGCCCCAGGATGCTCTTGGCGATGACGAAATAGATCGCGAGGCCCGTGGCGTCCACCAGGGTCGCGATCAGGGGCGCGGACATCACGGTGGGATCGATGTGGACCGCGGTCGCGAGCATCGGGATCGTCGCTCCCACCGCGTTGGCCCAGGTGCAGATGACGAGGATCGAGATTCCGACCGTCGCGGCCAGCGGCATCGTCGAGCCCCAGAGCAGCGCCCGCCCGAACCCGACGCTGCCGAGCATCAGGCCGAGCAGAAGGCCGCTGCCCGCCTCGCGCGCCAGGACCCGCCAGAAGTCTCGCAGCTTGATGTCGCCCACGGCCAGGCCGCGCACGATCGACGTGACGGTCTGGGACCCGGAGTTTCCGCCCGTGCCGATGAGCAGCGGAATGAAGAAGGAGAGCGCGACGACCCTGGCGAGCTCTCCTTCGAAGTGGCGCAGCACCGTGCCCGTGAACGTCTCCGCGACGAAAAGCAAGAGCAGCCAGTTGAAGCGCAGGCGGACGTTGCGGAAGGGCTTGGTCACGAAGTAGCCCTGCTCGACGGTCTCTTCGGTCGCCGACACGCCGCCCAGGTGAAGGAGGTCCTCGGTCTGCTCCTCGATCAAGATGTCGATGACGTCGTCCACCGTGACGATGCCCAGAAGGCGGTTGGCCTCGTCCACCACGGGGATCGCGTGGACGTCGTACTTGGAGACGAGGCGGGCGACCTCCTCCTGCGGAGCGTCGGCGCGCACGGTGAGCAGCCTCCGCTCCATCACCTCCGAGATCTTCTTGCCGGGGGGCGCGGGAAAGAGCCGGCGCAGCGCGACATAGCCGACCAGATGGCCCGCCTCGTCGAGGGCATAGAGGCTCTGGACGGTCTCGACCTCGGGGTCGATGCGTTTCAAGTGATCCAGCGTTTCGGCCACCGTCCATTCCGGGCGAATCGTGGCGAATTTCTGGGTCATCAGGCGGCCCGCCGTGCGGGCCGGGTAGCGCTGGAGCCGCTCGACTTCGGCGGCGTCGCGCGGGGACATCTTCGCCAGGATCGCCTCGCGCTGGCGCTGGGTGAGATGCTCGAGCAGGAAGGTGACCTCGTCGGCCGGCAGGCGGTCGAGCTCCGCCCCGAGCTTGCCCGGCGACGCCGTGTGGAGGACCAGGCGAAGCGTCTCCCCCTTCAGCTCGGAGAGCACGGCGGAGCCCTGCTCGGTGGGAAGGGCCTCGAACAGGACGATGCGGTCCTCGCGCGGCAGCTCGTCGAGCAGCTCGGCGATGTCGGCCGGGTGCAAGTCCTTGACCGCGGCCGCGAGCTCGCTCGGGCTCTCCCGGATCAGCTCCTGGATGTCGGGACCGATGACTTTTGCCAGAGACATTCGCGGCTATTGTGGCATCGGTCCCGTTCGCGGCGCGCGTCGATCTTCCGCGCCGTCGCGCGGAGCCGCGATTCGCGGCGGCCTTCGCTTCGGCTCAGGAACGCGGTTGCGGCGGGGCGCTCCGCGTGGGGTCCACCCAGTCGGACGAACCGTCGGAGTAGAACTCCTTCTTCCAGATCGGAACGGTCGTCTTCAGCCGGTCGATCGCTTCGCGGCAGGCGGCGAAGGCTTCGGCGCGGTGCGGCGCCGTCGCGGCGATCGCGACCGAGGCCTCGCCCACGGCGAGCCGTCCCAGGCGATGCCGGACGACCAGGCGGGCCTGCGGCCATCGGGACTCGAGCGCTCGCAGCAGCCGGCCGATTTCGGCCTCCGCCATCGGGGCGTATGCCTCGTACTCGATTTCGACCGTCTCTCGCCCCTCGCTCTCGTTGCGGACCACGCCGACGAAGAGGCACAGTCCGCCGTCGGAGGGCCTGGCCTCGGACAGCAGGGAGGCGAGATCGATCGGGCCGCGGGTCAGGTGCACGGGGGTCGAAGGGCCGGTCAGCCGCCCGCGACCGGCGGCAGGAAGGCGACCTCGTCGCCTTCTCGGAGCACCGTGCCGCCTCCAGCGTACTCCTGGTTGACCGCCGCAGGAGGCATGGAGCGAAAGGCCGCGAACTGCGGCACTTCGCGAACGAGGGTCTCCCACAGCTCGCGGACCCGGGCGCCGTCAGGAAGCCGGCGCCGCTCCTCGTCGCGCCCGACGCGCTCGCGGAAGGACGCGAAGTAGAGGACCCTGACTTCCACGGCGGGGAGTCTACGCCCGCGCGGGGTTGACATCTGACCGACCGGTCAGATAGTTTTCCCTCGATGATCCGCTCCGCGAGCGCCCAGCCGGTCGAGCGCCGTCTCTCGCTGCTCAAGGCCGCCTTTCGGGAAGTCGCCGAGAGAGGCTTCTCCGAAGTCACCCTCGACGACATCGCGCGGAGGGCCGGCGTCTCCAAGGGCGTGACGCTCTACTACTTCGACTCGAAGGAAGACCTCTTCCTGGAGCTCTTCCGGTGGCTCATCGACTCGATTCACCAGCGGATGCGCGACGCCGTCGCGGCGGCCCAGGGTCCGGTCGCGAAGGTCCGCGCCCTGGTGGCGCTGATTTTTCCCTCGCCATCGAAAAACCGCGCGTTCTTCCGCGCCTACATCGACTTCTGCGGCCTCGCCTCCCGGCGGGAGGCGTTCCGCGAGGTGGGCGAGCGCTTCTACTCCGGCTGCCGGACGATCGATCGCGGCATCGTCGAGGAAGGCATGCGCGCGGGAGCCTTTCTCGCGCGAGACCCCGAGGAGACCGCTTCCACGATGCGGGCGATCTTCGACGGCCTGATGATGCAATGGCTGAGCGAAAAGGACCCGGAGGGCAGCTTCGAGGAGTACCGCCGGCGCTGCGAGCGGGAGCTGCTGCAGTACCTGGAGGGGCCCGGCCGGGCGCAGGAGAGGGGGAGCCGACGATGAAGAAGGAGCCGCTGCTTCTTGAAGAGGAGCGCCAGACGGGACGCACCTGCGCCAACGAAGGCTGCCAGCGTCCGGCCGAGGCGCGGCTTTGCGGCCCTTGCGCCCTGGAGTGGTCGCTGTTTCACCGGGAAGAGCGGCCCTTGCCGCAGCCGCCGGCGGACCGGCCGGCGCGGGCGATCTAGCGGCTCGAGGCCGCTCCGGAGGGCGGGATAGAATCGCCGCACCCTTCGCCCCATGACACGCGACCCGGACGACACTTCGCCCCACCGGCGCAAGACCGACGCGATTCGAACGCCCGCGCGGCGCCTTTCTGATCGGGTGGCCTGTGTCACGGGAGCCTCGCGCGGCATCGGCGAAGCGATCGCCCGGCGGTTCGCGGCCGAAGGAGCCCGCGTCGCGCTGGCCGCGCGGGATGAAGCGTCCTGCCAGCGGATCGCGCTCGAGATTGCGCAGTCGGGCGGCGAGGCGATCGCCGTCGGGTGCGACGTGACGCTGCCCGTCTCGGTCTCCGGGGCGATTGCTTCGATCGCGGCGCGCTGGGGGCATATCGACATCCTCGTCAACAATGCCGGGCTCGGAGGGCCGACTCCGCTCGACGACCCCGACGACTCGCGCTGGAACGCGATCGTGGCGACCAACCTGACCGCCGTCTTCCGCCTCACGCGAGAGGCGGCGCCCTTCATCCCCAAGGGGGGCCGGATCCTGAACATGTCCTCGGTGCTGGGGCGTTTCGGCGTGGCCGGCTACGCCGCCTACTGCGCCTCCAAGCACGGCGTGATCGGGTTGACGCGGGCGCTCGCCCTGGAGCTCGCCCCGAGGCACATCACCGTCAACGCGCTCTGCCCCGGCTGGGTGGAGACGGACATGGCGCGCGAAAGCTTCGGCCGGATCGGGCGCGCGCAGCAAGCCGGAGAGCAGGCGGGGCGCGAGGCCGCGGCGAAGATGGCGCCGCTCGGACGGGTTCTCGATCCCGAGGAGGTCGCCGGGCTCGCCGCCTACCTGGCCTCCGACGAGGCGAAGAACGTCACCGGCCAGGCCGTCGTGATCGACGGCGGGCAGGTCATGCCGTAGAGACGGCCATGGGCGATCCGGGCTAGCGGGTGAGGCCGCGCATCGGGATTCCCGCCGCCGGCTTCCTGCTCGCGGCGCTTGCCGCGGCCGCGTTCTGGCCGGTTGTCGCGGGATCGCGCAACTTCTTCCACCTCGACCTGCGCTACGAGCACCTGCCCGTCTGGGACGTGACGCAGAGGGCGTTGCTCCGGGGAGACTCGCCCTTCTGGATCGACGGCGAATATTGCGGCCACCCGCTGCTCTTCCACCAGGAGGCTCCGGTCTTCTATCCGCCGACGGTGCCCCTGCTCCTGACCGGGGCTCCCGTCGAGCGGCTGGCGGACCTCTTCTCCCTCTTTCACTTCTGGCTCGCCGGATTCGGCGCCTATCTGCTGCTGCGGGAGCTCGATGCCGACGGCTTCTCCGCGCTCTTCGGCGCCGTCGCCTGGATGCTTTCGGCGCGCCTGGTCCAGAGCGCGATCTGGCCCAATGCGGTCGCCGTCGAGGCGTTGCTGCCGCCGCTCCTGCTCGGGGTCTTCCGCATTGCGCGGGGCCGGAGCCGATCGGGCGCCCTGATTGCCGCCGTCTCCGGGGGGCTCGCGATCCTGGCGGCCCGGCCCCACGTGCTTCTGGGGGCGGCGCCGATTCTTGCCGCCGTCGCCGCGGCGGCCGCCTTCCTTTCGGCGCGGCGGGCCCGGGCCGCCTTCGGCCTCGCGGTATCGGCCGTGCTGGCGCTGGCACTTGGAGGCGCGTCTTTGCTGCCGAGCGCCGCGCTCTATCCGGAGATGTCGCGCGCGGGAGGCCTCTCGCGCGAGGAGCGCGACGTCAATCCGATCTCCGTCGAAGAGGGCCTCGACCTCGTCTTCCTTCCGGTGGACGGGGCGCCGCGCTGGCCCGAGGCGGCGGCGTATCCCGGCGCGGCGGCGGGCCTTTTGTTTCTCGCGGGAATCGCTCTGTTGCTCTCCCGCCGGCTCGATTTTTCCCGTCCTCTCTTCCTCGCGCTGCTTACGGGAGGAGTCGTGGGCCTCGTCTTTGCCTTCGGCGAGCGGGGCCCCTATCGCTATGTCGCCGGGCTCCCGTTGATCCGAGGCTTCCGGGTGCCAGCGCGCTACCTGGTCTCCTGGTCGCTCGCCGTGGCGCTCGGATCCGCGCTCACCCTGTCGGCGATCCTGCGCCGGATTCGCCGCGCGAGCGCGGTCGGCGCGGCTCTGGTCCTGCTCGTCGCGGGCGACCTCGTTTGGCATGCCCGCCGGGCCGCACCGACGGCGCCCGCCGGGCTGGCCTCGGCGAGGCCGGCGATCCTGTCGCCGCTCTCGCGCGCGCTCGGGATCGACGAAGCGGGGTTTCCCCGGCGATTCTGGTCGCTTGCACCGCCCATCAATTTGCTCGCCTACGCCGATCGAGAGAAGGCCCTCGTCGCCCGCGTCGCGGAGCCGCTTTCCGGCGCGCTCGCGATGCGGTACGGGCTCGCTTCGGTCTCCGGCGGAGGGCCGCCGCTCCAGGCGACCCGGAGGCTCTTCGTGCCGCCGAGCGCGCGATCGGCCGAGCTGGCGGGTGTCGGCGCGGTCGTGATCGCGCGGCCGCGCCAGAGCGGACCCGCCTCGGCGGCGCCTCCGGCACTCGAGGTCCGGCGATTGTCCGCGCTGCCCCGGGCCCTTCTCGTCTCCGAAACGGTCGCGGCGCCGGGGGACGCGGGGTTTGCGGCCGCGCTCTCCCCGGGATTCGACCCCCGCCGCGCGGCGGTGGTCGAAGGGGGCGGGCCGCCGCTGGCCGGAGGCTCGGAGCCGCGAGGCGACGTCCGGCTTCTCTCGCGCCGCCCCTCGAGCCTCGAGCTCTCGACGCGCGCGCCGGGCGAGCGGGTTCTGGTTCTCTTCGACGCCTACGAGCGGGGATGGACGGCGCGCGTCGACGGCCGGCCGGCCGAGGTCTTCCGCGCCGACGCGGCCTTTCGCGGCGTGCGCGTCCCGGCGGGAGACCATCGCGTGGCCTTCGAGTACCGCCCGCCGGGCCTCCGTGAAGGGATCGGCCTCTCCGCCGCAGGCGCCCTCGGGCTGATCCTGATCGCGCGCCGGGCGGACTCGGCCGCGAGGAGGACGCCTCCGCCGGCGAAGTGCTAAGGTACCGCCCCAAAAAAGGACGGCGCCGCCGGACGGCACGCGCCGGTGAGGAGACGAAGATGAACCGAGAAGAGTTCCTGGAGAGGCTCGACGCTCTTGTGGCCGAGAAGCACCTGTTGAAGCACCCCTTCTACGTTCTCTGGAACGAGGGCAAGCTGACTCGGGACGACCTGCGGCAGTACGCGATCTCCTATTACCCGCAAGTCGCCAACTTTCCGCGCTACGTGTCGGGCGTGCACGCGGCCTGCGACGACGCGGCGCTGCGGCAGGAGCTGCTCGAGAACCTGATCGAAGAGGAGCGGGGCGCGGAGAACCACCCGGCTCTCTGGCGCCGGTTCGCGGCGTCGCTCGGCGCGGCCGGCGCCGACCTCGCCTCTGCGCCGAGAACGCCGGAGGTGGCCGGGGCCGTGTCGGAGTTCCTCCGGACGACCGGCTCGGGATGCGCGGCCGAGGGGCTCGCGGCGCTCTACGCCTACGAGTCTCAGATCCCCGAGATCTCGAAGAGCAAGCGCGAGGGGCTTGCGGCCTTCTACGGCGTCACGGACGCCGAGGCGACGCGGTTCTTCACGGTCCACGAGCAGGCCGACGTGTGGCACCGGCGGGTGGAGCGCGACGCGCTCGGCCGCGTGGCCTCGACCGACGCGGACCGGGAGCGGGCTCTCGCGGCCGCGTGGCGGTGCCTGGACGCTCTGAACCGCGCGCTCGACGGCGTGATGCGGGAGATCGGCCGGGCCTGAAGAAGGGGGATTCCCTGAGCCCGATCCGCGCCGTCCTCTTCGACGCCGGGGCGACGCTGCTCTACCCGGATCCGCCGGCCGAGGAAGTCTACGCGCGGGAGCTCGCGGCGGACGGCGCGCGCTTCTCTCCCGCGAGGCTGCGGGAGGCGCTGGCCGGCGCCTGGCGGGAAGTGCACGAGCGGGCCGTCGGCGACCGCTACGGCGGCGAGCAGGGCGAGCCCGAGTTCTGGCACGCCTTCCTCGACCGCGTGCGCGGCTCTCTGGACGGTGGCGTCGTCTCGGCGCAGGCCTTCGAGCGCCTCGCGAGACACTTCCGCGATCCCCGCTCCTGGGGCGTCTTTCCGGACGTGGTGCCGACCCTCGACCGCCTCGAGGAGGCGGGCCTGCGCCTGGCGGTCGTTTCCAACTGGGACTCCAACCTTCCCTCGCTGCTGTCGGGCCTCGAGCTCGCCTCCCGCTTCCAGGCGGTGCTCGTCTCGGCGATCGAGCGGACGGGCAAGCCGGAGCGGGAGATCTTTCACCGGGCCTGCGCGCGACTCGAGGTCGAGCCGGGACAGGCGCTGCACGTCGGCGATTCGAGGCGCGAGGATTATCAGGGAGCGCGGGAGGCGGGGCTTCAGGCGCTCCTCCTGGACCGGACGGGATCCTTCGACGGAGACGCCGATCAAATCCGGAGCCTGACCGAGCTCGCCGCGCGCCTCGGCCTGTGACGGCGTTCTCGAAGGACTCTGCTATTCTGCCGTCCGTTTGAGCGCCAACCGACTCTTCCGGACAAAATCGCTCGACGCGATCCTGCTCGATTCCGAGAAGAAAGAGCACCAGTTGAAGAGGGTGCTCGGCCCCTGGCAGCTCATTTCCCTGGGCGTCGGCGCCGTGGTGGGCGCCGGGATCTTCGCGGTGATCGGGACCGCCGCCGCGGGCGGCGCCCATCACTCCGGTGCGGGTCCGGCGCTGGTCATCTCGATCCTGATCACCGCGATCGGGTGCGGCTTCTGCGCCCTTTGCTACGCGGAGTTCGCCGCCCTCGTGCCGATCTCCGGCAGCGCCTACACGTACTCCGCGGCCACGCTGGGGGAGCTGGTGGCCTGGATCATCGGGTGGGACCTGATCATCGAGTACGCGATGGGCAACGTCGCGGTGGCCGTCTCCTGGTCGGGATACTTCTGCGAGCTGCTCAAGGGGTTCGGGATCGAAATCCCGGTCTGGCTCAAGACGGACCTGCACACCGCCTCGGTGACTCCGGGCCTCATGGACGCGGCGCCGCACGTCGCCGGAATCCCGATCGTGTTCAACCTGCCGGCGTTGCTGATCGTGGCGCTGGTGACCTGGGTTCTGGTCATCGGCGTCAAGGAGTCCTCGCGCTTCAACGACACGATGGTCGCGGTCAAGGTCTGCATCCTGATCTTCTTCATCGTCGTGGGCGCGTTCTACGTCAAGCCGGCCAACTGGCACCCGTTCGCCCCGAGCGGCTGGAAGGGCATCGGATCGGGAGCGGCCCTGATCTTCTTCGCTTACATCGGATTCGACGCGGTTTCGACGGCCGCCGAGGAGTGCCGCAATCCGCAGAAGGACATGCCGATCGGAATGCTGGGCTCGCTCGCGATCTGCTCGCTGCTCTACATGGCGACCTCGCTCGTCCTGACCGGCATCGTGCCGCTCTCGCAGATTCAGGGCTCGAGCGAGCCGCTCGCCCGAGCCTTCTCGCTGCTCGGCATGAGCTGGGCCGCGGGCATCGTCGCCTTCGGCGCGGTCATCGCCACGACGGCCGTCCTGCTCGTCTTTCAGTACGGTCAGCCGCGCATCTTCTTTTCCATGGCCCGCGACGGCCTGCTGCCGGAATCCTTCGCGCGGATCCACCCGAAGTACCGCACCCCGCACATCACGACGATTTGGACGGGCGTGGTGGTCGGGGTCCTGGCCGCCGTCGCGAACCTGGACGTCTTCGTCGAGCTGACCAACATCGGAACGCTCTTCGCGTTCGTGCTCGTCTGCGCCGGCGTGATGATTCTGCGTTACAGGGACCCGGGCCGCCCGCGGCCCTTCCGCACGCCCCTGGTGCCCTTCGTGCCGCTGGCGGGCATCGTCGTGTGCCTCTACCTGATGTGGGAGCTGCCGCTCGCGACGTGGATCCGCTTCGGCGTCTGGCTCCTGATCGGTCTCGTCCTCTACTTCTTCTATGGCTACCGCCACAGCCGCTTCGGGTCGAAGGCCGCGCCGGAGGGCGGGCCGGCGGGTTGAAACGGCGGCATGGAGGCTGGAAGGAAAAACGGCCGACCCTTGTTCGGGGCGGCGAGGAGGTGCATCGCATGACTCTTCGAAAGGCGTTTCTGTTTCTGCTCGGGGCGGCGCTCGCGGCTCCCATGGCCGCCGATCAGATCACCAAGAAGTTCGACTGGAGGCCGGTCAACGGCGTGCAGGACATTCAGGTCGAGGCGCAGCACGTCGTCGTGGGCCAGATCACCTTCGACCTCGGCTCGACGCTCAAGGGAACGCCGGTCCGCAAGTCGAGCGCCAAGGCGGTTCTGCGGGTCGACAACAACGGGTACATCGACGAGGAGGTCGGTATCGCCGTCGTCGTCTTCGACGAGGAGGGCAACGTCGTCGCCACCGGCTCCGGCGGGACGCAGTGGGGGTACCTGAACAAGGGCGCCCGCGACTACTACAAGGTCACCTTCCCCTACGTCTATCGCAATTTCGACAAGGCAAAGAACTTCCTGATCACCCTCGAGGTCAAGGAGAAAGGGCGCGACAAGGACAAGGCCAAGAGCGCCGCGGCGGCGAAGACGCCTTCCTGATTCCCGGTGGCCCCGCAGACGGGGCGCCTCGGGAAGAAACGCTCTGATATCGTCCTCCTCGACCGGGAACAAGGAGGCAGAGATGGCTCGCAGATTCTTCGTGCTCGCGCTCTCGATCGGCCTGGCCTCGCCCCTGCTCGCCCAGCAGATCACCAAGAAATTCGACTACGCTCCGGTCGGCGGCGTGCAGGACCTCAAGATCGAGCTCGACAGGGTGGTCATGAACCAGATCACCTTCAAGCCCGGCAAGTCGCTCGGGGGACCCGTGCGCCAGTCCGACGCCAGCGCCGAGGTGCGGGTCGACAACAACGGCGCGAAGGACCAGATCGTCGGCATCGCCGTGGTCGTGATGGACGGCGACGGCAACATCGTGGCGGCAGGCTCCGGGGGAACGCGCTGGGGTCACCTGGGCGCCGGAGAGCGCGACACCAGCCGAATCGCCTTTCCGTTCGTGTTCCGCAACATGGACAAGGCCAAGTCCTTCCTGGTGACGCTGGAGCTCGCCGAGAACAAGCCCGAGGCGAAGGCCCCGGCCAGTTAGGGGTCAGTTGGCGAAGCCGGGCACGTCGCGCCCGGCGTAGCCGGTCAGCTCCGCGTAGGCGCGCCCTGTGACGGGACGGCCCGCGCGCGAGCCCTCGACCCGGCAGGCGCCCTCCCAGTACGTCACTCCGGTGGACTTCTCGGTGACGAGCTCCTGGTCGGCCAGGAGGGGTTGGATCGTCAGGGAGAGACCGGCCGGGGCGAGCCCGATCTTCCATCCCGCCGGGTAGCGCGCCTTCGTGCGCGGCGACGTCCAGCTTCCCGTCTCCTCGAAACGCACGTCGCCCCAGCTTACCGGCGCGGGATCGCCCCTCTCCGGGACGAAGGTGCCCGAGGAGAACGGGGTCGCGCGGCCGTCCCGGTCCCGCATGCGGTAGAGCATCAGATCCGAGCCATCGGAAAGCTGAACCGCGAACCAGTCCCAGCCCTGCGCGCCGGACGGGAGAGCCCCGGGGCCCCACTCGTGGTCGAACCAGGCCATTCCCGACAGGGCGGTCTGAGAGCCGGCCCGCCGCAAGCGCCCGACCGCCGTGAGCCTCGTGATCGAGACGTAGTGCGAATACTCCTTCTCGCCCGGGCCCTTGCGCGAGATTCCTTCCGGCCCGTTCAGGACGGGCCCCTTGGAGGGGCGAAGCGTCAGCTCGAGCTCCTCATCCCGCCCCGCGACGCGCAAGCGGTGCGTGCCGCTCGCCTCTTCCGCCGACCAGTCCTCGTTGAAGACCTTCAGCCGTCCAGCTTCCGCCCCGGCGACCCCCGGCAGGCCCAGATGGGCCTTCTCCTCGTAATGGAAGGTCCGCATCCCGACGTCGGTCCAGGCGAAGTGCGCCAGGTGGAGCTCGCCGGCGCGGAAGAAGGTCAGCTGAAAGCCGTATTCGCGATTCTGCGCGTCGGTCAGGTGCCCCGTGTAGTACCACCATTCGACGGCGGCGTCGGCGTGCGAGCCGTGGTCGCGCGGGAAGGCGAGCGGGCTCGGGGCGACGGGTCCGGCTCCGAGGAGGAACGCGGCGGCGACCAGCAGCCGCGTGGTCGGGAGATGGGGCGGTCGGAGCGTCATTCTTCCGCCAGCGCGGCGGCGGCATCCACGCCCGCCGCCAGGCGCCCGGGGTAGAGGCCCGCGAGGATCGACGCGACGAGCACCAGCCCGACCGCCACGCCGAGGCGGCCCGCCGGCACGCGCGGCACCACCGTCCAGCCGAAGGACTGGGGGTTGATGACGGAAAGCAGCAGATACGCGAAGCCCGCGGCCGCGGCCAGGGCCGAGACGGAGGCCGTCAGTCCCGTGAGCCCCGCCTCGAGGAGGATCGCCCGGCGGATCTGCCCGGACGAGGCGCCGACGGCCCGGAGCAGACCGAAGCCGCGGCGCCGCTCGATGGCCGACGCCACGAGGGCGTTGGCGATCCCGAGGACCGCCACGGCGACCGCGATCGCCTCGAGCGCGCGTGTCACGGCGAAGGTCCGGTCGAAGATGCGCAGGGCTTCGCGCCGGATTTCGCGGTTGGTCGAGATCGAGAGCGCGAAGCGCCCCCGGGCGGCCGCGAGGATGCGCCGGCGCAGGTCCGTGGCGTCGACACCCGGAGCCGCCAGGACGGCCACGCTCGTGACCCGCCGATCGCCGAACAGCGAAACATAGAGGTCCCGGTCGAGCAGGATCGTCCCGCGGTCGTTCGAATAGTCCCGGTAGACGCCCGCCACCCGGAGCGCCCGGGGGCCCTGCGGCGTCGGGATCGTGACCGTGCCGCCGCGCCGGACGCCGAACCGTCGCGCGTAGGGCTCCGAGACCATCGCCTCACCCCGGCGCTCGGCCTGCCGCGCCGTCTCGCGGGGATCGAGGCCGCCGAGCAGCGGCATCCCTCCCATTCGCGCGACCACGCGGAAGTCCCCGGAGCCGAGCGTGTAGGGGCGCCCGCGGGCGTCGATCTGGTCCCGCGCGCGAAAGGGATCCACGGCGGCAACGCCGGGAGTCGAGGCGAGAAAGCCCACGATCTCCTCGGGCAGGTCGCCGACGATGCCCGCGCTGCGCCCAGCGGGCGACTTGACCCAGAGATCCGAGCGCAGCGTGGACTCGACCCAGACCCGGACCGTCTCGCGGATCGAGGAGACGGTGACGATCATGGCGAGCGTCATGCCGAGGGCCATGGCGAGCGCCGTGACGGAGATGGCGTTCCTCGCGAGCGAGCCGCCGAAGAACCGGCTGCCGAGACGGCCGGGCGCTCCGAAGAGCCGGGCGAGGGGCCCGGCCGCGGCGCGCGCCGCCGACCCGACGAGCAGCGGCGACACCAGCGCCAGGGCTGCCACGAGCAGGAGCACCGCGGCGAACCCGAAGAGGGGAAAGCCGTCCACGGCGGGCGCCGCGGAGGCCGCGGCGGCGGCGGCCGCGAGGAAGAGGCCCGCAAGCGTCCTTCCCCGCAGGCTCCGGCGGCGCACGCCCTCGATCGACCCGGCGCGCATCGCGGGTGCCGGCTCGACCCGGGTCGCCTCCGCGGCCGGCAGCATCGTCGCGCCGAGCGACGCGAGCACTCCGACGGCCGCCGCGAAGGAGGCGGCGCCCGCGTAGCCGGAGGCGGCGATCTTCGCCGTCGGCAGATAGACCCCGGTCACGGTCCCCGACACGGCGCCGAGCGCGGCCTTCGACAGGAAGAGCCCGCCGACCTCGCCCAGGGCCGTGCCGGCCGCTCCGATGGCGAGCCCCTCGAGGAGAAAGACGGCAAAGAGAAGCCCGCGGGACGCCCCGATCGACCGCAGCGTCGCGATCTCCGGCCGGCGCCGCAGCACCGAGATCGAGACGGCGTTGGCGATCAGAAACATCCCGACCAGCAGCGTGAGCGAGCCCAGGGCGTTCAGGTTGAAGCGGAAGGCGCGCACCATGCGGTCTGCGGTGGCGGCGGAGCGGCCGGGAGGCTCGAGCGAGAGGCCGGGCGGCAGGCGCGCGAGAATCTGCCGCCGCACCGCCTCGCGGGAAACGCCGGGGTCGAGCACGACGTCTACCCGGTCGGCGATTCCCGCCCGGCCCAGGAGGCGTTGCGCGGTGAAGAGATCCGTCACGAGCAGGTCGCCGCCCGCCGCGCGCGCCACGCCGGAGAGCTCGAGAAGGCCGGCCACCACGAGCGTATGCCGCGCTCCTCCCGCGATGATCGAAAGCGGGCTGCCCGCCGAAAGGCCATGTCGGGCGGCGAGCACCTGCGGCAGAAAGACGGCCTTGCCCGACAGCAACCGCGCCCTCGGAGCTCCGGGATCGGCGACCACGCGCAGGTCGCGCACCGCGGCATCACCCGCCACGTCGATGCCCAGCACCTCGACGAGCTCGCCCGAGCCGTCGTCGAGCACGGCCCAGCCGGCGACCGCCGGCGCGAAGGAGCCGACCCTCCAGAGGAAGGAGAGCCGCTCGAGCGCCTCCAGGGGGACGCCGCGCACACCCGTCACGACGAAGTCGCTCCGGCCCGCAAGCGAGGAAGCCGCCTCGCGAAACGACTCCGTCACGCTGGCGTTGGCGCGCCCGATCGCCGCCACCGCCGCGACGCCGATTGCGACTCCGAGGATCGGAAGCAACACGCGCAGCGGATGCCGCCGGGTCGGGCCCAGGACGAGCGCGCGCAGGACCGTCGGCAGGCCGCTCACGGGCCCCGTTATGCCCTATTCGGGCCCTGAGGAGAAGCCGTGTTCCGCCCGCGAGCGTCTGGCTGCCGGAAACGGGACCGTCTCCGCCCGCGAGAACGGCGCCACGCGGTCGATCCGGCGGCTAGGCCGAGAGGCGGCCGTCGCGGATCTCGGCGACACGGTCGGCCCTTGCGGCCGCGATCGGGGAATGCGTCGCGAGCACGAGCGTCACGCCGCGCTCGCGGCGGACCGCGGCGAGCAGGTCGAGCACCTGCTCGCCGTTGCGGCTGTCGAGGTTGCCGGTCGGCTCGTCGGCCAGCAGCAATCTGGCTCCGGTGACGAGCGCGCGGGCGATTGCGGCCCGTTGCATCTCGCCCCCGGAAAGCTCGTAGGGATGGGCGCGCAAGCGGTGCGCGAGCCCGACGCGCGCGAGCAGCTCCCGCGCCCTCTCGCCCGCGTCCGGGCGGCCGTCGAGCCGGCGAGGGAGCTCGACGTTCTCGGCCACGTCGAGGTGGGGCAGCAGGTTGAAGAACTGGAAGACGATCCCCACGTGGCGCCGCCGGTACAACGTGCGCTCGGCCTCCGCAAGCCCGCCGATGTCCCGTCCCGCGACGCGGACCTCTCCGGAAGTCGGCCGGTCGATGCCTCCCAGCAGATGCAGGAGGGTCGACTTTCCCCCGCCCGAAGGCCCCACGACCGCCAGAAACTCGCCCGGGGCGACCGAGAGGTCGGCGTGGTCGAGCGCGACGACGGGTTCGGCGCCTTCGTAGACCTTGCGCACGGCCCGGCAGAGAATCGCCGGGGCGCCGGCGGGGGAAGCAGACCGGAGATCCGGCGCGGCCACGATGGGAGAATACCCCGGGCGTTCCCGACGAAATGATCGCGCCTCTCTCCCGCACTCTGCAGCAGCGCGCCCTGGTGGCGGCGCTGACGCGCCGCGAGCTCGTCGCGCGCTACCGCGGCGGCGTGCTGGGGTTTCTCTGGTCCATGGCCAACCCGCTGTTGCTCCTCGCCGTCTACGCCTTCGTTTTCCAGTTCGTCTTCGCGCCGCGCGCCGACGTGCGCCCCTACGCGCTCTTTCTCTTCGCCGGGGTGCTCGTCTGGGGGTTCATCTCCTCGGCGCTGGTGGATGCTGCGGAGACCTTCCGCAACAACGGGCCCCTCCTTCGGAAGACGACGGTCGCGCCCGAGGTCTTCCCGGCGGTCGCCGTCGGGGCGCGGCTGACGCACCTGCTGCTCGCCCTCCCGGTGCTCGCGGCGGCGACCCTGTTCGCGGCGGCCCGCGGTCGCGTCGCGCCCGGCCGTGCGGTGCTCGAGCTGCCGGCGGTGCTGGCGCTGCTCGTTCTGGCGGTCTTCGGCCTGGCGCTGGCCGTCTCGGCTCTCGCGGTTCACTTCGCGGACGTGAGGGATCTGGTCGGCAACCTGCTGACTCTCGCTTTCTTCGCGACGCCGGTGCTCTACCCGGTCGAGGCGGTGCCGGAGCGCTTCCGCCCATGGCTTCGCGGCAACCCCTTCACGGCCTTTCTGACGGCGGTTCACGACAGCGCCTTCTTCTTCCGCCCGGTCGCCGCCGCCGACTGGCTCTGGATGGCCGGGACGGCGGCGGCCTGCCTCGCCGTCGGGTGCGCGGTCTTCGAGCGCCTGCGCGACTCGATCGCCGAGGAGGCTTAGCCGTGGAAGCCGCCATCCGGGTTTCCGGTGTCTCCAAGCTCTACCGGCGCTACGGGCGACGTCGCTCCGTCGGCTCGCTCAAGTCGGCGCTGCTGTCGGGTTCGGGAGCCCGGGCCCTGTCTCCGGACGCCGGGGTCCCGGCGCTGACGGGCGTCTCCTTCGTGGTGGCCGCCGGCGAGAGCGTGGGCGTCATCGGCGCGAACGGCTCGGGCAAGTCCACGCTGCTGAAACTCCTGGCGGGCATCGTGCGACCGACGGCGGGGCGCGTGGACGTGCGGGGGCGGCTCGCGGCCCTGCTCGAGCTCGGAGCGGGCTTTCACCCGGAGATCTCCGGCCGCGAGAACGTCGAGATCAACGGCCTGCTGCTCGGAATGTCCCGCCGCGAGATCGCCGCGCGATTCGAGGAGATCGTCCGTTTCGCCGGGATCGAGGAGTTCCTGGACGCGCCCGTGAAGACCTACTCCTCCGGAATGGCGGTGCGGCTCGGCTTCGCGATCGCCGCCCACAGCGATCCGGACGTCCTGCTGGTGGACGAGGTGCTGGCCGTCGGCGACGAGGCCTTCGCGCACCGCTGCCTCGAAAAGTTCTCGGAGTTCGAGCGGGCCGGTAAGACGCTTGTCTTCGTCTCGCACGACCTCGCCCTGGTGTCTGCGCGCTGCCGCCGGGCGATCTGGCTCGACCGCGGGCGGCTCGCCTCCGACGGTCCGGCCCCCGAGACGGTCGCGCGCTATCGCGAGAGCGTCGCCCGCGGGGAGGAAGACGCGAGGCTCGAGGCGGGGCTCGTGGCCTCGGCCGGGCGCATCGGCTCCGGCCGTGCGGTCCTGGAGGCCGTTCGGCTCCGAAACGGCGAAGGCCGCGAGACCCGGCGCCTGCGATCCGGGGAGGCCGCCTCCGTCGAGATGGCGGTGCGGGCGGCCGAACCGCTCTCGGACTTCGTCTTCGGCGTCGCCATCGCGACGGTGTCCGGCGCCCCCGTGCTCGGCGTCAACACGGAGGCGGATGGCCTGGGCCCCGGAGAGCTGTCCGGAGAGGCGCGGGTCGTGCTCGAGATCCCGTCGCTCGATCTGGCGCCGGGTCTCTACAGCCTGGACGCGGCGGTCCACGCGCGCGGCGGCGCGCCCTACGACTACCGCCGCGACGTGCTCCGATTCGAGGTGTCCGCGGACCGCGCGTGCCTCGGAGTCTGGAGCCCGAAGCGGCGGTGGCGCGGCGAGGGCGGCGTGCGGTGGAGCCGCTGAGCCCGTGGACGCCGCGAGCCTGCGCCGCGCACTGGCGCGCCGGTTCTCGCGCGAGGAGGCGACGGGCCTCACCCTGACGGCGGGCTTTCTCGCCTGCGCGGCGCTGGTCGCCCTCTTCGGCCTGGTCGCGCGCGAGATCCCCGTCTCGGGCGCCGGTCCGCTCGACCGCGCAGTGACGCTCTGGGCCCGCGGCCTGCCTCTTCCCGGCGGAGTCGCGGCCGGGCGCGCCATCACGTTCTTCGGCGACTCGCGCTTCGTCTACCCGACGACCGTTCTCGTCGCCGCCGTGCTCGCTTTGAGGGGGCGCCGCGTGTCGGCCATCCTCTTCTTTGCTTCGGTCGTCGGCGGCGGACTCCTGGAGGTTCTGCTGAAGCTCGTCTATCGGCGACCGCGGCCGGGTCTGCTTCCCCTTCTGGTGCGCGTGGACTCCTTCAGCTTTCCGAGCGGCCACGCGACGCTCGCCTGCGTTTTCTTCGGCGGTCTCGCCGCCGTCGTCTTTCACGTCACGCCGAGGCGGGACGCGCGGACGGCCGCGGTCGCCGCCGCCACGCTCTCGGCCGGGAGCGTCGGCCTCTCGCGGATGTACCTCGGCGTGCACTGGGCGACCGACGTCGCGGCGGGATTCCTGATCGGTCTCTTCTGGGTGGTCGTGTGCGGGACGTTGACGGAGGTCTTCGCGCGGCGCAGACGAAGCAGTGCTTAGTCCCTGGTCCCTGGTTGGGGCCACGACTACGGACTAAGGACTAACGACTAAGGACTAGTCTTATAGACTGCGCCCGCTTGCGAGACACCTTCCTGCCCTTCGCCCGCCCTTGGATCGGCGAAGAGGAGATCGCGGAGCTTCTGGACACGCTCCGCTCCGGCTGGATCACGACCGGGCCGAAGGTCGAACGGTTCGCGACGGCGTTTGCCGATTACGTGGGCGGGCGCTACGCGGTGCCCGTCTCCTCGGCCACGGCGGGACTCCATGTGGCCCTGCTCGCACTCGGCGTCGGGCCGGGAGACGAGGTGATCACGACGCCGATGACGTTCGTCGCGACGCTCAACACGATCGTTCACTGCGGCGCCCGGCCGGTGCTGGCCGACATCGACGCCGCGACCCGGAACATCCGCGTCGAGGAGATCGAGCGGCGCCTCTCGCCGCGCACGAAGGCGATCGTGCCGGTCCACTACGTCGGCCAGCCGGCCGACCTCGACCCGATCCTGGAGCTTGCATCCTCCCGCGGCGTCGCGATCCTGGAGGACGCGGCCCACGCGGTGGGCGCGGAGTACAAGGGGCGGCGAATCGGGTCCTTCCCGACCACCTCGGTGTTCTCCTTCCACCCCAACAAGAACATGACGACCGGGGAAGGCGGGATGGTCGTGAGCGAGGACGAGGCGGTCTTCGAGAAGGCTTCGCTCCTGAAGTTCCACGGCATGGACCGCGAGTCCTGGAAGCGCTTCGCGAAGGCCGGAAGCCCGCGCTACGACGTCGCGCTGCCGGGTTTCAAGTACAACATGATGGACATCCAGGCGGCCCTGGGCCTGCACCAGCTCGAGCGACTCGAGGGGTTCCTGCGCGAGCGGGAGCGGCTGGCCCTCCGCTATGACGAAAAGCTCGCGGGGGTCGAGGGCCTGATCCTGCCGCAGCGCGTCGCCTACCCGGTCCGCCACGCCTGGCATCTGTACACGCCGCTCGTGGACGTCGATCGTCTCGCGATCGATCGGGACCGCTTCATGGAGGAGCTGAAGAGGCGCAACATCGGGACGGGCCTCCACTACACCGCCGCCCACGAGTTCTCCTACTATGCGAGGGAGTTCGGCTGGCGGGCGGAGGACTTCCCCGAGGCGCACTTCGTTTCGGAGCGGATCGTCTCGCTGCCGCTCTTTCCCGGGCTGACGGACGAGGACCAGGACGACGTCGTCGAGGCCATCCGGGAGGTTCTCGCGGCGTCTTCCCGTTGACCGCAGCCGCCGTCGGGGGCGTCGCCGCCGGCGTCATCTGGCTTAAGATCGGCCTGAGCGAAAGGATGAGAAGAAGCGCACCGCGTCCGCGTCGGACTTCGCCCCGCGCCGCCTCCCCGGCGCTGCCATGAAGATCTCGGTCGTCGTGCCCGTCTACAACGAGGAGGGGAATCTTCCGGCGTTGCTGCCGCGGCTGATCGCCGTTCTGGACGCCACGGGCCACGCCTACGAGATGCTCTTCGTGGACGACGGCAGCCGCGACCGGTCGCTCGAGATCTTGAAGGAGTGGGCGCGCCGCTGCCCGGAGCGGCTTCGGGTCCTCGAGCTGTCGCACAACTTCGGCCAGCACCAGGCGATCCTGGCGGCCTTCCGGGACGTCACGGGGGACGTCGTCGTGACGCTCGACGCCGACCTCCAGAACCCGCCCGAAGAGATCCCGAAGCTGCTCGCGAAGATCGCCGAGGGGTACGACGCGGTCGGGGGAGTCCGCCAGGGGCGCCAGGATTCGGCGTTCCGGCGGCTCGCTTCCGCGGTCGTGAACCGGGTGACCGTCGCCATCACGCGCCTCAAGCTGACCGACTTCGGCTGCATGCTGCGCGCCTACGCGCGCCCGGTCGTGGACGAGATCAACGACTGCGACGAAGCCTCGACGTTCATCCCCGCGCTCGCGCAGAGCTTCGCCCGCCGCCCGACGGAGGTCGAGGTCGGGCACGCCTCGCGCCAGGCCGGGCGCTCCGCCTACTCGCTTTACCGCCTGATCCGCCTGAACTTCGACCTGATGACGGGCTTTTCTCTCGTGCCGCTTCAGGCGTTCGGGTTCTTCGGCTCGCTCGTCGCTCTCGGAGGGATCGCCTTCGGCGTGTTCCTGCTCGTGCGGCGGCTGATCGTCGGAGCGGAGGTCGAAGGAGTCTTCACGCTCTTCGCGATCCTGTTCACGCTGCTCGGCGTCGCGATGGCGGGGCTGGGGATCGTCGGAGAGTACGTCGGCCGCATCTACCAGCAGGTCCGCGGCCGGCCGCGCTTCCGCGTGCGCCGGGTCTACGGCCTTCGCGCGGAGCCCGCGCGCCACGAGCCGACGCGCCCGGTGGAGGTGTCTTCGCGATGAGGGCTCCGAATCTCCCCGGCCGGTCCTCCGGCGGATCGCGTCGCCGCCCATGACCCGAATCGCCGTTCTCGCCTATTCGGAAACGGGGTACGAATGCCTCAAGGCGCTCCTCGACCGCGGCGAGACGGTCGTGCTGGTCGTGACCCACCCCGACACTCTCGGCGAGAACATCTGGTTCCCGAGCGTGGCGGAGCTCGCGCGCTCCCGGGGGATCGAGCCGGTGCTCGCCGGCGCTCCCGATGCGGCGCTCACCGCGCGCGTCGCCGCCGCCGCGCCGGACCTGCTTCTCTCCTTCTACTTCCGCCACGTTCTGCCCGCGGAGATCCTGAAGCTGCCGCGCCTGGGCGCCTACAACCTGCACGGCTCGCTGTTGCCGAAGTACCGGGGCCGCGCCCCCGTGAACTGGGCGGTTGCGCGGGGAGAGACGGAGACCGGGGCCACCCTGCACGTGATGACCGAGAAGCCGGACGCGGGAGACATCGTGGACCAGGAAGCCGTTCCCATCGGACCCGACGACACCGCCTACGAGGTGCAGAAGCGCGTCACGCAGGCGGGGGTGCGGATCCTGGAACGGCGCCTCGCGGGGCTCAAGGCGGGCAACGCGCCCCGGCGCCCCCAGGACGAGAAGGCGGCGACCGCCTTTCCGCGGCGCTCGCCCGAGGACGGGCGGATCGACTGGACCCGTCCGGCCGAGCAGGTGCACAACCTGGTGCGCGCCGTCACGCATCCCTATCCGGGGGCCTTCACCGACGTCTTCGGCGGAAAGACCATGATCTGGAGGACCCGGCTGCCGCACCTCGGCGCTCACGACAACTTCCCGGGCCAGGTTCGGGCCGAGCAGGGACGCCTCTACGTCGCCTGCGGGGACGACCGCTACGTCGAGATCCTCCGCATCCAGCGGGAAGGCAAGAACGAGATCGACGCGCGGCACTTCGTGTCGGAGGCGGTTTCCCCGTGAGGGTGCTGATCCTCGGCGTCAACGGGTTCATCGGCAACGCCCTGACCGAGCGCATCCTCAACAACACGGAATGGCTGGTGTCGGGCCTCGACATCGCGAGCGACAAGATCGCGCCGTTTCTGGGGCACCCGCGCTTTACCTACCTCGAGGGAGACATCGCGATCAACAAGGAGTGGATCGAGTACCAGATCAAGAAATGCGACGTGGTGCTGCCGCTGGTCGCCATCGCCACTCCGACCGCGTACGTGAGACAGCCGCTGCAGGTCTTCGAGCTCGACTTCGAGGAAAACCTCCGGATCGTCAAGCAGGCCGTGCGGTACCGCAAACGCGTCGTCTTCCCGTCCACCTCCGAGGTCTACGGGATGTGCCCGGACGCGGAGTTCGACGAGGAGGCCTCCACGCTCGTCTACGGGCCCATCCGGAAGCAGCGCTGGATCTACTCCTGCTCCAAGCAGCTGCTCGACCGGGTGATCTGGGCCTACGGCGAAGCGGAGGGGCTGCGCTTCACGCTGTTTCGGCCCTTCAACTGGTTCGGGCCGCACCTGGACGACATCGACTCGCCCAAGGAGGGCTCGAGCCGGGTCCTGACGCAGTTCCTGCACAACGTCCTGTACGGCGAGCCCATCAAGCTGGTGGACGGAGGGTCGCAGCGGCGGTCTTTCACGTACATCTCGGACGGGATCGACTGCCTCATGAAGATCCTGGAGAACCGCAACGGGGCGGCCGACGGCGGCATTTTCAACGTCGGGAACCCCGCCAACGACCTTTCCGTCAAGGAGCTGGCGGAAAGGATCGTCGAGGCGGTGGCCTCCCATCCGAACTTCGGCGCCCGCGCGCGAGAGACCCGAATCGTGGAGGTCTCCTCGCGCGACTATTACGGCGAGGGCTATCAGGACATCCTGACCCGGGTCCCTTCCATCCGCCGTGCGAAGGCCTTGCTCGGCTGGGAACCGAGGGTGGGCATGGACGACGCGATCCGGCAGACCGTGGACTTCTACTTGTCGAAGCGGCAGGCGCCTCCCTAGAGGGCGCAAACTCGCGCCGTCTCATGATCCGCGTTGCTCTCAAGGTCGACTGCGACACGTACGTCGGCACGCGCGAGGGGGTGCCCCGGCTGGTGGAGCTGCTCGGCCGGCGCGGCCTCCGCGCGACCTTCTTCTTCTCCCTCGGCCCCGACCGCTCCGGTGTGGCGGTGCGGCGAGTCTTCACGCGGCCCGGCTTCGCCCGGAAGATGCTCCGCAGCCGCGCGGCATCGCTCTACGGCATCCGAACGGCGCTCTACGGGACCCTGCTTCCCGCGCCGCGCATCGGAGAGCGGTGCGCCGGGGTGATGCGCGCGGCTGAGCAGGCCGGGCACGAGACGGGCGTCCACGCGTGGGACCACGTGGGCTGGCACGACGGGCTCGGCCGGATGAGCCTCGAGCGCATGAAGAAGGAGTCGGACCTCGCCCACGAGGCCTACCGGGCGATCTTCGGGCATCCGGCCCGGGCCGCGGCCGCCGCGGGCTGGACGGTGCGCGCCGAGTCCCTCGAGATCGAGGCCGAACGCCGGCTGCTCTACACCTCGAACACGCGGGGCGGCGCTCCCTTCTTCCCTTCCGCCGGCGGGCGGGTCTTCGGGACGCTCGAGATTCCCTCGACACTCCCGACCCTGGACGAGACCCTCGCCTGGCCGCAGCTTCCAACCGACGAAGACCAGCGCCGCTTCTTCCGCGAGGCCGCCCGCGGCACCGAGGTGCACACGATCCACGCCGAGGTCGAAGGACGCTCCAAGGCGCCGCTCTTCGAGTCCATCCTGGACGACTGGATCGGGACCGGGGTCCGATTCCCGCTGCTCTCGGAGCTTGCCGAGGAATCTCTCTCTCGCCGCGAGGCGATACCGGTTCGCCGGCTCGAGCGAACGACGCTTCCGGGCCGCGGGGGCACCGTGGCGACGGGGTGGCCGGCCGAGGCGGGCGCGTGAGCCGCAGCCCGCGGCGAGACCTCGCGGTGCTCGTCGCGGGGTTTCTGGCGGCGCTCGCGCTCCGTCTGGCGTTCCTCGCCGCGCCAAACGACCGGTACGACCTCGGCTCGTTCCGGATCGTCGCCGGGATCCTCGATCGGGGCGGAGACGTCTACCGGGAAACGACGCGCTACAACTACTCGCCCGTGTGGGCCGGCGTGCTCTGGGTCCTCGCGGGCGCGTCGAAGAGCGTCGGAATCTCGCTCGACCGCGCGGTGACCGGGCTGCTGCTCGCGGGCGACGCCGCGACGGCGCTTCTTCTCGCTCGGATCGCGCTTGGACGGGGAGAGCCTCGGATGCGCGCCGCCTTCGCGGCGCTCCTCTTCTTCGCGAACCCCGTCTCCGTGCTGACGTCGAGCCGGCTCGCGATGTTCGACAACCTTTCCGTGCTGTTTCTTCTGCTCGCCGTCCGGGCGATGGAGGCGGTTCCCCCGCGAAGGGCGGGGGCGGTTGCCGGGATGACGGCGTCGCTTCTGATCAAGCACGTGACCTGGTTTCATCCCCTGCTGCTGCCGCGCAGGCGCGAGCCCCGCGTCGGGCTGCCTGGCGCGCTCGCTCCCTACGCGCTCTTTCTCGCTTCGTTTCTGCCCTTCTGGCGATCCTGGGACCGGATCCGAAGCCAGGTCTTCGGCTACCAGAGCATGGGGGAGCCCTACGGGACGGAGCCCCTCCGCTTCCTGCCGGGGTTCCCGACGTGGGGAACCGCCGCGATTTGCGTTGCCGCCGCCCTCGCCGCGGCGGGGTGGCTCTGGTACCGGGAGGTCGAATTCGGGCGGGCGAGCCTGCTTCTCTTTCTCGTCGTGCTGCTCCTTGCTCCCGGCATCGCGGTTTACTACTTCGTGTGGCCGATCGCTCTGGGGGCCCTGTACCCGAGCGCCGGGTACGCCGTCTATACGGTGATCGCGAGCCTGTTCCTGATCCATTCTCCCGACGCCTTGAGCGTCGAGCTTCCGCACCTTCCGGGCTGGTCGGGACCCTGGTGGGCGCTCCTCTTCTGGCTTCTCTGGGAGATCCGGAGGTTGTCGGGCGCCGGACGCGCACCGGCAGCCGCGCCTCGGCCGCGGGGCTAGGTCCGCCGGGCGCTCCAGCCGGCCAGGGAGAGCAGCAGAAGAGCCGCCCCCTGCAAGGCGACGCCCCGTTGGAAGGGCGCCCGATCCCAGCCGAACGCGACGCGGTGGGCGCCCGGCGGCACGGCCACCGCCAGTTCCCGCGCGTTGGCGACGAGGACGCTCGCCTCCCGTCCGTCGACAAGCGCCTTCCAGGCCGGAAAGTAGGTTCGCGAGAAGAGGACGTAGCCCGGGCCCTCCGCCTCGACGCGCGCCGCGGCGGCGTCCGGCCGCACGCTTTCGATTTCCAGGCGCGCCCGCGCGGCTCGCTCCGCGTCCCGGTCGGAAGTCCCCGGAAGCACCACGTCGGCTTGCAGCTCGAACCGATCCGACCGCAGAAGCGCGAGCGCCCCCGAGAGCCCGCGCCGCCGCCGCTCGCGCCCCGCCCACCGCAGCTCCGCCGCCGGCTCGGGCAGCTCGAGCAGGGCGAGCCGGCGGCCCGCGACGGTGACGCCCGTGACGAAGCGCGCCGTCGGGTACTGCTCGCCCTCCTCGGCCAGGATCCAGCGGGCGCCAAAGGCGCGCAGCAGCCGGATCTTCTCCTCGGGGGAGGAGGCCGAGAGCGCCTCGGCCGCGAGCCGGTTGTAGTATCCGTAAGATCCGTCCGGGTCGGCGTCGAAGAGATAGCGCACGCCGAAGGGCTCGCCCGTGCCCGGGATCAGCTCCTCGATCTGGACGCGCGCGAGCTTCGACACCCGCAGCGCCATCTCGCGGTGCGCCGTTCCCGTCGCGAGCACGTTGAATTCCGGCAGGCGCGGCGAGACGAAGAGCCGCCCCGCGCCCGGGATCTGCGGAGCAAGAGCGGGAGGACGTTCCAGGTCCTTCTCGCCGGCCGAGACGAACAGCGGCAGACCCCAGGGAAGCGCAAAAAGCAGCGCCGCGAAACCGAGCAGGTAGCCGGGAGCGGGGGAGCGCGGGCGAAAGAGCAGGATCGCCGCCACCGCCACCATGCCGGCCAGGCCCAGCAGGGCATCCACGCCAAAGCTCCTCCGGATGGCGGGCAGCAGGGCTTCGGCCGGGGCGGCCAGTCCCGCGAGAAGCGGCCGGACGCTGCGCTCGAGCAGCCCCCCTTCACGGGCGGCCGCGAAGGCCGCGCCGAAGAGGAGCGCCGCCACGGCGAGCCCGGCGGCCTCGCGCCTGCCGATCCGCCGGGCGGCGAGGCGCTCGGCGGCGAAGCCGGCCAGCAGCGCGACGCAGAGCGTCGTGAGCAGGTAGAACTTGATCGGGTAGCGCAGCCGACGCAGCGGCGCGACGGCTTCGAGCGCCCGGAAGAACGGAAGCGACGGTCCGAACGCGAGAAGCAGAGACGTCACCGCGCCTCCCGCCAGCCACGCCGCGGCCCCGCGCCAGAAGTCCCGGGACAGTCCGGCCAGAACCACGAGCAGCAGCGGGATCACGCCGAACGTCACGCACCAGATGTAGAAGACGTCGCCCTCGTGCAGCGCGTACTGCCAGTGCCCGCCGGGGCCGAGCGCGCCCGGATCCCCCGAAAACCGCGGGAAGAGCCACTCGAGAGCGCGCCAGGACGCGAACGGCGACGCGCCGAAGGCGCGCTCGGAGTAGAGGTGCTGGCCGCGGTAGGTCAGGGGCAGGATCTGCCGGAGCGGCAGCAACAGCGGCGCGGCGACCGCCGCGCCCCCGGCCGCGGCGAGAACCGCCGCGGCGGCAAACCGGGCGACGCGGCGCGCTCCGGCCGACGAGGCGGCCTCGAGGAGCCCGGCGGCGCCGCAGAAGAGCAGCGTCAAGAGCGAAATGGCCGGCTCTCCCGCGAGCAGCTGAAGGCCGAGCGCGAGGGAGAGGGCCGCGACCGGGCGGAGCGCTTCCCGCCAGCCGGCCGCGCGCGCCAGGGACAGCGCCGCCGCGCCGCACCAGGGAAGCCACGCCGCGGCGGCGCAGGAGTTCGCGAAGCCCGAAGCGTAGGAAAGCATCATCCCGGAGAAGGCGAAGGCGGTCGCCGAAACGAACGCCCCGCCCTCCGAGAGGCCCAGGCGCCCCGCGAGCGCCCGCGCCCCGAAGAAGGCCCAGAGAACCTGCAGCAGGTAGTGGAGGTTGAAGGCGGAGGCGGCCGGAAGAATCTTCTCGAGGAGGATCGTGGGGTAGAGCAGAACCGCGTTGGGATTGGCGAGAAGGGGCTGCCCTCCCGAGGCGGCCGCGTTGACGAACGGAACGCGGCTCTGCCCGAGCGCCTGGGCGGCGACGCGCCGCCATGGCCAGTGCGTGATGTGGGCGTCGCGGAAGACCAGGCGCCTGGCGCCGAGGATCTCCGGCAGCAGCGGAAGGGCGAAGAGAACGGCCACCGCCAGGCCGGACGTCACGGCGCGGCCGCGGGAGGACATCGGCGAAGTGTAAGGTCTCGGGCTCGAAGTTTAAAGTTGAGCGGCTCCGCGGATCACCCCTTAAACTTCCGGAATTGAGCTCTCGACTCGCAAATCGGGCGGTCGTCGCCGCCTTCGCGCTCACGACCGTCTACTTCAGCGGGATTTTCCCCCCCTTCGCCAACCCCAACGAGCTTTCGAGGCTGGAGACGGTGTACGCCGCCGTCGAGCTCTCGACCTTCCGGATCGACGACGCGATCCCGGTGCTCGGGGATCACGAGGATAAGTCGATCTCCGAGGGCCACTTCTACTCCAACAAGGCTCCGGGCCTGGCGCTGGCCGCCGTCCCGGTCTATCGTCTGCTGCGCGCTTTCCTCCCCCCGCCGCGCTCCCCCTCGGAGGCGATCTTCGTCTGGCTGCGGATCCTGACGGTCTCGACGGTCTGCCTGCTCGCGCTGGCGAGGTTCCTTCGGCGGCTCGATCCTTCGCCGGCGGCGGCCTTGGCGGGCTTCGCGGTCGCGTTTGGAACGCCGTTCCTCTACTACGCGCGCTCCTTCTTCGCGCACGCCTGGGTCGCGTCGCTGCTCTTTCTCTCGTGGGATCTCGTGTGTCTGGCGCGGGAGCGGGAGGGGACGCGGCGCGTGACGGCGCTGCTCGCCCTGGCGGGGCTCCTCGCCGGGTGGGCGGCGATCTCCGAGTACACGGTCGCGCCGCTCGGACTGCTGCTCGCCTTCTCGACGCGCTCTGGCAGGCGCCTGCTTCCGTTTGCGGCGGGCGCGGCGGTTCCGCTCGCCCTTCTGCTCGGCTACGACGCCGTTTGCTTCGGATCGCCGTTCGTGCTCTCGTCCGCGCGGGAGGCGTTTCCCCGGTACTCGACGCTCGCGGGCAAAGGGTTCTTCGGCTTCGGGTGGCCGAGCCTCTCGGTCGCAGCCGGGTATCTCCTGCACCCGGCCCGGGGGCTCCTGCTCTTCTCTCCGTTCTGGCTCTGGGCGGCCGGGGGCTTCGCGGGCTGGCTGCGCTCCCGCGAGAACCGGGGGGACGCCCTGGCGATGCTCGTGGCCGTAGCCGGATTCTTCGTGCTTCTGACCGGCTATCCGAACTGGCACGGCGGATGGGCGCTCGGCAACCGGTATCTGCTCCCGGTCCTCTTCTTCGCGGCCCTCGCGATTCCGCGCGCGCTCGCAACGCCGCTCTCCCGCGGGCTCTTCGCCGTGGCGGCCCTCTTCTCGGTGACCGCGCACCTGGTGATGACCGCCTCCTGGCCGCACTTTCCCCTCGACTTGCCCTGGCCCCCGGCGGCGGGCTCGCTCTGGTTTCTCTCGCGCGGATGGTTCGCCGGCAACGTTCTCTCGGGTCTCGGAGCCGTCTCGCTGCTTCTTCCCGCGGCCGCGGCGGCGATCGCCGGCGGGCTCGCGCTGCGGACGGCCGGCCCGCTGGCGCCTCCCTCGGCGGCGGCGCTCGCGGCCGCGCTTCTTCTCTTCACGGCGACGCTCGCCTGGCCCCGGCGGCCGCCTTACGGGGCGCGCCTGTGGCGCGCCGCCGTCTTCGGCGCCTACTCCGGACGGGATCCGCAGCGCGAGGAGCTGCGGCGGGTCGCGCGGGAGGCCTCGACTCCGCTCGAGCGGCGGCAGGCGGCGGGAGCCTGGCGCCTCTACGGGCCGAGGAAGTGACGCAGGATCACTCCGCGATCTCGAAGACTTTCCATCGCGCCAGCCACTTGCCCCCGCGCGGGATGGCGCTGCGGGAGCGGTAGAGAAGACGGAAACGCGCAAGCGGCGGCACTTCGAGCCCCGGCAATCGGGCGCCCGCTGCGTCGAAGTCATAGAGGCGCGACTGCATCGTTCGGAAATAGGCCGGCCGCGGCGCAGGGCCGTCCGGGCGCGACGCCAGGTACGGCGGGCGGCCGAGGTACCCGGCGTAGTCGTTCATTCGCGGGACGAGATCCGTGACGAGGATCCAGCGGACGCGGTGCCGGTGCGCGATCGCGAGCGCTTCGGGCTCGCTCTCGGAAAGAAAGAACCGGACCGAATCGAGAAAACCGTATCCGAAATTGTTCGCGACGACGGGCTGCTCGGCGTCGTAGAGAATCAAGTGACCGAGGGACCAGGGAGCGAGCACGGAGCTCGCTTGCGACAGGGCCGGCGGGCCGGGCGGGCTCTCGAGAAGGCGCGGGTCGTACGCATCGACCGATCGCGGCAGCTCGCGCCGCATCCAGTCGAGAGTCTCGAAGAGGTCCGAGCCGGGCACGCGGACGGCATTGAGCTCGTGCCGCAGGCCCGCCGCCATCGGGAGGAGGAGCAGGGCGGCGAGAGCGCCCGTCGCCGCGCCCGGGACCACTGACGCCCTCCCGCCGCCGGTTCCAAACAACCGCCCGCGAATCGTTCGGACGACTTCGATCAGGCAAAGCGCCGCCAGGGGAGCCGCGTAATAGACGTTGAGCCTCTGTGAGAGGGCAAGCAAGAGCGTGACGGCTCCCCAGATCGCAAGCGCGAGGTGCGCCGCGGGACGCGGCCCGCGCCTTGCCCGCCAAGCCCACAGCAGCAAAACGGCCGGGGAGAGGAAGAATGCTCCCGAAAGCTGCCGCAGGGGGAGCCCGGGACCGTCTGCCAGCAGGGGCCGGGCTTCGAAGATCCCCTTCAGCCATCCGGCCGGATAGGAGATGTAGCCGCCGTGACCCGCCGCCTCCCGTGTCTTTCCCAGAACGTAGCCGACGCCGTTGGCGAGCCCGCGGGCGACATCTCCGGAGAAGGGAAGGAGGAGAGCACCCGCGACCGCCACCAGAGCCAGCCGAGTCGTGAGCGCCGGCCCACGCACTTCGAGCCGGGCGGCTCCGGCGAGCGTCGCGAGCAGCGCGGTTCCCACGGCGAGCGCGGCGAGGAAAAGCGGCTGGAAGAAGCCGAAGGAGACGTAGGTCACGGGGGGACGGATCGGGCCGAGCCACGCGGCCGTTGCCGCGGCCGTCAGAGCGGCCGGCAGGCCGAGGATCAGCGCGACCGGCCGGAAAACGTCCCGACGCAGGGCCAGGGCCTCGAGAAAGAGGGCGAGGGCGAAGATCGCGCCCCAGTAGATCGCGCCCTGCCACGTCAGGACGGCCAGCGCGAGCGCCAGCCCCGCGGCCGCCTCGCGGCGGATCCTCTCTCCGCGGGAGAGGGCCGGGATGGGGGGGGGCCGCTCCCTCTCCTCTCGGGAGAGGGTTGGGGTGAGAGCGTCGCTCCGCTCCCTCTCCCTTCGGGAGAGGGTTGGGGTGAGGGCGTCGCTGTCGCCTCCCTCTCCCTCTCCCTCCCTCGCCCTCACGAACGCCCACAGCGCCAGCAATCCCGTCGCCGATTCGGCGACGTGCTGGTCCGTGTGCCCGAACTGGGTCCACAGGATGTGGCCGGGGCAGATGGCTAGGAAGAAGGCGGCGATCAGGGCGCCGGCAGGACCGTACAGCTGCCGGGCGAGGAGCCCGGCGAAGAGGATCGCCATCCCGGCGAAGGCGAGCGGGACCCAGGCCGCCTCCGCTTCGACGCTTCGGGCGTCCGCGCCCGCGCCATGCAGCAGGCGGGAGGGGGCCGCGAGCGCCAGGTCGAAGAGGGGCGGCCAGATGGGAACGCCGCCCTCCGGGACGTTCATGAGCGGATCGAAGAGGATCGTCCGGGGAAAAGCGGCGACCGCGAAGCGCGCGCGGCGCATGTGGTAGGCGTCGTCGGAGCCGAGAGCGCGGGTACGCCCTCCGGAAGTCAGCTGCGGCCGCGTCGAGAGGCGAACGAAGAGGCCGAGACCGATTGCGGCGGCCATCCCGACGAGGACGATCGAGCGCCGCGCGGCCATCGGGAACATTATGAGGGCTTCGAAGCGGCTCCGAGAATCGCGCCTCTTCCCGTATCATTCCCTCAGCGCGTGAAGCTTTCCGTTCTCATTCCTGTCTACAACGAGGCCCGGACGATCGACGAGATCCTCCGTCTGGTCGCCGCGGTTCCGATCGAGAAGGAGATCGTCGTGGTCGACGACGGCTCGACCGACGGGACGCGGGACGTTCTCCGGCAATGGGACGGCCGCGACGGCGTGCGCGTCATCCTCCATCCGGAGAACCTCGGGAAGGGGCGCGCGGTGCGCACCGCCATGGAACAGGCGCGGGGGGAGATCCTGCTCATCCAGGACGCGGACCTCGAGTACGACCCGGCGGACTATCCGGCGATCCTGCGGCCCATCGAGACCGGCCGCGCGGACGTCGTGTACGGGTCGCGCTTTCGAGGCAGCGCGGAGAACCGCGTGCAGAACTTCTGGCACACGGTGGGAAACCGCCTCCTGACCCTGATCTCGAACATCTTCACCGACCTGAACCTGACCGACATGGCGACCTGCTACAAGGCCTTCCACCGCCGGGTCGTGCCGTCTCTCGACCTGGTCTCCCGCCGCTTCGGCTTCGACGCGGAGTTCACGGTGAAGGTGGCGCGGGGCGGCTTCCGGGTCTTCGAGGTGCCGGTCTCCTACTTCGCTCGCTCGCGCGCGGAAGGCAAGAAGATCCGCCTCAAGGACGGATTCTCCGCGCTCGGGGCGCTGGTGCGGCACACCTTCGATCGGACGAAGGGGTCTTGAGCCGCGGCCGAATCGCTCTGCTCGCGGCCCTGCTGGTTGCGGCCGCCTCCTTTCTTCTGGTGCGCGACCACGCGCGGGAAGACGCGCTGTCCGCGGACGAGCCGGTGCACATCCTGGCGGGCTACTTCGAGGTGTTCGGGCGGACGGCGATCGTGAACATCGAGCACCCGCCGCTGATGAAACTGCTGGCCGGTCTCGGCCTGAAGACTCTGCCGCTGCCCGACCCGCCCGCGCGCGTTCCGATGGGAAATCGCTTCACCGACTTCGGGCACGCGTTCCTCTTCGAGAATCGCGTCTCGCCCGACGCGATCGCCGCGGCGGCGCGGGCCCCGTTCCGGTGGCTGCTCGTGCTTCTCCTTCTGCTCGTCTTCTTCGAGGCGCGGGCCCGCCATGGGCCGGCGCCGGCCCTCTTCGCGACGGCCCTGCTCGCCTTCGACCCGAACTTCCTGGCGCACGCGGGCGTGGTGCACACGGACCTGGGCGCCGCAGTCGGGTTCTTCGCGACCGTCCTGGCCTGGGACCGCGCGGCGCGCAAGCCGGGGACGGCGCGTCTGGCGCTCGCGGCCATCGTGCTCGGGCTGTCGCTCGCGACGAAGTTTTCGGCCGTCTATCTGCTGCCGATCCTGCTCCTGCAGGGGCTCCTCGCGGCGCGCCGGGCGAAGCGCCCCGGACGCGAGGCGGCGCGGATGCTCCTGCGCCTCTCCGCGGCGACGGCGGGGGCGCTGCTGGTCGTCGTCGGGATCTACGCCGCGGTGACGAGCCGGATGAATCCGGAGGATCAGCGGCAGATCATCTGGGAGATGGTGGGGCAGCGGGGCGCCCCGCGTCTCGCCCGCGCGATCCAGGAAGTCGCCCGCGTGAGCCCCTCCCTCGGCCACTACCTGGGAGGGCTCGGCTCGGTGGCGCGGCAGAACGTCGTGGGCGGGGGGGTCAACTACCTGCTCGGAAAGGCCTCGGTCGAGGGATTTCCCCAATACTTCTTCGTCGCCTTCTTCGCCAAGTCGACACTCGCCTTCCTCGCCGCGACCCTGATCGCATTGCTCGGCGCGGCGGTCCGGCGCTCTGGCGAGGAGGCGGAGCTGCTGCTGACGCCGGTCGCCGTTCTCTTCGTCGCCTCGATCGGCTCGAGCTACAACATCGGCATCCGCCACATGCTGCCGGTCTATCCCTTCCTGGCGCTCGCCGCGGCCGGAACGCTCGCGCGGATGCAGGCCCGCGCCGGGCGGGCCGCGGCGGCGGGGGCGGGGCTCCTTCTCCTGCTGCCGCTTTCCGCCGGGATCGAGGCGGCGAGGATTCACCCGCACGAGCTCTCCTACTTCAACCCGCTCGTCGGCGGGCCGGAGGAGGGACGTTTCGTCCTCTCCGACTCGAACGTCGATTGGGGTCTGGACCTGCGGCGGCTGGCCGCGGAGCTGCGGCGGCGCGGCGTGCGCGATCCGACCGTGGTCTACTTCGGAGGCGACGACGTCGCCTACCGCGTCGGCGTGCCCGATTTCTCGGCCGAGCCCTGGCAGAGGGGATCGCTCGTGGCGGTCTCCGCTATGCATCTCGCCATCGGGCCCCTCTACTACGCCTACCACGGCGCGCCCGAAGTCGGCGCCGCGCTCCAGGGCCTGCTTCGCGAGGTCGCCGCGCGCGGGACTCCGGCCGGCCGGGTGGGCTACTCGATATATCTTTTCCAGCTCCCGCGGAAAGGAATGCCCCGGCCATGAAGCTGTCGGTCGTGATGCCCGTTTACAACGAGATCCGCACGATCCGGGAGATCGTCGAGCTGGTCTCGCGCGTCCCGATCGAGAAGGAGATCCTGATCGTCGACGACGGCTCGACCGACGGCACGCGGGAGATCCTGCGCGAGCTCGACGGGCGCAACGGCATCCGGGTCTTCCTCCAGCCGAGAAACCAGGGGAAGGGGGCGGCGGTGTCGGTGGGCTTTCGCTACGCCGCCGGAGACGTCGTCATCGTTCAGGACGCGGACCTCGAGTACGACCCCAACGAGTACCTGAAGCTGCTTGGTCCGATCGCCGACGGGCACGCCGACGTCGTCTACGGCTCGCGCTTCCTGGGCGGCGGCCCGCGCCGGGTCCTCTACTTCTGGCACACCATCGGCAACCGCTTCCTGACGCTCGCCTCCAACATGTTCACGAACCTGAACCTGACCGACATGGAGACCTGCTACAAGATGTTCCGCCGCGAGGTCGTCCAGTCGATGACGATCGAGTCGCCGCGCTTCGGCATCGAGCCCGAGATCACGGCGAAGGTGGCGCGGCGCGGCTACCGCATCTACGAGGTGCCGATCTCCTACTACGGCCGGACCTACGAGGAAGGCAAGAAGATCGGCTTGAAGGACGCCTTCTCCGCCCTCTGGACGATCGTGAAGCACGCGCTGCGGGAGGCGGAGGACCCGCGAAACGTCGGGCACGTCACGCTCGCCCGCATGGCGAAGCTCGAGCCCTACAACCGGTGGCTCGTCGAGCGCTTCTCCGCCGCCCTGGGCCGGCGGATCCTGGAGATCGGCGCGGGCTTCGGGAACCTGACGCGCCACATGACCGGGCGCGACCTGGTGATCGCGTCGGATCTCGACCCGATCGCCGTCGAGTACCTGAAGGGAACCTTCCGCGACGATCCGACCGTGCGGGTCGAGTCCTACCGCTTCCCGCTCGCGACCGCGGCCCGGGAGGAGCTCCAGTCCAGGGAGCTCGACACGATCGTCTGCTGCAACGTCCTGGAGCACATCGAGGACGACCGCGCGACCCTCGCGGACATGCTCGCCGTCCTCCAGCCGGGCGGCCGTCTCGTGCTGCTCGTGCCCGCGCTCTCCTGGATCTACGGCAGCCTGGACGTGCACCTGAGGCACTTCCGGCGCTACGAGAAGGGGGAGCTCGAGGAGAAGCTCGCGGCGGCGGGCTTCGCCGTGGAGGACTGCCGGTTCGTCAACCGCCCGGGAGTCTTCGGCTGGTACGTCAACGGCCGGATTCTTCATCGGCGCATCCTGCCCAAGGCGCAGCTGAAGCTCTTCAAGCTGATGCTGCCGCTGCTGCGCCGGGAGGAAACGCGCCCTCCCTCCTTCGGCATGTCGCTGCTCGCGATCGCCCGAAGGCCGCGGTGAGCGCGGCGGGAAGCTCCCGGCGATGACGCGGCGCGAGGCGCGGATGATCTTCCTCCTCGTCCTCGCGCTGCGCATCGCGGTCGCCGCGCAGTTCCGCGGCAACTTCGACTCGGGCTCCTACCTGATCGTCGCCAACGCCGTGCTCGCGGGGCAGAACGTCTACGCGGTCACGGACCGCTACAACTACAGCCCCCTCTGGTCCTACGTCGTCGCGGGACTCTGGTCCGCGTCGGCCCCCAACGTCGGGCTCTTCGTCCTGCTCACCGGGCTCTTCGAGGTCGCCGTCGACTCCGTCACCGCCTGGCTCCTGCTGCGCCTGGCCCGGGACCGAATGCGCTTGCCGCCCGAAGAGGCGCGGCGCGCGGCCCTGCTCTTCTACGCGAACCCCGTCTCGGTGCTGATCTCCTGCGCGCACGGCCAGTTCGACGGCCTTTCGATCCTGTTCCTGGTCGCCGCGCTCTTCGCCGCGATGGGTCCCGAGCGGCCGGGCCGCCCCGCCGGGGTCGTAGGCTTCCTGTCGTTGTCGCTGCTCGTCAAGCACATCACGGCGTTTCACGCGCCGCTCTTCTGGAAGCGATGGCGCCCGGGCGGCCTTCCGGCGCCCCTGCTCGCGATCCCCTACGTCGTGTTCGCCCTCTCCTTCGTGCCCTTCGCGTCCTCCTCCGGCTCGATCGCCGGCAACGTCCTTCTCTACGCGACGTGGCTCGCGGGCCCCAAGCGCCAGAGACCCGGCGGGCCGCAGGTGGTGCTGCGGTTTGCCGCGGCGCCGACGATCGGCTACTTCCTCCTCTTCCTGGCGGTCGTGGCGGCCGCGATCTGGATCGCCCGGCGGCTGGAGCTGCCGCGCGCGTGCCTTCTCCTCTTTCTCGCGCTGCTGGTGTCCCTTCCCGGCCACGCCAACCAGTACTTCGTCTGGCCGATGGCGCT
>JBLMXY010000151.1:0-2904 GCA_050257975.1 Acidobacteriota bacterium
CGCCGCCTCGGTCTCGACCGCGGCGAGCGCCGCGCGCACGTCGAGCGTGGGGACGACTCGGGGCGCGACCTGCGTCCACAGCCCAACCGACTCGAGCCACTCTCGGGCATAGATTCCGGCCGGAACCGCCTGCGGATCGGCCAGCGCGAGCCTCGGCAGCCTGACGAGATCCGCCGGGCTGCGGGGAGCCTCGCGCGTGCCGGCCGCGACCACCACCACGAGCCGGTTTCCGAGAAACTCGCGGCGGTCTTTCCGGAGGACGAGACCGGCATTCTCGAGGGCGTCCACCCTGGCGGTGTCCGCCGAGAAGAAGACGTCGGCGGGGGCGCCGGCCTGGATCTGGCGCGCGAGGTCGCTCGACGCGCCGAAGGAGAATTGCACCCGGCCGCCCGACTTCTCCTCGACCGCCTTGCCGATCTCCTGCATCGACTCCGTCAGGCTCGCGGCCGCGAACACCAGAAGGGGCGACGGCGCGGCCGGCGCCGGCGCTTTCGGGCCCAGGAGGGTCAAACACAGGACGAGGCTCACCGAGCCGGAGCGCACGTCGGCCCCCTACTCTCCGATGACCATGACCTCGGTCGCCTTGATCAGGGCGATCGCCGGGCGGCCGGTTCGAAGTTTCAGCTGCTCGGCTGACGTCTTCGTGATGATCGCCGTCAGACTCTGGCCTCCGATGTCGATGGTGACTTCGGCCAGAAGGCCGGCCGTGCGCACGCGCGTCACCACTCCCGCGAGCTTGTTGCGCCCGCTGATGGCCCCGAGACCCTCCCCGACCCCGGACACGCGGCCTCCGGAGAGCCGCGCGACCTCCGAGCGGGCGATCCGGTGGTGCCCGCCCGGCGTGCGCACGGAACGGATCCTCCTGCGGTAGATCCACTGCTTGAGGGTCGGGTAGCTAACCCCCAGGGCCGCGGCCGCCTCGGCCGGGGTCAGCCAGCCGCCAGATCGACGATTCATCTATACGACTCTACACGAAGTTATACGATCTGGGGTTGACAAACCGCAAGCCCGGCGGCAGCCTTGCGCCCTGGCAACGGGGAATGCGCAAGAGCCTCCTTCTCGCGGCGGCGGTCCTGCTCCTGCCGGCGGCCCTGCGGGCCGGCGACGGCAGCGGGAGCGCCGCGCCCCGCCGCGACGCGGCCCCGGAGGAGACCTCCAGGACCGCCCTGCCCAACCCGACCTACATCGAGGGACGCGGATTCGACTTTCGCACCGCCGACGGCCTCTTCGATCTCGCGGTCGGGGCGAACCTCCAGGTCCGCTTCTCGGACCTGGACATCGAGGACGCGGGCCGAACGAAGGAGTTCCGCGTCCGCCGCTTCAAGTTGTCCCTGACGGGATCGGCCTTCGATCCGAGGCTGACCTACCGATTCCAGCTCGCCTTCGAGAACGCCGGCAACGTGCGTCTTCTCGACGACGCGTGGGTCAGGTGGAAATTCGGCGATGCGCTGCAAGTCCAGGCCGGCCAGTCGAAGACGCCCTACGGGCGCCAGGAGCTCATGAACGACGGCGTCCTGATGTTCGCGGAGCGCTCGATCGCGATCGACGCCTTCAAGCCGAACCGGGACATCGGCGCCGGCGTGCTCGGCTTTCCTTCCGGCGGGGTGTTCCAGTACCTGGTCGGAGTCTTCGGCGGCACCGGCCAGACGACGCCGCGCGCGTCCAACCACGTCATGCCGATCGCGCGCGTCCTCTGGTCCACCTTTGGCGATCCGGGGGTGGGCGAGCCCGACCTCGGGCGCTCGCCGCAGCCTCGCTTCTCCGTCGGCGCCAACGGCTTCCTGAACACCCTCGAGAAGACCTCCGCCACCGCCTTCGAGAGCGCCTTGCCGTCCTACGCGAGCTCGACCGGCTGGCTCGGGCAGAACGTCTCGCTCTTCCGGACGGGCGAAGACGTGCGCATCGGGTCCGCGGGCATCGACGCGCAGGCGGCCTGGCGCGGGTTCACGCTCCAGGGCGAATACCTGGTCGGGCACGCCCGGGGAGTCGAGAGCGGCGTCAATCTGAACGCGCGGGGCTACTACGTCGAGGCGAGCGCGATGGTGCTGCCGCGCCTGGGGCTGGCCTGCCGATACTCCTCGATCGACTCCAACCGGGCCGTCACGCGCGACCAGCAGACCGAAATCAACGGCGCCGCGACCTACTACTTCCGCAAACAGAACGCGAAAGTCCTCGCCGAGTACTCGCGCCGCCACCGCCAGCGGCCCGGCCCGCCGGCCAACGACGGGTTCCTGCGCATCCAGCTTCAACTCTTCCTGTGAGCGCCGCCGGGCGGTTTGACCCCCGCGCATCGGGCGGGTAGACTTCGCGGTTCCCGCGGTGGGTGTAGCTCAGCTGGTTAGAGCGCCAGACTGTGGATCTGGATGTCGAGGGTTCGAATCCCTCCACTCACCCCAAGACGGCCGTTCTTTGCGCCCGTAGCTCAGTCCGGATAGAGCGTTAGCCTCCGGAGCTAAAGGTCCCGCGTTCGAATCGCGGCGGGCGCACCATATCTTCCAATGATTTAGCTGATCCCTCCCCCGCCTTGGACCCCTGATTCTCCGTGTTTGCGGATCGGGACTTCGTTGGAGGGCTGTATGCCCGCGCTGCCTTCGGCAGCTACTTGGCGCCCGCTTGAAACAAGCCGTAGACGTTCTACGTACAGGGTAGTAGACAGTCTACGACAATGACCAGGACCCCCGACGATCCGCGCCTCGAGCTCCTCCAGGGCACTCTCGACATGCTCATCCTGCGGACCCTCCGGTGGGGACCTCAGCACGGCCACGGGATCGGCCAGGCCATCCGCCGGCAGTCGGATGAGTTGCTCAGGGTCGAGACCGGCTCGCTCTACCCTGCCCTGCACCGGCTCGTGAAGCGGGGATGGCTGAAGTCCGAGTGGGGAGTGAGCGAGGCGAATCAGCGGGC
>JBLMXY010000152.1:0-8869 GCA_050257975.1 Acidobacteriota bacterium
GCAGCATGATGGTGGCGGAAGTCCGGACCTCTCCCGCCTTCGCGGCGAGCCGTCCTCGCGTCCTCTTCGAGGGGAGCCAGGTCGAGGGCCCGGCGACCGCGGGCTACGACGTGTCCCCCGACGGCCAGCGTTTCTTGATGGTGCGTGGGCGGACCAGGACGGGAGAAGCCGAGGTCAACGTCGTGCTCGGCTGGTTCGCGGAGCTCCGGCGCGCCGCCCGCCGCGAAGCCGGAAAGTGACGCTCGCCGGACAGAGCGTCACTTCGGGATCGGGCCGGGAGGCAGGTTCTCGAGCAGGAATCGCGCGATCAGGCTGTGGAGGTGAAGGCTCGTGCCCTTCCCCTCCTTGATCGCGTGCGTGCGGTTCGGGTAGACCATCAGGTCGAAGTCCTTGCCGAGCTCCACGAGACGATTCACGAGCTCCTCGGTCCCCTGGTAGTGCACGTTGTCGTCTCCCGAGCCGTGGATGATCAGGAGCTTTCCCTTCAGGCCTTCGGCGAAGGTGATGGGCGATCCGAGGCGGTACCCCTCCGCGTTGTCCTGCGGCAGGCCCATGTACCGCTCCTGGTAGATCGAGTCGTAGAGCTTCTGGTCCGGAACCGGCGCGACCGAGATGCCGACCCTGTAGGTGTCCGGAAAGCGGAACAGGGCGTTCAACGTGGAGGAGCCCCCGCCGCTCCAGCCCCAGATCGCCACGCGGCCGGCATCGACGTAGGGCCGCTCGGCCGCCAGCGCCCGGATCGCGGCCGCCTGGTCCTTCGAGGAGAGGTCCCCGACGGCGCCGTACACGATCTTGCGCCAGGCGGCTCCCCTGGGCGCCGGCGTGCCGCGGTTGTCGAAGCTCACGACCAGGTATCCCTGCTGCGCGAGCGCGCGGTGAAAGAGCTCGCGGTCGCCTCCCCAGGCGTCGGTCACCGTCTGCCCCGCCGGCTCTCCGTAGACGTAGACGAGAACGGGGTACTTGCGGGAAGCATCGAAGGTCCCGGGCTTGATCATCCAGCCGTCGAGCGTCACGCCGCCGCCGATCCCCACCTGGAAGAACTCGGCCGGCGCCGCGAGAAGGGGTGCGGCCTTCGCCTTGAGATCCGCGTTGTCCAGGAGCGAGCGAGCGACGCGGTGGGCAGGTAGCGCGACGAGCTCCGCCGCCGGCGGCCGGCCAAAACCGGAAGCAGTGTGAATCGCCCACCGTCCGTCCGGGGAAAGCTCGTAGGCGTGGGTGCCGGACTGTCCCGCCGGGGTCACGCGCTCGACCGGGCCCGCCCCGTCCAGCCGGGATCGGTAGAGATACTGATCGGTCGCGCGCCCGGGCGAGGCGGTGAAGTAGAGCCACCCGGAGCGCTCATCGGGGCCGACCACCTTGATGACGTCTCCCTCGAAACGCGTGAGCAGACGCTGCTTCGAGCCGTCGCGCGAGACGGCGTAGAGGTGCCGCCAGCCGTTCTTCTCGCTCTCCCACAAGAACTCCCGGTTGCCGGCGAGCCACCAGACCCGCTCGACATAGTCGACCCACGTCTTCGACTCGTCCCGGAACACGGACCGAGCGTCTCCCGTGCGCGCGTCGGCGAGAACGAGCTCGTTTCGATTCTGGAGGCGGTTCAATTGCTCGAGCGCGATCGTGCGGTCGTCCACCCAGTCCATGCGCGGGATGTAGGTCTCGCGGGGATCTCCCGGCGGCCGCATCCAGACGGTCGCGGCGGTCGCGACGTCGACCACGCCGATCCGCACGGCCGAGTTGCGGGTGCCCGCTTTGGGATAGGGAAACGTCGTCCGCGTCGGATAGAGGGCGTCGGTGTCGTCGATCAGCGTGAAGACCCCGACGCCGGAGGTGTCGAACTGCCAGAACGCGATGTGGCGCCCGTCCGGGCTCCAGCGGAAGCCGTCGCGGATGTCGAGCTCCTCCTCGTTGACCCAGTCCGACGTGCCGTTGACGACCGTGGCCGAGCCGTCACGCGTGAGCGCGCGCACCTGGCCGCTGCCGAGGTCCTCGACGTAGAGGTCGTGCTCGCGGACGTAGGCGACCCGGGAGCCGTCGGGCGAGAACTTCGCGAACATCAGGGTCGAGGCCGGCGCGCTGGCGCCGAGCCGGTGCAGCGTCCGCTTCTTCCGATCGAAGACCCAGTAGTCGCCGCGCGTGTTCTGCCGCCAGACCCTCTTCGAGTCGGCGAAGAGGAGGACGCGCGCGCCGTCGGGGGAAAAGGCGAAGTCCTCGACCTTCAGCGGACTGGAAGCCCCCGGGGCGACGAGCTGCGAGGCGTGCGCCGCGACCTCACGGCGGCCCGAGGCCGTCTCGTAGGCCACGATGTCCGAGAGCTCCTTGCCCGTCGCGGAGTCCTCGCGGACGGCGTAGGAGCTCCCGCCGTCGAGCCAGCGGACCGGCCCGAAGGTTTTCGCCTTGTACTCCTCCGTTGCGAAGATGCGTCGAAGGTCGTCGTCGAGGGAGGCAGGCCGTTGCGCGGATAGAGGCCTGGCGAGGAGGATCGCGGAGGCGACCAGGGAGAGCGCCCGGAGTCGGACCCGAAGGGCATGGCCGCGCGGACGCAAGACGGGGCGATTATAAAGACTCTTCAACCTCGAGCCGCCGCGCTCGCGAGATCGCTACAATCTCGGCCTCGATACGATGAAGCACCTTGCTGGATTTCCGCCAGGCCGCGAACCGGTTTCGCCGGGCCTCTGGCACTTCGCGTTTGGATCGGCTCGATGACGCTTCCCGCGGGAACACGGCTCGGCTCCTACGAGATCCTGGCGCCGCTCGGCTCGGGCGGCATGGGGGAGGTCTACCGGGCGCGGGACACCAAGCTCGATCGGGACGTCGCGCTCAAAGTGCTGCCCCGAGACCTCGCGGCCGATCGGGCCGCCCTGGAGCGATTCGAGCGCGAGGCGAAGGCGATCGCGGCGCTCTCGCACCCGAACATCCTTTCGATCTTCGACTTCGGGAGCCACGAGGGCATCACGTACGCGGTCACCGAGCTGCTCGAGGGAGAGACCCTGCGCGCGCGGCTTGCGAGCGGACCGCTGCCGGCGCGCAAGGCCGTCGAGTACGGCACCGGAATCGCGCAGGGACTGGCCGCCGCGCACGAGAAGGGGATCGTTCATCGCGACCTGAAGCCCGAGAACGTCTTCCTCACGCGCGACGGGCGGGTCAAAGTGCTCGATTTCGGCCTGGCGCGCCTGGTTCCCTCGGGCTCGCCGAACTCCTCCGAGTCGGCCGCGCTCACCAAGGCCGGCGCGACCGAGCCCGGCGCGATCCTCGGGACCGTGGGCTACATGTCCCCCGAGCAGGTGCGCGCCGAAACGGCCGACCACCGCTCCGACATCTTCTCCTTCGGCGCGGTGTTTTACGAGATGCTGACCGGCCGGCGCGCCTTCCAGCGAGACTCGTCCATCGAAACGATGATGGCGATCCTCCGCGAGGAGCCTGCGGAGCTCCGGGAAGGCAGCCGGACGCTGCCGCCGGAGCTCGTCGAGATCGTCACGCACTGCCTCGAGAAGAGGCCGGACGAGCGCTTCCAATCGGCGCGCGACCTCGCCTTCGCTCTCCGATTCGGGGAGAAAGAGGATCGTTCCGGGGTCTCGAGAGGAATACCGGCACCCGAAAGCGTGCCCTCGATCGCGGTGCTTCCGTTCCGGAACATGAGCGCGGACCGCGAGGCCGAGTACTTCTGCGACGGTATGACCGAGGAAATCCTGAACGCGCTCTCGCACATCCCGTCGCTTCGTGTGGCGGCCCGCACCTCCTCCTTCGCGTACAAAGGGAAGGACACCGACGTGCGGCAGATCGGCCAGGAGCTCGGCGTGCGGACGGTGCTCGAGGGAAGCATCCGGCAGGCGGGGCAGCGCCTGCGCGTGACCGCGCAGCTGGTCGACGTCGGCACCGGCTACCACCTCTGGTCCGACCGCTTCGACCGCGAGATGCAGGACGTTTTCGCCGTCCAGGACGAGATCGCGCGCGCCATCGTGGAGACGCTGAAGGTGCGCCTGCTCGGCTCGGGTGACCATCCGCTCGTCGCGCCCACCACGAAGGACGTCGAGGCCTACAACCTCTATCTGAAGGGACGCTACTTCTGGAACCGCCGCCAGACGCGCCCCGCGATCGAGCAGTTCGAGGCCGCGGTCGCCCGGGATCCCGATTACGCCACGGCCTACACCGGGCTCGCGGATTCCTACGCGGTCTGGGGCTTCTACGGCGGGATTCCGACCTGGGAGGCTTTTGCCCGCGCGCGCACCGCCGCCGAGCGCGCGCAGGAGCTCGCTCCGGGCTCGGCCGGGGTGCACCTGTCGCTCGGGATCATCGAGCACTACTACGGCTGGGACACCGGACGGGAGGAGCGGGAGCTGCGGCTCGCGATCGAGCAGAATCCCCGGTCCCAGGAAGGCTACTTCTGGCTCACGTTGTGTCTTGCCGCGAGCGGCCGGTTCGATGAGGCCCGGGAAACCGCGCAGCGCGGCGTCGAAGTCGAACCGCACTCGGCCAATGCGCGGGCGGTGCTGGGATGGGCCTATGTCGGCTCGCGGCGGTACGCGGAAGGGCTGCCCGAGTTTTTCCGGGCGGTGGCCCTGGATCCGGAGGCCGCCTTCCCCGTCTGGTGCCTGGGCTACGCGCAGCAGCAGGTCGGAAGGGTGGACGAGGCGATCGCCACCCTGGAGCGGGCGGTCGCGTTGACCGGGCGCGAGCACTTCTTCGAGCTCGCGCTCTACGGCAGCGCGCTCGCGGCCGGAGGCCGCGAGGCGGAGGCCCGTGCGGTGCTCGCGGAGCTGCGCGAACGGGCGTCTGGCACCTACGTTCCTCCCTTCGACCTGGCCTTGCTGCTTGTATCCCTGGGGGAGCGGGAAGAGGCGCTCTCGTGCCTCGAACGCGCCTACGACGAGCGCAACGCCCTGCTCTGGTACCGAATCCACCTGGAGACTTTCGATCCCCTGCGCCAGGAGCCCCGGTGGAGGGCGCTTGCGGATCGTCTCGCGCGCACGGCTCCGAGGCGCGAGGGCGGTTAGGCTCGAGGCTCGCTTCCGGAACGCGGCTCGAATCCCGCCTGGCGGCGCTCGCGTCCGGAAGCCGCATGCTCGCCGAGGGCGTGCCGCGAGTGGAGTGCCGGGAGGGAGGGCGGCGTCCCGGACGAAGGACCAGGAGTCAGGCGCCGACCGGGTGCGCGGCTTCTCGGCGGGGATACTTCGTCGCGACGTAGTCGTCGACGAGCCTGCGAAACGCCTCGGCGAGCTCCTCGCAGGAGCCCTTCAACGTGGTGAAGTGCTCCCCGTCGACGTAGACGGGGCAGTGCGGCTCTTCTCCGGTTCCGGGCAGCGAGATTCCGATCGAGGCGGCCTTCGATTCGCCGGGGCCGTTGACCACGCAGCCCATGACGGCGAGCGTCATGTTCTCGACGCCTTCGTATTGCGCCTTCCACTCCGGCATCCTGTCGCGCACGTAGCCCTGGATCCTCTCGGCCAGCTCCTGGAAGGTGGTCGAGGTGGTGCGCCCGCAGCCCGGGCATGCGGTCACCGAGGGCGCGAAGGACCGAATCCCCAGCGACTGGAGCAGCTCGCAGGCGGCGTAGACCTCTTCGCGGCGGTCTCCTCCGGGGCGCGGCGTGAGCGAGACGCGGATCGTGTCGCCGATGCCGTCGTTCAAGAGGACGCCCATCGCCGAGGCGGACCAGACGAGCCCCTTGGTCCCCATGCCGGCCTCGGTCAGCCCGAGGTGGAGCGGCTGGTCCGTCCGCCGCGCGAGCTCCCGGTAGACGGCGATCAGGTCGAGAGGCCGGGAGACCTTGCAGGAGATGATGATCTGGTCCTTGCGGAGCCCCGACTGAAGCGCCAGGTCCGTCGACTGCAGGGCGGAGAGGATCATGCATTCGTTGATGATCTCCTCGGAGCTCCTGCCCAGGTTGCGGTCCGTGTTCTCCTGCATCTTCGCCATCACGAGCTCCTGGTTCAAGGAGCCGCCGTTGACGCCGATGCGCACCGGCTTGCCGCGGTCGCGCGCGATGTGGCAGATCGTCGCGAATTGCTCGTCGCGCCGCGCTCCCTTGCCCACGTTGCCGGGGTTGATGCGGTACTTGTCGAGCGCGCGGGCGCATTCGGGGAACTTCGTCAGGAGAACGTGGCCGTTGTAGTGGAAGTCGCCGATCAAGGGCGCCTCGACTCCGGCGTCGAGCATCCGCTTCTTGATCTCCGGAACCGCTTGCGCGGCTTCGGGGATGTTCACGGTGACGCGGACCATCTCGGAGCCCGCCCGGGCGAGCTCGATGCACTGCCGGGCCGTGGCCTCGACGTCGGCCGTGTCGGTGTTGGCCATCGACTGGACGACGACCGGGGCGCCCCCTCCCACCCGGACGGGACCGACCGGGACGCCCACCGTCCGGTGGCGTTCTCTCGTTTCCATGCCGCCTCTCAATCTAGCAGAAGGGGCGGACGGCGGGACGACGGTATAGGCTCTTGCCAGCCTTGACGCTCGCAGCCGGAACCCGTCTCGGTCCCTACGAGATCCAGGCGCCCGTCGGCGCCGGTGGAATGGGGGAGGTCTATCGGGCGCGGGACACGCGCCTCGGGCGGACCGTGGCGGTCAAGGTCCTGCCTTCGGAGGTTTCTCAGAATCGGGAGCTGCGGGAGCGATTCGAGCGGGAGGCGCAGACGATTTCCTCGCTCTCGCACTCGCACATCTGCGCCCTCTACGACGTCGGAAGGGAGGGCGAGACCGACTATCTCGTCATGGAGTTCCTCGAAGGAGAAACCCTTTCCGCGCGGCTCGGGCGGGGAGTGCTTCCCACGGAGCAAGTGCTGCGCTACGGCACCGAGATCGCCGACGCGCTCGACAAGGCCCACCGGCAGGGGATCGTCCACCGCGACCTGAAGCCGGGCAACGTCATGCTGACGAAGTCCGGAGTGAAACTCCTGGACTTCGGGCTCGCCAAGCCCGTGTCGTCGATCGCCGCCAAGGGCAGCCTGACCGCGCTGCCGACGCAGGCGGAGCTGACCCGCGAAGGCATGATCCTCGGCACGTTCCAGTACATGGCGCCCGAGCAGCTCGAGGGCCGGGAGGCCGACGCGCGCACGGACATCTTCTCCCTGGGCGCGGTTCTCTACGAGATGGCGACGGGCCGCAAGGCGTTCTCGGGCGCCACGCAGGCTTCTCTGATCTCCTCGATCCTGCGCGACGATCCGCCGCCGGTGTCGCAGGTCGTCCCGATGACGCCGCCGGCGCTCGACCGGGTGGTGCGGACGTGCCTGGCGAAGGACCCCGAGGAACGCTGGCAGTCGGCGGGCGACGTCGCCAAGGAGCTGCGCTGGATCGCCGAGGGCTCGGCCGCGGGGGTGGCCGCGCCGGCCGCCGTTTCCTCGCGCCGCCGCAATCGCGAGAGGATCGCCTGGGCGGCCGCGGGCGCCGCTCTCGTCCTCGCCGCCTGGCTCGGGCTCTCTCGCGCGAGGCCCGCTCCGGCGGCGGAACAGAGGGTCGTGCGCACGAACATCCTGCTTCCCGAGAGGCTCTTCCTGAACAACGCGGTCCTCTCGCCCGACGGAAGCCGCCTGGTCTTCGGCGGCCGAGACGCGGCCGGAAGGGTTCAGCTCTGGGTTCGGCCGCTCGATTCGTACGCGGCGACACCTCTCGCCGGGACGGAGGATGGGATCTTGCCGTTCTGGTCCCCGGATGGGCGCTTCATCGGCTTCTTCGCGGACAAGAAGATGAAGCGCATCGAGTCCTCCGGGGGCTCCGCGATCGCGCTCTACGACGTGGATGGCCTGGGAGGGGCGTGGGCGCCCAGCGGCGACATCCTGTTTACGGAACCGAGCGGGCCGATCTATCGCTTGCCGGCCTCCGGCGGCAAGGCCGTGCCGGTCACAAAGCTCGATTCCGCGCGCGGGGAGACGGGGCATCGCCATCCGTTCTTTCTTCCGGATGGAAAACATTTCCTCTTCCTCGCGCTGAATCTGGCCGGACAGCGCAGCGACCCCGCAAACCGCGTCTGGGTCGGCTCGCTCGACGGCGGAGCCGCGAAGCCTCTGATCGCGACCAACTTCAACGCTCAGTACGCGGACGGCTACCTCCTCTTCATCCGCGGAGGCGATTTCGGGGGCACTCTGCTCGCGCAGCCGTTCGATCCCGCGCGCCTGGAGACGAGCGGCCAGCCGGTCACCGTGGCCGATCAGGTGAGCCTCTACGGCGATGTCCTGGGATTCGGCGACTACTCGGTCTCGCGCAACGGAACCCTTGTGCTGGACTCGTCGCTCCTGCTGCGACGGCTCGAATGGTACGACCGGAAGGGGTCGCAGACCGGAGTCTTTGGCGAGCCCGCGGCGCAATTCGGGTTTCGAATCTCGCCCGATGGCTCGCGGGTCGCCGTCGCGGTCTACGAGCCGGGCACGCAAACGACGCAGATCTGGGTGGGCGACGTGGGCCGGGGCGTTCGGACGCGGCTCACCTCGGGACCGAGCAGCAACACCGGTCCGGTGTGGTCGCCCGAAGGCTCCAGGATCGCCTTCCAGACCGATCGGAAGCACCAGGCCGACATCTACGTCCGGCCCGCCGACGGGTCCGGGGCGGAAGAGGCGATCACCGACGAGGTCGGGCAGCGAATTCCGACCGATTGGTCGAAGGACGGGCAGGTCGTCTACCTGGACCGCGAAGCCGCGGGAGGCCGGCTGATGCAGCTCTCGGTCGTCTCCTTGTCGCCTCCGCGAAAGCCCTTCACGCTGCTGCCCCGCGCGCAGAAGGACTTCGGGTTCTCGGTGCGCCTCTCGCCCGACGGTCGCTGGGTCGCCTACGACATGGACGAGTCGGGAAGGAGCGAGGTCTACGTCGTCTCGTTTCCGGAGGGGCGGGGGAAGGTGCAGATCTCCGACAACGGAGGCATCGCTCCAAAGTGGACTCGCGGCGGGAG
>JBLMXY010000153.1:0-36477 GCA_050257975.1 Acidobacteriota bacterium
GGGACCCCGACGGGAAGATGAACCCGGGCAAGCTGGTCGATCCGCGCCCGATCGTCGAGGACCTGCGCCTCTCCGGCGGGCGGCCGGGGACGTCGCAGAAGACCCTCTTCGGTTTCTCCGAAGACGACGGCGACTTCTCGCGCGCGGCCCTGCGCTGCGTCGGGGTCGGAAAGTGCCGGCGCATGGAGGGAGGGACGATGTGCCCGAGCTTCCGCGCGACCGGCGAGGAGAAGCACTCGACGCGCGGGCGGGCCCGGCTCCTCTTCGAGATGCTTCGGGGCGAGGTCGTCCGGGACGGCTGGCGGAGCGAAGAGGTGCGCGGCGCCCTCGACCTGTGCCTCGCCTGCAAGGCGTGCAAGTCGGAGTGCCCGGTCAACGTGGACATGGCCACCTACAAGGCGGAGTTTCTCTCCCATTACTATCGGGGCCGGCTGCGCCCCCGCTCCGCCTACGCCTTCGGCTGGATCCACCGCTGGGCGCGCCTGGCGTCGCTCGCTCCGGGCGCCGCCAACTTCCTGACGCAGACTCCGGGAGTCTCCCGCCTGGCGAAGGCCCTCGCGGGAATCGCGCCCGAAAGGGAGATTCCGCGCTTCGCCCGGCAAACCTTCGGCGGCTGGCTCGCCCGGAGGGCCATGCCGCCCGCCGCCGAGGGACCGGGACGCCGGAGGGTTGTCCTGTGGCCGGACACCTTCACCCGGTACTTTCAGCCGGAGATCGGCCGGGCCGCCGTCGAGGTGCTCGAGGCTGCCGGGCTCGCCGTCGAGGTCCCGCCGGGCGACCTCTGCTGCGGGCGGCCTCTCTACGACTACGGAATGCTCGACGCGGCGCAACATCTATTAAGGCGCACCGTCCGGGCCCTGACCGGGCCGATCCGCCAGGGCCTGCACGTGGTCGTCCTCGAGCCCTCGTGCGCGGCCGTCTTTCGCGACGAGCTGCCGGGCCTGCTGCCGGGCGAGCCGGATGCCCTGCGCCTCTCCCGCCAGACCGACTTGCTGGCCGAGGCGGTGTCGCGGGAGTCGGCCCCGGGCTTTCTTTCGGGGCGCCTCTCGGGCGGCGCGCTCGTCCAGCCGCACTGCCACCAGCGGGCTCTCTTCGGCGTCGCCGACGACCAGGCGCTGCTCGCCAGGCTCGGCCTCGACGCGCGGATCCTGGACGCCGGCTGCTGCGGCATGGCGGGCGCCTTCGGGTTCGAGCGCGGGGAGCGGCACGCCCTGTCGTTGCGTTGCGCCGAGCGGGATCTCGCGCCGCAGGTTCGCTCGGCCGACTCCCGAACGCGAATCGTCGCCGACGGGTTCTCCTGCCGCGAGCAGATCCGCCAGCTGACCGGCCGCCCTGCGAGGCATCTGGCGCAGGTTCTGCATGAGGCTCTGAACTCCTAGATTCGACCGCCCGTCACGCCTTTGGAGGGGTTTGCCCTTTCGGTCTCTTGAAATAGACTCCCCCGGTTCCTGACCCGGAGGCGACCCGGCTTCGATGCAAGTCTTTCATCGCAGCACAAACACCATCTCGCGCGTGTCGGTGTTTGGCGCCGTCTTCTTCCTCGGTCTCCTTCTCTGGCTCTTCGACGCCCTCAATCGTTCCCCCTACACGACCCTGCAGGGGATGGCCCGTGTCCAGCCCGTCCAGTTTTCCCACAAGCACCACGTCGGCGCCATCGGGATCGATTGCCGGTACTGCCACACGACCGTCGAGCGGGCAGCCTACGCGAACATCCCGCCGACGAAGACCTGCATGAACTGCCACTCCCAGATCTGGAACCAATCGCCGGAACTGGAGCCGGTGCGGGAAAGCTGGCGCACGGACCGGTCGATCGACTGGGTCAAGGTCTACGACCTGCCCGACTACGTCTACTTCAACCACGCCATCCACGTCGCCAAGGGGGTCGGGTGCGAGACCTGCCACGGCCGCGTGGACACGATGCCTCTCGTCCTGCAATACCCGACTCTTCAGATGTCCTGGTGCCTCGACTGCCACCGCAACACCGAACGGTACCTGCGGCCCAGGGATCAGGTCTTCACGATGGGCTACACGCCGGCCGGCAGCCAGGAAGAGATCGGACGGCGGCTGAAGGCCGAGTACAAGATCCGGCCCGTCCGCGAGTTGACGGACTGCTACACGTGCCACCGATGAGCGAGAAGCGGCTCGACATCGAAAGAATCCGCGGCCGGCTCGAAGAGCTCCGGGGACGGGAGTACTGGAGGTCGCTCGGGGAGCTCGCCCGGACCGAGGATTTCCAGCAGCATCTTGCCCGCGAGTTCCGGGTCCCGATCGACTCGGGCGTCGACCGCCGCGAGCTGCTGATGCTGATGGGCGCTTCGATGGCGCTGGCGGGCCTGACCGGCTGCACGCGCCAGCCGACCGAGCGCATCTACCCCTACGTCAAGCCTCCCGAAGAGGTCGTCCCGGGGGAGCCCCTCTTCTACGCCACCGCGCACCTGCACGGCGGGTACGCGCGCGGGATCCTCGCCGAGAGCAACATGGGCCGTCCGACCAAGATCGAGGGCAACGCCCTCCACCCGGGAAGCCTCGGCGGCACCGACGTCTTCGCGCAAGCGTTCCTGCTCGACCTCTATGACCCCGACCGCTCGCAGACGCTCACCGAGCGAGGGGAAATCCGACCCTGGACCGCTTTCCTGGCCGCGATCAAGCTCGCGCTCGAGAAGGAGCGGCCGGCCCGGGGCGCGGGCCTTCGGCTGCTGACGACGGCCGTTTCGTCGCCCACAATGGCCAACCAGATCGGCGGAATCCTCCGAGCCTTTCCCGCGGCCAGCTGGATCTCGTGGGAGCCGGCGGGACGGGACAACATCTACGAGGGGGCGCGGCTGGCCTTCGGCGAGGCCGTCGAGCCCCGCTACGCCTTCGACCGGGCGGACGTCATCCTGTCCCTCGAGGCGGACTTCCTCGGGGCAGGCGCCGCTCAGCCGCGGTCCGTCCGCGACTTCGCATCGCGGCGGCGCGCCGAGAGAACGAATCGCCTCTACGTCGTCGAGTCGACCCCCTCGCTGACGGGGGCCCGGGCGGACCACCGGCGCCCCCTGTCGCCGCCGCAGATCGAGGCGTTCGCGCGAGCGGTGGCTCGGGCCGTGGGCGCGGTCTCCTCCGGCCCCGCGGCCGATCCGCTCGTCGCGGCGGTGGCGAAGGATCTCCAAGACCGTCGTGGATCGAGCCTCGTGCTCGCCGGGGAGTCGCAGCCGCCCGCCGTGCACGCGCTCGCCCACGCAATCAACCAGACGCTCGGCAACGACGGGAAGACCGTCGTTTACACGGAGCCCGTACTGGCCGCGGCGGCCAACCAGGCCTCGGCGCTCGCGCAGCTGGCTCGCGACATGAGGGAGGGACGCGTCTCGACGCTCGCCATCCTTGGCGGCAACCCCGTCTTCACGGCGCCGGCGGATCTCCGGTTCGCGGAGGCGATGGAGCGAGTCCCGATGCGGCTGCACCTGTCCCTGCAGGACGACGAGACCTCGCGGCTCTGCCACTGGCACGTGGCGCAAGCGCACCCGCTCGAGGCCTGGAGCGACGCGCGCGCCTACGACGGGACCGCGACGATCCTGCAGCCGCTGATCCTGCCTCTCTACGGCGGGAAGTCCTCGCACGAGTTCCTGGCCGCCTTCTCGGACCAGCCGGAAAAGAGCGGCCACGACTTGGTCAAGGAATACTGGCGCGGCAAGCTCTCCGGCGCCGATTTCGAAACCGCCTGGCGAAAGGCGCTCCACGACGGGCTGGTCGACGGCACCGCCTTCCCGCCGAAGACGGTCGCCGTCAAGAGCGATGTCATCGAGGGTCTGGCCCCGGTTTCGAAACTTTCGGCCGCCGCGGCCACAGACTTGACCGCGCTCTTCCGCCCCGACCCCGCGGTCTGGGACGGCTCGTACGCCAACAACGGGTGGCTGCAGGAGCTGCCCAAGCCCTTGACCAAGCTGACCTGGGACAACGCGGCTCTGATCGCTCCTTCCACCGCGGAGAAGCTCGGCGTCGTCAATGAAGACGTCGTCGATCTCGTCCTTGCAGGACGCCGGATCACTGCTCCCGTCTGGGTGACGCCGGGCCAGGCCGAAGGGTGCGTGACGCTGCCCTTCGGGTACGGGCGAGCGCGCGGGGGTCGGATCGCCAACGGCAAGGGGTTCGACGCCTACGCGCTGCGAACGGGCGCCGGGCTCTGGTCTCAGAGCGGCCTCGAGGTCCGCAGAACAGGCGGCCGATCGTCGCTCGCGACCACGCAGCACCAGCACTCCATGGAGGGACGCGACATCGTGCGCGCCGTGACGGCGCAGGAGCTCCGGCAAGATCCCGACGCGGTCCGCAGGATGGGCGAGCGCCCGCCCGGTCCCTCCGACACTCTCTACCCGAAGCTTCCGACCGGCAGCTACGCCTGGGGCCTCTCGATCGACCTGGCGGCTTGTGTGGGCTGCAATGCCTGTGTCGTCGCCTGTCAGGCGGAAAACAACATTCCGATCGTCGGCAAGCACGAGGTCTCCCGAGGCCGCGCGATGCACTGGATCCGGATCGACCGCTACTTTACCGGCGGCCTCGACGACCCCCGGACGGTGCATCAGCCAGTCACCTGCATGCACTGCGAGGACGCCCCCTGCGAGACGGTTTGTCCCGTCGCGGCCACCACGCACAGCACCGAGGGCCTGAACCAGATGGTGTACAACCGCTGCGTCGGGACCCGTTACTGCTCCAACAACTGTCCCTACAAGGTGCGGCGCTTCAACTTCTTCCTCTACGCGGACTTCAAGACCGAGCTGACCAAGATGGTCCGCAACCCGGACGTCACGGTGCGCAGCCGCGGCGTCATGGAGAAGTGCAGCTATTGCGTGCAGCGCATCAACCGCGCGCGCATCACGGCGGAGCGGCAGAACCGCCCGATCCGCGACGGCGAGATCGTGACTGCCTGCCAGCAGGCCTGCCCCGCGCAGGCGATCGTCTTCGGAAACATCGACGATCCGCAGAGCGCCGTCTCGAAGGCCCGCGCGGAGAATCGCCGCTACGAGCTGCTGGCCGAGCTCGGAACCCGCCCGCGGACGACCTACCTCGCGTCGATCTCGAACCCGAACCCGGCCCTGCCAGGCTCCTCGAAGACCCGGAAGGAGCGCGAAGCGTGAGCGACGACGCGACGCCGAACGACGCGCCAAGCCGGCCCGCTCCTGCGCCGGGGGCGATCCTCGCGCCCGGCTACTCCTTCTCAACCCTGACCGACAAGATCGCCGCGATCGCGCTGTCGCGGCGGACCCCGAAGGCCTGGTTCTTCGGCGCCTTTGTCGGCTTTGTGCTGACGATGGTGCTTCTGACGTCCATCTCGTATCTCTTCTTGAAGGGCATCGGCATCTGGGGGGTCAATCAGCCCGTCGGGTGGGGTCTCGCGATCCTCAACTTCGTCTGGTGGATCGGCATCGGGCACGCGGGCACTCTGATCTCGGCGATCCTCCTGCTGCTGAGGCAGCCGTGGCGCAACTCCATCAACCGGTTCGCCGAGGCGATGACGATCTTTGCCGTCGCCTGCGCCGGGATCTACCCGCTGCTCCACGTCGGACGACCCTGGCTCGCCTACTGGCTGCTTCCGTACCCCAACACGATGGCGCTCTGGCCGAACTTCCGCAGTCCCCTGATCTGGGACGTGTTCGCCGTCTCGACTTACGCGACGGTGTCTCTTCTCTTCTGGTACGTCGGGATGATTCCGGATCTGGCCACCCTGCGCGACCGGGCGAAGAAGCTCTGGGCCAAGATCGCCTACGGAATGCTCGCGATGGGCTGGCGCGGCTCGGCGCGGCACTGGCAGCGCTACGAAACCGCCTCGCTACTGCTGGCCGGCCTCGCAACGCCGCTGGTCGTGTCGGTCCACTCGGTCGTTTCCCTCGACTTCGCGGCCGGCATCGTGCCCGGCTGGCACACGACGATCTTTCCTCCCTACTTCGTCGCCGGAGCCATCTACGCGGGCTTCGCCATGGTGCTCACGCTCGCCATCCCCCTGCGAAAGATCTACGGCCTCGAGGACTTCATCACGATGAGGCACCTCGACAACATGGCCAAGATCCTGCTCGCCACGGGCCTCGTCGTCGGCTACGGCTACCTGATGGAGGCCTTCATCGCCTTCTACAGCGGCAACCCTTACGAGCGCTACGTGATCTGGAATCGCGCGACGGGCCCCTACCGGTGGATCTACTGGGCCCTCATCTTCTGCAACATCCTCTCGCCCCAGGCGCTCTGGTTCCGAAGGGTGCGCCGCAGCGTTCCGGCCCTCTTCGTGATGGCCATGATCGTGAACGTCGGAATGTGGCTGGAACGCTTCGTGATCGTCGTCGTGAGCCTTCACCGCGACTTCGTGCCGTCCTCCTGGGGCATGTACCGGCCGACGCTTTGGGACTGGTCGACCTTCGCGGGCTCGCTCGGACTCTTCCTGGCGTTGATGTTCCTCTTCATCCGCCTGCTGCCGATGATTTCGATCTTCGAGATGCGGGCCATCCTGCCCGAGGCGAAGGTACGCGAGGCACAAGAGTGAGCGCCGACAGACTCTACGGGCTGATGGCCGAGTTCGAGAACCCCAACGATCTGGTCGCCGCCGCGCGCCAGACCCGGGAAGCCGGATTCGTTCGCTTCGACGCCTACACGCCCTACCCCATCGAGGCCCTGACCGAGGCCCTCGACATCCACGACCGGAAACTGCCGGCGGTGGTGCTCGGAGGAGGCATCCTGGGAGGCCTTGCCGGCTATGCCCTGTGCTGGTGGACCTCGGTCGTCTCCTATCCCTTGAACATCGGCGGGAAGCCTTTCCACAGCGCGCCCGCCTTCATCGTTCCGACCTTCGAGACCACGATCCTCTTCGCCGCCTTCGCCGCCGTGATCGGAATGCTGGGTCTGAACGGCCTGCCGATGCCCTACCACCCCGTCTTCAATAGCCCGCGCTTCGCACTCGCTTCGAGGGACCGCTTCTTCCTCTGCATCGAATCGCGCGATCCGAAGTTCGACCGCGACGAGACCTGGGCGTTCCTGACGCGACTCGGACCGCGGGTCGTGATGGACGTGGAGGAGTAGCGTGGCTCAGGACGCAAGAGTCCCTGGTCAGGGGTCCTTCGTCTCCCGCCGACTCCCGACTCAGGACAAGGAACGAGGGACCAGGGATTCCCTCTTCTGGCGCCGTGCCGCGGCTTTCCTGGTGCCGGCAATCCTTGCCGCCGCGTGTCGCCGCGACATGCAGGACCAGCCCAAGTACAAGGACCTGCGAGGTAGCACGCTGTTCGAGGATCGCCGCTCGGCGCGCCCCCTGCCGGAAGACACCGTGCCGCGGGGCACTCTGCACGCCGATTTACGTTTCGAGACGGGCAAGGAGAACGGCCAGCCCGTGGCCGTTCTGCCGGTGGAGCTGACCCGGGAACTGCTCGCGCGGGGCCGTGAGCGCTACGACATTTTCTGCTCTCCCTGTCACGGCCGGACCGGCGACGGCGTCGGGATCGTCGTCCAGCGCGGCTTCCGCCGGCCGAACTCGTTCCACATCGACCGGCTGCGGGCGGCACCGGTCGGCTATTTCTTCGACATCGAGACCCGAGGTTTCGGCGCCATGATGGACTACTCGGCCCAGATCCCCGTCGCGGACCGCTGGGCCATCGCAGCCTACGTTCGAGCGCTGCAGCTTTCTCAGGGCGCCTCGCTCTCGGACGTGCCGACCCCGGAACGCCCGGCACTCGAGTCCCCCGGAGCGGCGCCCCGACCCGCGCCGCTGCCCGCAGACGTCGAGGAATGGAGAGGGCCATCGGGGAAAGAGGGCGAGCCGCCGCCAGGAGCGAAGCGTTGAGCGCCCGGAAGCCGGGTCCCGTTGCGCCTCTTTCGGCCGACGTCGGCCGCGTCGCCAATCCGGCACTCGTGGTGGGCGTCTTGGCGCTCGCCGCCTGTCTCGCCGGAGCGGCGGCGCGCCCCGATGCGTTCTTCCGCTCCTACCTGCTGGCCTTCGTCTTCTGGAACGGCCTTTCGGTCGGCGCGATGGCAGTCCTCATGCTCCAGTACTTGACGGGTGGCGCCTGGGGCGTCGCGATCCGGAGAGAGCTCGAGGCGGCGATGCGAACACTCCCGCTCACGGCCCTCGCCTTCCTGCCCCTGCTCGCCGGCCTTCGCCACCTCTATCCGTGGGCGCGTGCCGACGTCGTGGCTGCCGACGAAGTTCTTCGAAAGAAGGCGTTGTACCTGAACGCTCCCTCCTTCGGGGCGCGCGCCGTCGTGGCGTTTGCGGCGTGGCTCGCCCTGGCGGCCTTCCTGAGCAAGTGGTCCCTCGCCCAGGACACGAATCCCGACCCCGCCTTGAACCGCAAGCTGCAACGGCTCTCGGGAGGAGGGCTGGTCGTCTACGGCCTCACGACGACGTTCACGTCGGTCGACTGGGTCATGTCGCTCGAGCCGCGCTGGTACTCGACCATGTACGGGGTTCTCTTCATGGTCGGTCAGGCGCTCGCGGCCCTCGCGCTCGCCACGGTCTCGGTCGTGTCGCTCTCGAGGCGCGAGCCCGTTTCGGGCTTCCTCGCGGGACGCCACCGGCACGATCTGGGGAAGATGCTCTTCGCCTTCACGATGTTCTGGGCCTACGTGAGCTTTTCCCAGTACCTCATCGTCTGGTCGGGAAATCTTCCCGAGGAGATCGCCTGGTATCTGGCGCGCTTCCGGGGAGGCTGGGGACCCGTCGGGGCAGCGGTTCTGGTGCTCAACTTCGTCGTCCCGTTCCTGCTGCTCCTCTCGCGCCGGTCCAATCGCGATCCGCGAACGCTCGCCGGGGCGGCGGCCCTGCTGGTGGTCATGAGGTTCGTGGACGTTTCCTGGCTCCTGCTGCCCGCCTTCTCCAAGGGCGCCTTCCGCCTCGAATGGATGAATTTTGCCGCTCCCATCGGGCTGGGTGGCCTGTGGCTCGCCTTCTACGCGAAGAATCTGGCCGCCCGCCCGCTGCTGCCCGTCAACGACCCCGGCTTCGAGGAGGCGCTCGCGCATGGCCGGGACTGAGCCGTCGGTCCACGGCGTGGCCGCGGAGCCAGACCGCATCGCCACACGCCTCGTGGTCCGCTTCCTCGTCGCGCTGGTGGTGCTGTCCCTCGCTTTGATGTTGCTCGTTGGCGTTCTCTTCAAGCGATTCGACCAGGGAGCCACGCAGCGAGACGCCCAGACCGCGGACGCCGCCGGCCTGGAGCGCCTGGAGAAACGCCTGCCCCCGCTACCGCGGCTACAAGTGCACGCGACGCGTCATCTTCGAGAGTTCCGCTCCGCCGAGGAGGAGCGGCTTTCCACCTACGGCTGGATGGACCGGGCGACGGGAACCGTCCACATCCCGATCGAGCGCGCCATGGACCTCGTCGCCAAGCGCGGGGTCGCTCCCCTGCCGGCGCCCGGAGGGACCTCCCCGGCACCCGCGGCCACACCCGTTGCGGGGAAGAGGCCATGAGGAGCCTGGCCATCCTGCTCGCGGCCGTGCCACTCCTCTCGGCCGGGGCCGCCGCCGCCCAGCCCATGGCGCCCGAGCCGGGAAGAATCGTGCGCGCCGACGAGAAACCGGTCGCGCTCCAGGACATCGGCGTCGACCAGCGCCTGGATGCCCCGGTCCCGCTCGATCTTCCGTTCCGCGACGAGCTCGGCCGGGCGGTACGGCTCTCCGACTACTTTGGAAAGCGGCCCGTGATCCTCGCCCTCGTCTACTACAACTGCCCGATGCTCTGCACCCAGGTCTTGAATGGAATCGTCTCTTCTCTCCGGGTGATCTCGCTCGACGCCGGGCGCGACTTCGACGTGGTCGTCGTGAGCTTCGACGCCCGCGACAAGCCCGCGGACGCCGCGACCAAGAAAACCGCCTACGTCACGCGTTACCACCGTCCCGGCGGCGACGCGGGCTGGCACTTTCTGACCGGCGACCGGGAGGCGATCGCGACCCTCGCCCGGGCCGTGGGTTTCCGCTTCCGCTACGACCCCGAGCGCGGCCAGTTCGCGCATGCGAGCGCCATCTTCGTCCTGACGCCGGGCGGAAGGCTGTCGCGCTATTTCTACGGAATCGAGTATGCGCCGCGCGACCTGCGGCTGGCGCTCGTCGAGTCCTCCGCGGGCAAGATCGGCAACCCGGCCGACCAGGTGCTGCTGTACTGCTTCCACTACGATCCCCGGACCGGGAAGTACGGCGCCGTCGTGCTGAACATCATCCGGCTGGCCGGTGCCGCGACCGTCCTCGTTCTCGCCGTCGCGATCTTCGTGATGACGCGGCGCCACCGAAGACGCCTGCGCGAGGTTCCGGGAGAGAGCGCCTGATGGAGCTGTTCCCGCAACAGGCGTCGAGCTTCGCGCCGCACGTCGACGCGCTCTACGGCTTCCTGATCGCCGTCACGGCGTTCTTCTCGCTGTTGATCGGCTCGCTCGTCGTCTTCTTCGCCATCCGTTACCACCGGCGCTCCCCGGACGAGATCGCGACCGACGTTCGCGAGTCGGGCGTGCTCGAGGCCGTCTGGACCGTGATCCCGCTCGGACTCGTGCTCGTCATCTTCTTCTGGGGGGCCTCGGTCTTCTTCCGCATCACGCGGCCGCCGTCCGGCGCCATCGACGTCTACGTCACCGCAAAGCAGTGGATGTGGAAGATCCAGCATGCCGACGGCCGCCGGGAGATGAACGAGCTCCACGTGCCGGTGGGACAGGCGGTCCGCCTGACGATGGCCTCCGAGGACGTCATCCACAGCTTCTTCGTGCCGGCGTTCCGCTTCAAGCGGGACGTCGTGCCAGGCAGGTTCTCCACCGCCTGGTTCCAGGCGACCCGGCCGGGCAAGTACCATCTCTTCTGCGCCGAGTACTGCGGCACTCGGCACTCGGGCATGATCGGGTGGATCTACGTCCTCGCCCCGGCGGACTACCAGGCCTGGCTCGCGGGCGGCGCGACCGGGGAATCGCTCGCCGCCGCCGGCGCGAGGCGGTTCGTGGAGCAGGCCTGCAACACCTGCCACGCCGAGCAGCCCGGCGCCCGCGGGCCTTCGCTCGTGGGCCTCTTCGGCAAGACGGTCCGCCTCCAGGGGGGGCAGACCGTCGTGGCCGACGAAGCGTACATCCGGGAATCGATCACGAACCCGCAGGCCAAGCTCGTCGAGGGCTACCCGCCGATCATGCCGACCTTCCAGGGGTTGATCAGCGAGGACGGCCTGCTCCAGTTGATCGCCTACGTCAAGTCGCTGTCTCCCGCCCCGGCCTCGGGCGTCCCCGCCCCGGCCGCGGCGTCCACGGAAAGGAAGCCGACCAAGCCATGAGCACCGCCGCCGCCTCGGCCGAGAACGCCCCCCCCGCGCGCCGCGTCCACTATCTGAACGCCCGCTACGGCGTGAAGTCGTGGCTGCTGACCTTCGACCACAAGCGAATCGGGATCCTGTACCTGATCGGGGTCACGTTCTTCTTCGCGATCGGCGGCCTCTACGCGTCGCTCATCCGGCTCGAGCTGCTGACACCGGCCGGCGACGTCTTCCAGTCGCAGACCTACAACAAGCTCTTCACGGGGCACGGCGTCATGATGATCTTCTTCTTCATGATCCCCGGCATCCCGGGGGTGCTCGGCAACTTCCTGATCCCGCTCATGATCGGCGCCCGGGACGTCGCCTTCCCGCGCCTGAACCTGCTCTCCTGGTACCTCTTCCTAGTCGGCGGCCTGACGGCGCTCTGGGCAATCGTGCACGGGGGGGTGGACACGGGATGGACCTTCTACACGCCGTACTCGACGGTCTATTCCAACGGTTGGGTCGTGGTCACCGCGGTCGGCATCTTCATCGCGGGCTTCTCCTCGATTCTCACGGGCCTGAATTTCCTCGTCACGATCCACACGATGAGGGCGCCGGGCATGACCTGGACGAGGATGCCGCTCTTCTGCTGGGGCATGTACGCCACGGCGATCATCCAGATCCTCGGAACGCCCGTCATCGCGATCACGTTGCTGCTGGTGGCGGCCGAGCGACTCTTCCACCTCGGCATCTTCGATCCGGCGCAGGGCGGCGACCCGGTGCTCTTCCAGCACCTCTTCTGGTTCTATTCGCACCCGGCCGTTTACATCATGGTCCTGCCGGCCCTCGCCGTGATCAGCGAGCTCGTGACGGCCTTCGCGCGCAAGCCGATCTACGGGTACAAGTTCATCGCCGGCTCCTCGGTCGCCATCGCGGTGCTTTCCTTCCTGGTCTGGGGGCACCACATGTTCGTCTCCGGCCAGTCGGTGTACGCAAGCCTGGTCTTTTCGATTCTCTCCTTCATGGTGGCGATTCCGTCCGCCATCAAGGTGTTCAACTGGACGGCGACGCTCTACCGGGGCTCGGTGTCCTACCAGACCCCGATGCTCTACGCGCTCGGCTTCATCGGCCTCTTCACGCTGGGAGGGCTGACCGGCCTGTTCCTCGCCGCGATCGGCTTGGACATCCACGTCACCGACACGTACTTCGTCGTCGCGCACTTCCACTACATCATGGTGGGCGGAACGATCATGGGCTACCTCGGGGGCCTGCACTACTGGTGGCCCAAGATTTCCGGCAAGCTCTATCCCGAGTACTGGTCCCGCGTCTCGGCCTGGGTCATCTTTCTCGGCTTCAACCTGACCTTCTTCCCCCAGTTCATCCTGGGATACCTCGGCATGCCGCGGCGCTACCACGCCTACCCGCCGGAGTTCCAGATCCTGAACGTCATGTCGACGGCGGGCGCCTCGATCCTCGGCATCGGATACCTGATTCCGCTCGTCTATTTCTTCTGGTCGATGCGCTACGGCAAGGACGCGGCCGACAACCCGTGGGGCGCGACGGGGCTCGAATGGCAGACGCCGTCCCCGCCGCCGACCGAGAACTTCGCCGAAACGCCGGTCGTCACGGGCCGGCCCTACGACTACGCGACCGTCCGGGAGGCGGCCGTCCGTGTCTGAGTCGGCCCACGTCCTGACGCCGGGCGCGCCGCCGGAGCTGCGGCACCACTTCGGTAGCCTCGCGGCCCAGAAGGAGGCCTCCTCGCTCGGGATGTGGATTTTCCTGGCGACCGAGGTGCTCTTCTTCGGCGGGATGTTCACGGCCTACGCCATCTACCGCTCGACCTACCGGGCCGCCTTCGAAGGGGCGTCGAACCTGCTCGACATCCGCCTCGGCGCCGTGAACACCGGGGTCCTGATCCTCTCCTCGCTGACGATGGCGCTCGCCGTCTGGGCCGCCTCGCAGGGGAAGAAGAATCGGACCGTGCTCTTTCTGGCCTCTACGATGCTGCTCGGCGCCGTGTTTCTCGGAATCAAGGTCATCGAGTATTCCGAAAAGTTCGAGCGCCATGAGGTGCCCGGGCCCCACTTCGTCGTGCCGCACGGGCTCCCCCGGCAGAGCGAGATGTTCTTCTCCCTCTACTTCTGCATGACCGGGCTGCACGCCCTCCACATGATCGTCGGCATCGGATTGCTGACCTGGCTCGTGGCGAAGGCCCGCCGCGGCGCCTTCACGGAGCGCTACAACACCCCCGTCGAGATGGTCGGCCTGTACTGGCACTTCGTGGATATCGTCTGGATCTTTCTCTTCCCCCTTCTCTACCTGCTCGGGAGGCACACGCTGTGAGCGGGAGCGGATCGCAGGGGCACCCCGCTCCCGGCGCCTACTTCGCCGTCTTCGGGGCGCTCATGGGCTTCACCGCCCTGACGGTCTGGGCCGCGTTCCAGCACCTCGGCATCTGGAACACGCCCGTCGCGCTCACGATCGCGGTGGCCAAGGCCTTGCTCGTCGCCTTGATCTTCATGCACCTGCGCTACTCGCCGAAGCTGACCGGCTTCGTCGTCGCGGCGAGCGTGCTCTGGCTCGTGATCCTCATCGCGATCACCGCCTCGGATTATCTGACGCGCGCCTGGCTGCCGATCTACTCGCGATGAGGCCGCCGGCGGGGCGTGACTCCGCCGCTGCTCGAGGCTCGCCGTGAGCCGCCCCGACACCGCTCCCGGCACCGTCAGGCCGCGGCCACGCCGGGCGACCGGCGGCCCGCGATCACCAGGACGACCCCGGCGAGAATCAGCGCCCCGCCTGCGAGAACCCGGGCCGGCAGCCGCTCCTGAAGGACGAGAGCCCCGAGCTGCACCGCGACCAGAGTGTCCACGAGGGGGATCGTTCCGATGACGGCCACCGGAACGCGCGGAATCAGCCAGAAGAGCCCGGCGAAGGTCATCGCGGTCCCGAAGAGCGCGAGATAGGAGAGCGCGAACACGGAGCCGCCCGTCCACCGCATCGGCGCGCCGCGCTCGAAGAGAAGCGCCAGCAGGGCGAGAAACGCCGCGCCGACGAGCGTCTGGCCCCACACGTTCTGATAGGGGGAGACGATGGCGAAGTGTTTCTTGTTGAGCACGTTCGCGATGGCGGAAACGACCGCCGAGCCGAGCACGCAGAGGCCGCCGAGCAGAAGCGGTCCAGGCCTCGTCTGCAGCGCCTCCAGAGCCTCCGGGCCCTGGATCACCGCCACGCCGGCGAGACCCAGCGCCGAGGCCGCGACCGCGCGCCCGGTCAGGGGCTCGTGCGGAAGCAGCCAGTGGCCGAAGAGGCCGACCCAGATCGGAAACGTGCAGAAGAGCAGGGCCGCGAGGCCCGACGGGATCCACTGGGAGGCCGTGAACACGAAGGCGTACGAGACGCCGATCTGGAGAAAGCCGCACACCGCGATCCAGCGGCGCTCGACGCGGCTCGGAACGCGCTCGCCGCGCCCGAAGGCGAAGGGCGCCATGAGGAGGCAGGCCGCCGCCATGCGGATCGCGGCGAAATGAAAGGGAGGCAGGTCTCGCAGCCCGATCTTGATGACCATCCAGGTCGAGCCCCAGACCGCGCAACAGAAGAGGTAAACGGAGAGCACGCGCCCTCTCGAGGCGGTCACGGCACATCCCCTGCGCGCGCGGACATCGCGGGCGGATCGTAGCCGACGAAAGACGCTTCCGGAAAACGCCCGCGATCGGGACGCTACAATGTTCTTGCGTGGGCGCTCCGTGAGTCTGGTCCCGGCCCTCCTCCTCGCGGCGTTGACGGTCGTTTCGGGCGTCGTCTTCGACGATGGCAACGCGAACGGCCGGCGCGACCCCGGCGAGGGAGGGCTTCCGAACGTCGTGGTGTCCGACGGGGTCGAGGTCGCCGTCACGGCCCCGGACGGCGCGTACCGCCTGGCGGCGATCGGACGAAACGTCTTCGTCGTCGTTCCGGGAGACCGGCGCGCGACCGCCGGCTGGTACCGGCGGACTTCGTCCGCGGCGGATTTCGCCCTCGCCCCGAGCCCCGCCGCGGCGGTCTGGCGCTTCGCCCACCTCTCCGACACCCACCTCGATGCCGGGAACGTGGACCGCATGCGTCACGCCCTGGCTCTGGCGCGGAGCCGCGAGGCGGACTTCGCCATCGTGACCGGAGATCTGAACCGGGACGCGCTGCGGGTCGACGAGGCGACGGCGCGCTCGCGCATGGAGCGCTACGCCTCCGAGGCGGCCGGGGCGCCTCTGCCAGTCCGCTCCGCCCCGGGCAATCACGACATTTTCGGCATCGAGCGCCACTTGAGCCTCGTTCCGCGGACGAACCCCGTCTACGGCAAGACGCTCTACGAAGAGATCCTGGGGCCGCGCTACTACTCCTTCGACCGCGGCCACGTTCACTTCGTCGTCCTGGACACGCTGGGGATCGACGACCTCTGGTACTACGGGCTCCTCGAGGAGGACGAGCTGGCGTGGTTGCGCAAGGATCTGGCCCGGGTGCGCCCCGGCACGACGGTCGTCACCGCCGGGCACGTGCCTCTGCGCACGGGGAGATTCTCGAACGAGTTCGCTCCGGACGGGCCGGAGCGAACGCTCTTGACCGTCGGCGGCGTGACGTTCTACCGGCACGTCGTGCGAAACGCCGACGCGCTCGCGCAGATCCTCAAACCCTACCGCTGGACGCTGGCGCTTCAGGGGCACACCCACACGGGCGAGCGCCTGCGCCTCTTCGACGGCGGAGAAACCCGCTTTCACACGGCGCCGGCCGTGGATCACCCGCCCGGGGAGACGACGCCCTCGGGTTTCTTCGTCTACACGGTGCGCGGCGACGAGATCGACGACGGGGAGCTCCTGTGGCTCGACGCCCGCTGAAGGGCCGGGGGTAGAATCCGCGCCGTGCTCGAGACGCAAATCGACGGCTCCCGGGCGAAGCCCGCCCTCTATCGCGATCTGGCCGCTTCCCTCGAGGCGCTGCTCGCGGAGGAGACCGACGCCCTGGCCAACCTCGCCAACGCCGGGGCTTTGCTCGCCCAGGCGCTCGACCGGATCAACTGGTGCGGGTTCTACCTGCTGCGAGGCGGCGAGCTCGTTCTCGGGCCCTTCCAGGGCAAGGCGGCCTGCGTGCGCATCGCGCTCGGCCGCGGCGTCTGCGGGACCGCGGCCGCTCGGCGCGAGACGCTCGTCGTGCCGGACGTCAACGCGTTCCCCGGCCACATTGCTTGCGACGCCGCCTCGCGCTCGGAGATCGTCGTTCCGATCCTGGAGGGCGGGAAACTGCGCGGCGTGCTCGACATCGACGCTCCGGAGCCGGCGAGGTTCGACGAGGAGGATCGCGCGGGCCTGGAAGAATTCGTCCGGCGGCTCGTCCCCCTCATCGCCTGGGAGACGGTTTGATGCGGGGCGGGAAGGCGGCGCCGCGGCGGAAGGGCTCCTCGAAGAAGCCGTTCGCCGGAAACACACGTGGCTCGGGCAGACATTGGAGCGGGCGCTCGACGCGCCCGGAAATGAGCGGAGAGCGGTCCATGGCACGTAAGAAGAAATTCGGCGGGAAGATCACATGGCTCGGTCATGCCGCATTCCTGGTGCAGTCGCCCGGAGGCGCGCGGATCGCGATCGACCCCTGGATCGGGGCCAACCCGAAGTTCCCGAAGGGCTTCGAGTACGGACGGCTCGACGTCGTCGCGGCCTCCCACGGCCACTTCGATCACTTCGGCGACGACGGGATCTCGCTGGCGAAGGCGAGCGGCGCGACCGTCGTCGCGATCTTCGAGCTCGCCCTGCACTGCGGAGCGGCCGGGCTCTCGAAGGTCTCGGGCATGAACAAGGGAGGAAGCCAGACGCTCGCGGGCGTCGAGATCCGGATGACCCACGCCGTCCACTCCGCCGGAACCTCCGGCGCCGGGCGCGAGAACAATTTCCCGAGCGATCCCTGCGGCTACGTCCTGACCTTCGAAGACGGGTTCCGCGTCTACCATGCCGGCGACACGGCGGTCTTCTCCGACATGGCGCTGATCGGAGAGCTCGAGCGTCCCGACCTGGCCCTCCTGCCGATCGGGGGCTTCTACACGATGGATCCGCGGCAGGCCGCCAAGGCCTGCGAGCTTCTGCGGACGCCGCGCGTGATCCCGATGCACTGGGGAACCTTCCCGGCGCTGACCGGCACGCCGCAGGAGCTCCGAGCGGAGATTCGCAAGCGCCGCCTGGCGACGGAAGTGATCGCGCTCGAGCCAGGCGGTTCCTGGCCGGCCTAGCCGGCTCTTCCCTACTGGAGGGGCAGCCTCCCGGCGAAGCCGTCCTCGTAGCCGTGGAAATACTCGAGCGAGCGCTCGGGGTACTTCCAGCAGTAGTAGCCCGCGCCCGAGTCGAAGTCCACGAGCCACGGCCCCTTGATCTCGACGCCGAGCGCCGCCATCTCCGACGCCCAGGACTGCAGGATCGCCTGCCGCTCCTCCTCCGCTCCCTCTCCTCCGTCTCCGAGACGGGCGTAGCGGGAAACCGCGTCGGAAGTGCGCTCGCGGATTTGCGGCAACAGCGATCGCGCCTGCTCGAGAGTGAAGATCTTCTTCTCCCGGCGCCCGTCTCCGGAGGCGTCCTTCCGCTCGCGAACGGCGGCGATCAGCTTCTCGACGGCCTCCGCCTCTTCGCCGGAGACCGCCCGAAGATGCCGCTCGAGCGCCTCCAGGGCCTTCTCGAGCTCGCCCGTCTTGAGCCAGAGCAGGCCGCGCTCGCGCAAGACGGACGGGTCCTCCGGCTCGAGCGCCTCGACGCAGTCGAGCACCCCCAGAGCCTCCTCGTAGCGGTGCCGCCGCTCGTAGGAGCGGCGCAGGTTTTCGAGAACCCGTCGCAGGATGGCAAGCGGCGGGTCGGGCTCGAAGACCTCCGGGGAGAGCTCCACGTCGGTGCCGAAGATCGCCGCCACGCGCCGGGCCAGAGAGGAGGCGTCGCACAGGATCCCGCCGTGAAAGGCGTCGAGGTAGAGGCCTTCGGGCACGTCCGGGCCTCCGAGAACGAAGTGGCCGGGTAGCCCCACGCCTTCCAGCTCCACGCCGGCGCGGCGCCCCACCTCGCGCACGACGATCGAGAGCGTGATGGGCATGCCGCGGCGCGCGGACAGGGCATGAACGACGGAGCAGTTGCCCGGTTCATCGTAGGACTCGAAGTCGCCCGCCAACCCCTCTTCGGCGAAGAGCGCGCCGCGCAGCGCCTCGAGCTTCGGCAGGCCCGCCGCGCGGCGCTCCACGACTCGCCGCGCGAGCTGCTCGACTCGGGCGCGCGCCGCGTCGAGATCGGCCTCCGGATCGATCAGGCGGGCCACGAGCAGGGCGCCTTCGAAAACGTCCACCGGCTTCGACGTCCCGAGCCGGCGGAACGCTTCCCGGATCGCACCCGAATCGTCGCCCACGCCTTCTATCTTAATTCCGACGTCTTCGCGCGACTCCGGACCGCATATATTTGGCCGCGCGTGGTCCGGGCATGAGCGCGACCCTCGAGATCCTTCCGCGGCGGATCGCCGGCTTTCCGGAGGAGGAGTGGGAGACCCTCGTCGCGACGCGTCGGGATCTTCATCGCCACCCCGAGCTCGGCTTCCAGGAGCAGCGCACCGCCGGCATCGTGGCGGACCGACTTCGGCGCGTCGGCCTCTCGCCGAGGACCGGCGTGGGGAAAACGGGCGTGACCGCCGATCCGGCGCCGCCCCCGCCGGCCCGATCGCCGGCCGGGGGGCGGATTCTTCTGCGCGCCGACATGGACGGGCTCCCGCTGACCGAAGCGACCGGCTCCGAGTACGCCTCGCAGGAGGCGGGCCGGATGCACGCCTGCGGCCACGACGGACACGTCGCGATCGCGCTCGCCGCCGCCGAGCGCCTCGCCCGCGGCGCGAGCGCCGGTCGGTTTCGGTTCCTCTTCCAGCCGGCCGAGGAGGGAGCCGGCGGCGCCGAAGCCTGCGTCGCCGACGGCGTAATGGACGGCGTCACCGCCGCCTTCGGCCTGCATCTCTGGAACCAGCTCCCCGTCGGGAAAGTCGGCCTCAACCGCGGAGCGTTGATGGCCGCGGTCGACGAGTTCTCGATCGACGTCGAGGGACCGGGCGGCCACGGCGCCGCGCCGCACGAGACGGCCGACACGATCGTCGCCGCCGCCCGAATCGTCGAAGCGCTCCAGAGCGTGGTGTCCAGGGAGATCTCGCCGCTCGAGCCCGCGGTCGTGACGATCGGCGCGATCCACGGCGGCGGCGCCTTCAACGTGATCCCGTCCGTCGTCACGCTGAAAGGCACCACGCGCTCCTTCTCGGAGTCCGTGGGAAAGTCGCTGCCCGAGAAGATCGAGCGCATCGCGACGGGCACCGCGGCCGCGGCGGGCGTGCGGGCCCGGGTCCACTACCGAAGGCTCAACCGCGCGACCGTCAACGATCCGGGCATGGCCGATCTGGTCATCGGGGAGGCCGTCCGCCTGCTGGGCGAGAAGAACGTCGAGACGGATACCCGCACGCTGGGCGGTGAGGACATGTCCGTCTATCTTTCCCGGGTTCCGGGCTGCTTCTTCTTCGTGGGATCGGCCCCGGAGGGCGCGCACCGACCGCACCATTCGCCGGTCTTCGACATCGACGAAAGGGCGCTCGCGATCGGGGTCCTGCTGCTCGAGGCGGCGGCGCGCGCGGCGGCGCGAACGTAGTTATTCGTTATTAGTTATCAGTTATCAGTTCCGTTACGTTGTCGGTTGATAACGGAAAAACCGAGAGTCGGGACTGACAACTGACAACTGACAACTGACAACTGACAACTGACAACTGACAACGCCTACGGCCCCGGATCGTAGACGTTGCCCGCGTCGGGCCCGTGCCACTTGCCGTGGTTCAGGTCGTAGTGGAACCCGACCTGGGTGAAGGGGATCCGGAAGAAGTTGAAGAAGAAGTAGAGCGCCCGCCCCCACCACGTTCTCTCGGGCACGCCCACGGCCGAGAGGATCTCCGGAAAGTTCAAGCCGAGCTCGATGCCGATGTTGCGCTGCCGGAACTCCGGGAGCGAGTAGCGGTATCCCTTGGTGCCGTAGGTCATCGAGAGCAGCAGGAAGCGCGCGGGCCCGGGCCGAAGGCTCAGGCGGCGCGCGAAACCCGCGAGCTTCAGGTCCGCCGTGTAGATCTCTTCCGAGTAGTCCTTTCCGACCCCGGGGGTCCGGCAGCAGACGGGAGGCTGCTCGGCGGTCACCTTGCCGAATCGAAACCCGACCGTGTCGTCCAGGCCGTACCGCGTGATCACGGCGGCCGATCCCGCCCCCAGGGTGTCCATGACCAGGTCTTCCCAGGCGAAGCCGAAGACCGTGAAGGCGTCGCCCACCTCGACGAGCAGGCCGGCCGCGGTTGCCGTGGCGAACGCGAGTGTGGTCGCTTTCTTCCGGTCGTGGCCCATGTTGGCAAGCGTTACGCCGAGCTCGCGGGACAGGCCGTTGTAGAAGACGAAGTGCGAGGCCTTGTCCGCGCCGCCGGCGTAGGTGTCGCTGCCGAACCACTCTTCGTTTCCGAAGTGAAAGGCCTCGCGCTCGTGGCCGACCCCGAGGGAAGACACGGCCGATCCCGCGAGCACCCCGGCCGTCAGGAGCACCGTGAGGGTCCGGTTGGGAGTCTTCGGGGCGGCAGCACCGAGCGCGGTCGGGCGCGAGGCGAGACCCTGGAGATCGGAGGCCGCGAGGATCAGCCGCACCCTCTCGGGCCTCTCGTCCCAGGATCCGGGTAACTCGAGCTCGAGCGGCGGAAACCGACCGGCCGCCTGGGTGAAGTAGTGCGCCGCTGGAACGGAAGGTGGAAAGAGCTCGAAGGAGTCGGCCGCCGGCAGCGCGGCGGGAAGGAGCAGCAGAGCGATCGCGAGCCGCCGGGCCGAAGGGCCGACCGAATGCCCGGGCGGGATTCTGCTCATTCCTCGTCCTTCCTGACCGAACGGAGTCGCGCCGATCGAGTCGAAATCTTGAGAGAAATGTACCTCAGGATCGCTCGCGGCGCGAGGATTACGGGTAGATCACCCTTCCCGGATCGAACTTGTCGCCGGTCGAGGGCCCATGCCAGCGGCGGTGATTCAAGTCGTACTGGAATCCATAGGCGGTGTAAGGGATCCGGAAGTACTCGAAGAGGGTCAGGAGAGCCTCGCCCCACCACTTCGTCTTCGGAACCCCGATCGCGAGCAGGATCTCCGGCAGGTTGAGCCCGACGTCGATCCCGACGTTGCGCTCCCGGACGTCTTCCGGAGAGAAGCGGTAGCCCTTCGAGCCGTACGTGAGCGACAGCAGGAAGAAACGCGCCGCGCCCGGGCGCAGCCCCATTCGGGCGAGCGCCCCCCCGAGCTTCAAGTCTGCGGAGTAGACGTCCTCGGAATAGTCGTGGCCGTAGCCGAAGGCGCGGCAACAGGGAGGCGGGATCTCTGCCGAGACGATGCCGAACCGAAAGCCCACGACGTCGTCGATGCCCGCGGCGCCGATCCCGGCCGCCGCCAGCCCGCCGGCGAAATTGGAGGCCACGTCGTTCCAGGCGTAGCCGTAGACGTCGGTGAAGCCGTCGCCGAGCTCGACCAGGGCGCCTCCGAGCGCGACCAGGCCGATCGAAAGGAGCCGGGACTGGTTCGGCGTGTTGCCGAACCTTTCGTACCACTTCGAGAGCTCCCGCCCGGCCATGTAGCCGAAGACGAAATGCGAAGCCTTGTCCGCGCCGCCCGCGTACGTGTCGCGGCCGAACCATCCCTCGTCGGTGAAGTGAAAGGTGCCGCGCTCGTTTCCCTTCCACCAGACGAGCTCCCCCACGACCGGCACGGCGGCAATCACTCCGAGGGAAAGCCAGAGCGTCTTGCCGGAAAGCAACGGCCGCTTGGCCGGGGCCGCCGCGGCGCCGACGGCAGGCTCCTCGGCCGGCTCCGGAAGCGCCGTCCACAATGACGGCGAGAGGTCCAGTCGGAACCGTTCGGCCCCGACCGTCGAGCCGCCGCGGATCAGGGCGCAATCGCCGCGCGCCGTCGGGGAATCCGGCGGGAGCGCCGCCAGCCCGGATTCCCGCGGAGCCGGGAGACAGCCCGGAAACAGCGCGAAGTCGGAATCCGCGCGGGAAATCGACGCCGCCAGGCAAAACACTCCGGCCAGACCCAGGCAGAGCCGCAGGTTTCTCCCCTCCTTCACGCCGTTTCTCGTTGCGGAATCGGCGGATTATCTCGCCCGACCAATCAAGAGGTCAAAAGAAGGAGTCAGGCGCTGGAGCCGGTGCTCGGTGTCCGGTGTTCGGCGCTCGGAAAGGAGGATCCCGGGCATCGGAGACCGGACACCGGTAACCGGCCCCGGACAACTGATTTAATCCGACCGTGCGAACGACGCTCTTTCTGCTGTTGGCCTACCTCATCGCGGTGGCCGCGATGGGGTTTTTCTTCCGGCGCCGCGCGGGGCGAGACGAGGCTTCCTATTTCGTCGCGGACCGTTCGCTTTCGGCCTTCTGGGGCTTCCTCGGCCTCGCCTCCCTGACCACGGGAGGCTCCACGACGATCGCGCTGGCGGCCTTCGTCTACGCGCACGGGCTGTCCGGCCTCTGGCTGGATCTGGCTGGCGCCCTCGGGTTGCTGGCGCTCGGACTCCTGCTCGCCGGGCGCGTACGCAAGGAAGGCGCCGTGACGCTGCCCGAGATCGTCGGCCGCTACTACGGCCCCGCGGCGCGCCGCGTCGCGGCGCTGCTCGTGCTCGTCTCCGAGATCGTCTGGTTCGCCCTTCTGATCGAGGCGACGCAGGTCGTCCTCTCCGCCGCCTTCGGCCTCGAGCCGGTCGCCGCGATCATCGGCTCGACCGCCGCGTTCGTCCTCTACACGACGCTGGGCGGCCAGTTTGCCGTGGTGCGGACCGACGGTTTGAAGTACGGGTTGATGGTGCTCGGGATCCCCGGGCTCGCCTTCGCCTTCGCGCTGGCGCGCTCGGGGCGCTTCGCGGGACTGCCTTCCGAGGCGCTCGCCTTTCCGACCGCGCCGTCGCTTCCGGCCGCCGACGTCGTGTCGCTCCTGCTGTTGATCGGGCTGCCGCATCTGGTCGGCAGCGACGTCTACGCCAAGCTCCTCTCCTGCCGGGACGAGCGCGCCGCGCGCCGGTCCGCGCTCGGCGCCGCTCTCTCGAAGACGCTCTTCGGGGGCGCGGTGGCCGTCATCGCCCTCGCGGCCCGGGCCGCGCTGCCGCCCGGTCCCGCGATCGAGACGCTTCCCCGGGCCGTGCTCGCCTTCGTGCCCGCGCCGCTCGCCTCGTTCGTGCTCGTTTGCCTGGTGGCGACGATGCACTCCTCAGCCGACGCGGTGCTGCTGTCCGCCTCCGCGGTGACCGTGCGCGACATCGTCCCGGCGTGGCCGAGGCGCCTCCCGCCGGTCGCCGCCGCGCGCGCCCTGACCCCGGCCTATGCCGCGCTCGGGTTGACCCTCGCGCTCGCCATGAACCGGGACGTCCTGGAGACCCTCAAGCTCGGCTACTCCGTCTTCGCGGCCGGGTTGATCCTTCCGGTGCTCGCGGCGCTGCTCGCGCCGGGCGCCGTGCCGACCGCCGGGGCGATCGCGGCGATGCTCGCCGGAGGCGCCATCGCGGCGGTCGGCCGCTTCCTTCCGGCCGCCGTCGCCGGTGCGGATCCCGTGCTCGCGGGCACGGCCGGCAATCTCTCGGTGCTCGCGGCCGCCTGGATCCTCCGCCGCTTCCGGCGCCCGGGCCCGGTGCCCGCGTGACCGACTCGAAGCCGCCGCTCCCGACCGAGACACACCCCGGTTTTCTCCGGCCCGCGGGGCCGAGCCTCGGCGTCGCTCCTCCCCGGGGCGCGGAGGCCCCGCGCCGGGGAATGTTCGCGTCCCTGGCGCACCGCTCTTTCCGAAACTACTGGGCCGGCCTCTTTCTCTCCAACGTGGGCAGCTGGATGCAGACGGTCGCGCAGGGCTGGCTCGTCCTGCGCCTGTCGGACTCGGCGCTCGTGCTCGGACTGGTCGCCTTCGCCGGGTCGATTCCGAGCCTGCTCCTCGCCCCGCTCGCCGGCGTCGCCGCGGACCGCTACGACCGGCGCCGGATTTTGCTCACGACCCAGTCGACACAGATGGCCTGCGCCCTCGTGCTCGCCGCCGCGACCGGCTGGCGGTTCGTCTCGGTGCCGCTGGTGGCGACGGTCGCGGTGGTCAACGGCGTCGCCAACGCGTTCACGAGCCCCTCGCACCAGTCGCTTTTCCTGAACCTGGTCGGCCGGGAGGACCTGATGAACGCCATCGCCCTGAACTCGATGCAGTTCAATCTCTCCCGCGTGATCGGGCCGATGGCGGCGGGATTCGCCATCGCGGCGGCGGGCGAGACCGCCTGCTTCCTCATCAACGCGGTCTCCTTCGTGGCCATCCTCATTCCTCTGGCCTCTCTGCCGAAGCTGCCGCGGGCCGCCGGGCCCTCGCGGGGCGCCTGGGTGGATCTGCGGATCGGCCTGCGGTTCGCCCGGCGCGACGCCCTCGTCCTGCCGCTGCTCGCGATCACCGCCTCCCTCGCGATCTTCGGAACGCCGGCGGTCACGCTCGCGCCTCTTTTCGCGGCGAAGCTTCTGCGCGTCGGCCCGGAGGGGCTGGGAGGGATGCTCTCGGCCATCGGCCTCGGCGCGGTGGCGGCGGCTCTGGCGCTCGCCTGGCGCGGCAACCTCTCCCGCAAGTCGCGCGGCGTGCAGGCGGCCTCCCTCGCCTTCGCGGTCTCGCTCGCCGGCTTCGGCCTCTCTTCCCGTTACGCCGTGGCTCTGGCATGGCTGGCTCTTCTCGGGGCCGCGATGACCTCCGCCTCCTCCCTCATCAATACGCTGCTGCAGGAGAGGGCCCCGGACCGGCTGCGCGGGCGCGTCATCTCCCTCTACGTCCTGGCGTGGCTCGGCCTGGTGCCGGTCGGAAACCTGCAGGCGGGGGCGGTGGCGGAGCGATTCGGCCCGGCCGCAGCGCTCTTCGCCGGCGCGATCGGAATCGCCGCGACGCAGGCCGCCGTGGCGCTGCGAAAACCGACCCCCGCCAGCCCGGCGCCCGATCCCGTCTAGAATCCGCGCACCGTGCGCGTCTTCGATTGCCACGTTCACATCCAGCCGTGGGAGCAGTTCAAGCCCGCGGCCCGCGACTTGATGGCCCGCGGCCGCCCCGACGCGGTCCGCCTCGAGCGCGTTCTCGCCGACCCCGAAGAGCTCCTCCGGCTGCTCGACGAGCAGGGCGTCGAGAGGGCGGCGCTGATCAACTACGTCGCGCCCGAAGTCATGGGCTTCACCGACGCCGCCAACGACTGGATCTCGGAGTACACGCGCGATCACCGCGACCGGCTCGTCGCGGTGGGCTCCGTCCATCCGCGCCACGCGCGCGATCCCCGCGGGCAGACCCGGCGGCTCTTCGATCGGCTCGGCATCCGGATGCTGAAGATCCACCCGCCGCACCAGCTCCTCGCGGCCAACGCCTACCTGTCGGGGGACGAGGGCCTCGCCGCGATCTACACGGCGGCCGAGGAGGCGGGCCGGCCCGTCATGATCCACACGGGCACCTCGATCTTTCCGGGCGCGCGCAACCGCCTCGCCGATCCGATGCCGGTCGACGATGTCGCCGTGGACTTCCCGAAGCTGAAGATCATCCTCGCCCACGCCGGCCGGCCTCTCTACATGGAGACCGCGGTCTTCCTCGCCCGCCGGCACCCGAACGTCTTCCTGGATCTCTCCGGGATTCCGCCGCGCAAGCTGCTCGAATATCTGCCGCGTCTGGACGAGCTCTCCGCCAAGTGCCTCTGGGGGACCGACTACCCGAGCCCGGGCGTGCGTTCGATGGGTGACAACGTCGCGGATTTCCTGTCGCTGCCCCTGTCGCCGGCGGCTCAGGAGCGAATTCTCTGGAGCAACGCGGTGGCGCTCATGCGGTAGCGCCCCGCCGCCGACTCGAGGAATAATGCCCGCCATGTCCCGGCCGGAGCGCGTCCTCGTCGTCGGCGGCGGCACGATGGGCCGCGGCATCGCCGGCGCGGCCGCCCTGTCCGGTTATCCGACCTCGGTGTTCGAGGCGGACGCGGGACGGCGAGCCGGCCTGCGCGCGGCGATCGAAGGCTCGTGGCGGCGCGCCGTCGAAAAGGGCAGGCTCCCCGCCGAGGACGCCGCTCGCGCGAAGGGCCTCCTCCGGGTCCCCGAGCGGCTCGAGGAGGAAGCGGGAGCCGACGTCGTCATCGAGGCGGTTCCCGAGGACATGGGCCTCAAGCGAAGGATCTTCGAAGAGCTCGACCGCCTCTGTCCGGGCGCCGACTTCCTCGCTTCGAACACGTCGGCGCTCTCGATCACCGAAATCGCCGCCTCCACGCGCGAGCCGTCCCGCGTCATCGGCCTCCACTTCTTCAATCCGGTCGCGGCCATGCCCTTAGTCGAGGTCGTGGCCGGCCGGGGCACCTCGGCGCAGACCGTCGAGCGCGCCGCCGCCTTCGCCGCCTCCCTCGGCAAGCAGGCAATCCGGGTCGCCGACGCGCCGGGGTTCGCCACTTCGCGGCTGGGCGTCGCCCTTGGCCTCGAGGCGATGCGCATGGTCGAAGAGGGCGTGGCGTCCGCGTCGGACATCGACCGCGCCATGGAGCTCGGCTATGGCCACCGGATGGGGCCTCTCAAGACGAGCGATCTGGTGGGCCTCGACGTGAGGCTCTCGATCGCGGAGACGCTCGCGGCCGGACTCGACGACCGGAGGTTCGCTCCTCCGGCGATCCTGCGCCGGCTCGTCCGCGAGGGAAAGACCGGCAAGAAGGCGGGACAGGGCTTCTACCGCTGGGAGGGCGAGACCGCCTCGCCGGCCGGCGCGGGGGCGAAGCCATGAGGCCGGCGGGCGACCGCCGCGCGCTCACTCTGGGCATCGCGCTCGTCGCCGTCGGCTTCTACGCCCTCGCTTCGCGGAGCCTCGGCTGGCGCGGTCCGGAGGCCGTGTTGCTGCTGCTGGGCGCGATCTTCTTCTTCCTGTCGGCGCTCTCTCGATTCCGCGGGCCGCTGCTGCCGGCCGGCGTGCTCCTGGGCCTGGGCGTCGGGATGCTGCTTCGCGAGCCGCTCGAGCCCTGGATGTCGCCCTGGGCGGCGATCCTGCTCGGCCTCGGCGGCGGATTCCTCCTGGTGTCCGCCATCGACCGGACCGTCGGCAGGAGGCGCGAGCCGCCGCCCATCGTTCCGGGGGTCGCCCTGACCGGGATCGCCGCGGCCGAGGCCGCCGCGCGCGCGCTGCCGATGCGCGAGCTCCTCGCGCGGCTCGACGCGCTCTGGCCGTACGCCCTCCTCGCTGCGGGACTGCTGCTGGTGGTGACGGCCCTGCGCCGGCGTCGGGCTCATTAGCACGTCATCGGCAGAAGGAGTCCCTAGTCCCTGGTCCTTAGTCCTTGGTCGTTGGGACCTCCTCTTCAGACGTCGGAGAGATTCAAGAGCTTCGGCGCGGGAGGTCTCGCCGCCCCGGGAGGGGCGGGGGCCTCTCGCCGCAGGAGAAGCAGACGCGCCGTCACGAGCAGAATCAGGGCAGCCGCCGCGATCTCGACGGAGAAGAAGGCCGTCGCGAGCCGGTGATACCGGGCGAGCAGCAACCTTCCGGGATCGGCCGCCGGCAGGTTGTCGATCAGGCCCGGGGCCTCGGCCCGGATCTTCTCGATGGGCGGAATCAGCAGCTTCTCGATGACGACCGCGCCGATGACGCCCAGGATCGGGGCGCGCGTCAGAAGCGCCGAGACCGCGCGAGGCGCGCTCCAGCGGCGGGAAAGGAACCAGGAGGTCGCGAGCAGAAGAGCGAAGCCGCCCTCGAGCAGCCAGCAGAGCCGCTCCAGAATCGGGGACTGCAGCGACGCGGCGAGATCGCGAGTGGGAAGCACCCGGAAGGAGGCCGGCGCCACCACCGCCCCGAAGAAGAGAGCGGGGCCCAGGGCGAGACAGAGAGCAAGAAGGTGAAGGACCAGAGCCGGGGCCTCCAGGCGCCCCGAGCCCTTCATGCGCGCCTCCCCGCTCCGACCGCCGGCTCCCCGCTCACCCGGTCACGGCTCCGGCGCGTACTCGGCGCGCACGGCAGGCACAAGACCCGCGGCGTGGGCGCGATCGAGGAGCAACTGGACCGCCCGGCGTCCTTCCGGCCCGTACCCGCGGGTCCATCGGTTGACATACATGGCCACGAAGCGGTCCGCCTCGCTCCGGTCCAGGCCCCGGGCAAATCGCAGCGCGTGGCTCAGGGCTTCCTCGCGGTGGGCGAGCCCGTACTCGATCGAGCGGGAGAGCGCCCGGGAAACGCGGGCGATCCGGTCGGGGCCGAGGTCCCGCCGCACGACGTTGCCGCCGAGCGGCAGCGGCAGGCCGGTCTCCTCTTTCCACCAGCGCCCCAGGTCCTCCACGGCCTGGAGCCCCTCGCGCGAAAACGTGAGCTGACCCTCGTGGATCAGGACGCCGGCAGGCAACCGCCCCTCCCGCACTCCCTCCAGGATCCGGTCGAACCGATGGACTTCGGTGCGGGCGCCGGGCGCCCAGAGCGAAAGCGCCAGGTGCGCGGTCGTGCGCTCGCCGGGCGAGGCCACCAGGACTTCCCCGCGGGCGATCGCCTCGCGCGTCGCGGGTTCTCGCGCCACGACGACGGGCCCGTACCCGTCGCCGAAGGAGGCCCCGTGAGGAAGAAGCAGGTACCGGTCGGCGAGAAAGGCGTAGGCGTGGAAGGAGACGGCCGTCACTTCGAGCGCCCCCTCGAGCGCGCGCCGGTTGAGGCTTTCGATGTCGGACAGCTCGTGCACGAAGACGAGCCCCTCGGTCTCCACGAGCCCCTCGGCGAGCGCGAAGAACATGAACGCGTCGTCGGAGTCGGGGCTGTGCGCGACGGTGAGGGTGTCGGAGATTGTCACGGGCGGATTCTATGCGGAAGCCGCGGCCGGGTCCGTCGGGTGATCGCGAACCCGAAGCGCGTCACCCTTCGCGTCGCGCGGCGTCCGACTCGCTTGCGGCGATTTCGCCGCCGCGCGCTTGACATCCGTCTCGCGGAACGCGAGAATCAAGACAATTGAAATTGCAAGAGATTTTTCTTGTATCTCGGACGGAAGCTTCTAAAATGAAATCGCCGGATGGGTTGGAAGCCCCATCCGGCGATGACCGGAACGTATGACCAATCGAATTTTCGGCAGCGACAGACGAAAGGCGATACGCTCCTTCCAGGGGGCGGCAAAATTAGCATCTCGCCCGGAGGCTGTCAATCAGCTGTCGGGAGGGAGGTGACAGAATGGCCACGAAGAAGAAGGCCGCCAAGAAGGCAAAGAAGGCGACCAAGAAAAAGAAGTAGCTCAGCAGTTTACGCGTTTCCACAGGGATCTTCGGGGGCCTTCGGGCCCCCTATTTTTTTGTCCGCTTCTCCGTCGCGAGGCCGGGCCGGGAACCCCGGCGGGACCCCTCTATATCTGAATTGATATAGTTGTCGCATGCCGCTGCCGCACGTCCTCCTGGGCCTCCTGTCCGAGAAGCCGAGCACCGGTTACGACCTCGCGCGCGCTCTCGATGCGGAAGTCGCGCCGCTGTGGCGAGCCGAGATCTCCCAGATCTACCCGACCCTGGCCCGGCTGCGCCGCGCCGGCTTCGTGCTCCTTCGCGTGCTCGGGCCGCAGCGGGGACCCCGGCGGAACCTCTACCGGATCACCGCCGCCGGCCGGCGGGAGCTGCGCCGCTGGGTCTGCGAGCCCGCGCCCCCGCCCCGGGGAAAGGACGAGGGGCTGGCCCGCATGGCCTTCCTGGACGCCCTCACCCTGGAGGAGCGGCGTCGCGCGATCCTCCAGTACGACCGCGCGCTCGCCGAGGAGATCCGCCGCCTGAAGGCGGGGCCGCCGCTCGCGCGTTTCCGGCGGGAGGCAAGGCGCGTCGCGATCGAGAGGCTGGAGGCGACGCGCCGTTGCCTCCGGATCCTGCTCGTCTCGGCGGGGACGCCCCCCGCCACCGTCCCGTCCAGGCCCGACGAAAAGAAGAAGTAGCGGCGCCGCCCCGCGCCGACCTCGACGCCGACCCCTTGCGGCGCGATCGGGGCTATGATCGGCTTTCCACAGGGAGGTTCGTATGAGCGACGAACCGAAGTCCGGCTTCACGCGCCGGGATCTCGTGCGGGGCGCCCTGGTCGGGGCGGTCACCGCCGGGGTCGGACCGAAAGGCGCTTCGAAGACGCCTCTTGTCATCGGGCCCGGAGCCGTCCCCCTCGATCTCGACGTCAACGGACAGGTTCACCATCTGACGGTCGAGCCGCGCGTGGTCCTGGCCGACGCGCTGCGCGAACGGCTCGGCCTGACCGGGACGAAGGTGGTCTGCGGGCGGGGCGCCTGCGGCGCGTGCACGGTGATGGTGGACGGCCAGACCGCCTGTTCCTGCCTGATGCTGGCCCACGAGGCGCGCGGAAAGAAGATCACGACGGTCGAGGGCCTGGCCCGGGACGGGAAGCTCTCTCCGATCCAGGCGGCCTTCGTCGCCGCCGATGCCCTCCAGTGCGGCTTCTGCACCTCCGGCATGTTGATGTCCTGCCACATGCTCCTCGGGCGCAGTCCCCGCCCCTCGAAGGAGGAAATCCGCGAAGCCGTGGCGGGCAACCTCTGCCGCTGCGGCGCGTACCCGCACGTCTTCGAGGCGGTCGAGCGCGCGGCGGGCCTGCGCGCGGCGCTGCTGGAAGGGCAGGCGCCCGAGCGAATCGCGACGCGCCTCTCGACCGACGCGCTCCGGCTCACGTCCGATGACCGGGTGGACGAGGCGCTGGCGGTGCTGCCCCGGTCCGAGGAGGGCCTGACATGAGCCAGGAAGACGTCCGGCTCGGCTTCAACGGAAAGTTCGAGACCAAAAAGCTCGAGATCGCGCCGGGCGACCCGCCTCCCTTCGACCCGTCGCGCAAGTTCCGTCTGCTGGGAACGCGAATCCCTCGCCTCGACGGGCCCGCCAAGACGACGGGAGAGGCGCGCTACGCGATCGACGTCCGCCTGCCCGGAATGCTCTACGGCCGAATCCTTCGCAGCCCCTACGCCGCGGCGAAGGTGGCCGAAGTGGATCTGGCGGCGGCACGGAAGATGCCGGGCGTCAGGGCGGCGCTGGCGATCCTCTCGCCCGGGGACGCCGTCCGCTTCGCGGGCCAGGAGGTCGCGGCCGTCGCCGCCGACACGCCCGAACGGGCCGAGGACGCCCTGCGCGCGATCCGCGTGCGGTACGAGCCCCGCCCCTTCGTCGTGGATCCCGAGGCGGCGCGCAAGCCGGGGGCCCCTCTGGTCTTCGAGGGCGAAGCGAAGACGAAGACCTCGGCCGGCGACGCGCCGGGCGCGGTCAAGCCGCTGCCCCGCCAGGGCAACGTCCAGGGGCCGCGCTCGACCGAGAAGGGCAACATCGAGGAAGGGTTCCGCCAGGCGCACGCCGTCGTCGAAGGCACCTACGCCACACAGGTGCAGACCCACACCGCCCTCGAGACGCACGGCCTCGTCGCGAAGTGGGAAGGTCCGGAGCTGACCGTCTGGGCCTCGACGCAGGGCATCTTCAGCGTCCGGGAAGAGCTCGCCCAGGAGCTCGGAGTCCCCGCCTCCAAGGTCCGCGTCCACTGCGACTACATGGGCGGCGGCTTCGGAGCGAAGTTCGGGGCGCGGGTCGAGGGAGTCACCGCCGCCCGGCTCGCGCGGGAGGCGGCCGCGCCGGTCAAGCTCTTCCTCGATCGGAAGGAAGAGCAGCTGGCGACCGGCAATCGCCCTTCCTCGATCCAGTGGATCAAGGCGGGCGCGACCTCCGACGGAAAGCTGACCGCCCTTCACCTCGTCGTGCACGGCAACGGCGGCACCAACGGCAACACCGGCACCTCGGCGCCCGCCAAGAACATCTACGCCTGCGACAACGTCAAGACCGAGGAGTACGACGTCTTCACCAACGCCGGGCCCTCGACCGCCATGCGCGCGCCCGGCCATCCCCAGGGCGCCTTCGCGCTCGAGGCGACCATGGACGAGCTCGCGGCGCGCCTCGGCATGGATCCCCTCGAGTTCCGCCTGAAGAACGATCCCTCCGAGATCCGGCGCGAGGAGTTCCGGATCGGAGCCGAGAAAATCGGCTGGGCGAATCGCGACGCCCGGCGGACGACCTCCGAGCCGCACCGGCGCCGCGGTGTCGGCATGGGCGCGGCGCTCTGGTACAACACCGGCCGTCCCGGCCAGAAGGCCACGGTCACGATCCACCGCGATGGCTCGGCCGAGGTGGATCACGGAGTCCAGGACCTCGGGACGGGCTCGCGCACGATGGTCGCGATCGTCGCGGCCGAGGAGCTGGAACTGCCCCTGGAGAAGATCTCGATCCGCATCGGCGACACCGCGCTGCCTCCCGGCCCGGCTTCCGGGGGCTCGACGACCACCCCGTCGAGCGCGCCGACGGTTCGCGCGGCGGCGTATCGGGCGCGCCTCGCGGTCGCCGACCGGATCGCCCGGCAATGGAAGGTCCCGCCCGAGGACGTCGTCTGGAACGACGGCGCCTTCTCCGCGAAGGGGGAAGCCAGCAAGCGTCTGTCGTGGGCCGAGGCCTGCGGGCAGCTGCCGGCCCAGGGGGTCTCCGCCACGGCCGAGCGCGCCGAGAACCACGCGGACGCCTGGAAGCACTTCACCGCCGGCGCCCAGTTCGCCGAGGTGGAGGTGGACACGGAGACGGGGCAGGTCCGCGTCAAGCGGGTCGTGGCGGTGCACGACTGCGGCCTGGTCGTCAACGCGCTGACGACGGAGAGCCAGATCCAGGGAGGGGTGCTCCAGGGCATTTCCTACGCGCTCTACGAGGATCGCGTGCTCGACCGGCAGACCGGGCGAATGGTCAACCCCAACGTGGAGCAATACAAGATCCTGGGCGCGAAGGACGCGCCGGAGATCGAATCGATCGTTCTGCCGGTTTACGACGGGGTCAACAACACCCATTCGGTGGGAATCGGCGAGCCCGCCACCGTGCCGACCGCGGCTGCCGTCGCCAACGCGGTCTCGCACGCGATCGGCGCGCGGATCACGAGACTCCCGATCACTCCCGAGGCGGTGCTCGAAGCCCTCGACCGGGCTCGAGGAGGTCGCGCATGAAAGCCTTCGCATTGATCGCCGCCCGATCGCTGCCCGAGGCGGCCCAGGAGGCGGCGCGGGCGAAGACCGCGCTCAAGGCGGGCGGCGTCGACCTGGTGGACCGGATGAAGGAGGGCCTGGACGAGCCCGAGCGCGTCGTCTCGATCGCCGGCCTGCCCGGCCTCGACCGCATCGAGATCGGGCCTCCCGCCCGGATCGGAGCCCTGGCGACGCTCGCCGCGCTCGCCGGCGACGAAGGCATCCGCCGACACTACCCCGCCCTCGCCGCGGCGGCCGGAGAAGCCGCGACCCCGCAGATCCGGCACATGGCCACGCTCGGCGGAAACCTCTGCCAGCGCCCGCGGTGCTGGTACTACCGCCTGGCGGAATTCGACTGCCGGAAGAAGGGCGGCAACGACTGCTTCGCGCAGGAAGGAGAGAACCGGTTCCACGCGATCTTCGATACCGACAAGATCTGCGTGTGCGTGCACCCGTCCGCGACGGGCGCCGCCCTGCTCGCGTACGGCGGCGCCATCCACACCGTCTCGACCCGCGGAAAGCGCGCGATCCCGATCGAGGAGTTCTTCCTCGGCTCCGATCCGGATCCCACGCGCGAGAACGTCCTCGGCGCGGGCGAGATCGTCGAGTCCGCGACGATCCCGGCGCCGGGACCCGGCGCGCGCTCGGGCTACGTCAAGCTCAAGGAGAAGGAGAGCTTCGACTGGCCGCTGGTCGAGGCCTGCGTTTCCCTCCGGCTGGAAGGGGGCGCGATCCGCGACCCGCGCGTCGTGCTGGGGCACGTCGCGCAGGTGCCGTGGCGCTCGAAGCAGGCCGAGGCGGCCCTTTCGGGAGGGCGCCCTTCCGAAGAGCTCTACGCCCGCGCCGCGGCGGCCGCCGTCGAAGGCGCGAAGCCCCTTTCGCAGAACGCATTCAAGGTGCGCCTGGCGAAGGTGGCGGTGCAGCGCGCGCTGCGCCAGGCACTTGCCTGAAAGGGTCGTCAGTTTTCAGTCATCAGTGATCGTTGATCAGTTCCGGAACTGACAACGGAAAACTGACAACTGAAAACTATCTCTTCTTCAGCTCCATCAGAACCTGCCGCGCCACGGCCTTCAGCGTGTCGAACACGCCGATGCCCGTCGTGGCGGTCGCCTCGAAGGTCGGTTCCCCCTTGATGTTCAGCTGCCGGTACATCTCGTCGGTCGCCACCGCCGTGGGCAGGTCCCTCTTGTTGAACTGCAGGACGTAGGGAATCGTCGAAATGTCGTAGCCCTGCTCCTGCAGGTTCTTGTCGAGGTTCCGGATGGACTCGACGTTGGCCTCCATGCGCGCCTCCTGCGAATCGGCGACGAAGACCACGCCGTCGACTCCCTTCAGGATCAGCTTTCGGGAGGCGTCGTAGAAGACCTGGCCGGGAACCGTGTAGAGGTGGAATCGCGTCTTGAATCCCCGCACGGTCCCGAGATCGAGCGGCAGAAAGTCGAAGAAGAGCGTGCGATCGGTCTCGGTCGCGAGCGAGATCAGTTTGCCCTTGGCGGCCGGATTGGTCCGGTCGTAGACGTACTGCAGGTTCGTCGTCTTTCCGCAGAGGCCCGGGCCGTAGTAGACGATCTTGCAGTTGATCTCCCGCGCGGCGTAGTTGATGAAGGTCATGAGTCGGCTACGGGATCGGGCGAAACGCGGACCGGATCACTCCGAGAAGAGTCGATCGATGTCCTCGTCGGTGATCTCGGCGAACGGGGACTCGAACTCCGCCTGGAGCGACTCCTTCTCCCTTTCGACCTTGGCGGCGATGTCCTCGAAGATCTTGTCGAGCTCGGTGGTGGCGCGCCGCACCCGGAGACGGACCAGCCCGAGCGAGGAGCGCTCGTCAAAGATGACGACCAGGATGACGCGCTGGGCGACGATCGAGATGTGGATGTTGTCCTTCTCTCCCTCGTGGAAGAGAATCGAGAATTCCTTCTCGCCGATCAGCCGGGCAAGCCCGTCGGTCGCGGCCACGTTGCCGGCGGTCAGCGAGGCGAGCGAGGTCGTGTCGAGCGACTGCAGGTCGCCCACCGCGGCGATCTGCTGGCCGTTCTTGTCCACCAGGAACACGACGTTCGCGTTGGCGTCGTGCCGCAGCCGCTGGAGAGACTCCCGGATCCGCTGGAATTCCTCGTCATAGAGGACGAGGTCGGGCGCCGTCATGAATTAAGTGGTTCTCCTGTGAGGGTTTATTGTAGCAGAGTCGCCTGGGAAGTTGTCAGTCATCAGTTCACAGTTCTCGGTTCCGGATCCGAAACCAACGACTGAAGACTGAGAACTCCTCTATATCTCTCTCCGGTTCTCCAGCGACCGCGCCATGGTCACCTCGTCGGCGTACTCGATGTCGCCGCCCACCGGCAGGCCGAAGGCAATGCGGCTGACGCGCACGCCGGTCGGCTTCAGCCGGCGCGCGATGTACAGCGCCGTCGCCTCCCCCTCGACATTGGGATTGGTGGCGAGAATCACCTCCCGGATCTCAGGCGTCACGCGCCGGATCAGGCCGGCCGTGTCGATCTCGTCCGGACCGATTCCCTTGAGGGGCGAGAGCGCGCCCCACAGCACGTGGTACCGGCCGCGGTACTCCCGCGTCTTCTCGATCACCGCCACGTTCGCCGGGTCCTCGACCACGCAGAGCACCGAGGCGTCGCGCTCGGGGTCCGAGCAGACGTCGCAGGGATCCTGCTCGGTCAGCGTGTTGCAGACCGAGCAGCGGCGCACCGACTCGCGCGCCTCGGAGATCGAGCGCGACAGCCGCTCCGCCTCCTCCCGGGGAGAGCGCAACAGGTAGTAGGCCAGCCGCGCGGCGCTCTTCGCTCCGATGCCGGGGAGCCTCTGCAGCTCGGCCGCCAGACGGTCGAAGGATTTCGGGGTGGACGGCATGACGAAAACGAAACGGAAGCGCGGGCCCGCGCCGAGCTAGCGCAGTCCCGGCATCATGCCGCCCAGCAGCGCGCTCGTCTTCTTCTGGACCGCCTCGTCGACGCGCCGGGAGGCCTCGCGGCAGGCGGCGAGGATCAGATCCTGAAGCGTCTCGACGTCCTGAGGGTCCACGGCGGCCGGATCGATCTCGACCGAGAGGATCTCCTTGTGCCCCGACATTTCGACCTTGACCATGCCGCCGCCCGAAGAGGCCTCGACGCGCATCGCCTCGAGCTCCGCGGCGACCTTGCTCTGCATGGCCTGCGCCTGGGCCATCATTTTTTGGATGTTCATGGTTT
>JBLMXY010000154.1:0-3649 GCA_050257975.1 Acidobacteriota bacterium
TCATCGCCAAGGGAATGGTCGCGCCCCTGGGAGGCGGCGCGGTCCCGCTCGCCTACGGGCCGGACCCGAACACCGGGCTTCTCTACTCCTGCGACGCCGGCAGCCCCAACGTGCACTTCGCCGACGTTCCGGTCTCCGACCCCTTCTGCAAGCACGTCCACTTCCTGTGGGCGCGGGGCGTCATCGCCGGCTGCACGGCCAGCCTGTACTGCCCCGCCGCCGACGTCGGCCGCGACGAGATGTCAAAGTTTCTCGCCAACGCGTTCGGCCTGCTCCTCTACGCCCCGTAACCCATCGCATCGCCCGGACGCCGGAGCCGATTCGCCGGGGCCTCTCTCCTCTTCGAAAAGGGCATCATCGTTTCGCGCGCGACGATCGCGTCGCCTCGGCCGGGGCTACTCGGTCTGGAGGACGCCAGGTAACTGGTCCGGCTGCCCGAGGGCGCCCGACTCTCCTTCCGGGGGCGACACGGCGACGATCACGAGTCGGAAACCTGACGGTCAACTCGGGCGCCACGCTCGACTGGAACGGCAGCACGATGGGCGGGACCGGCACGACGACGATCTCCTCGGGCGGGAGTCTGACGATCGATAACGGCTTCACGTCGCTTCAGCGGCCGCTCGTCAACCAGGGGACGGCGACGGAGGCGGCCGGCAGCTACCGCGGGGACATCGGGGGCGCCGCCTACAACTGCATCGCGGGCGGAACCTCCTTCTTCACCGACGTTCTGCCGACCGGCATCTACTGAAAGCACGTCCACGACATCGCCCTGCAGAACGTGACGTCGGGATGCTCGGCAACGCAATACTGCCCCGCAGGAACGATCTCCCTGTGTGGAGGTCCAACGCCTTCAACCTGCGGCTCTACGGGCCGCAGGGACGGGGGGCGCGCATCGCGCGCAGAGGGCCGTCCCGCGCGGCGAGAAGGCCAGACTCCGCTCCAGCGCCTTCCATCCGCAGCCCTGCGGGCCGCAGACCCCGGAGCAACGGGCGAATGTTCCCGAGAGCATCGAGTCCCGTGTCCTGAAGTCTCCCGGTTTCATTTCCTTTGACACGGGATGGCGAGCGCGGTAGCGTCCGCCGAAGTGCGTCTCCGGCGCGGGCGCGGCGACCGTCTGCGGGCCACATTCCTGCTGGCGATTCTCTGCGTGGCGACCTCGGGCATAGGCGCCGGAGGGCCCGGGACGGGCGCCGGCGACGACGCGCCGTCCGTCGTTCTCGAGCAATCGCAATCCTCGGACGACCCCGGAGCAGTCCTCGAGATGCAGGAGGTCGCGCTCTCCACGCTCGCCCTTCCCTCTCCCCCAACGGCTGAGAGGCCGCCGGCGGCGACAGCCGCCGCAAGCCGACCGGAACTGTCCCGCCGCTTCGTCTCGAGAGCGCCGCCAACCGGCGCCTAGCCCGCGCCGGCCGGAGAGCCGGTCCCTCGATTCGCTTCAAACACAAAGGAAGGTCAATGGGCGCCCGTCGTTTTGCACCGGTCTCGCTTCTCTGGCTCGTCCGCGCCGGCGCCGCCCCGCCAGCGGCTTGCGCGGCCACGATCACGGTCAATCGCATCGCCGACGCGGCCACCAGCCTCGGCGAGTGCACTCCGGGAGAAGCGATCATCGCCGCGAATTCCGACACAGCATCGGGCGCCGCGCGCGAGCGCGCACAGGGTGGCGACATGGCGGCCAGTTCCTTCTCCAACGCTTTCAGCCTTCTGCTCTACGGCCCGTAGAACGACAGCGCGCACCGAACGGAGGGTTTATGGGTACCTCGAGCCCCAGGAAGGTCTTCGCGGCGACACTGCTCGCGGCAGCCGTCCTCGCCGCGTCCGCCGCAGCGGCCACCATCACCGTCAACAGCACCGCCGACACGGCGGCCAACGACGGCCAGTGCACGCTTCGGGAGGCGATCAACGCGGCCAAGAACGACGCGGCTTCCGGCGCGGCGGCGGGCGAATGCGCGGCCGGCTCAGGAACGGACACGATCGCCTTCAACGTCACCGGCGCGGGATGCAACGGATCGGGGGTCTGCACGATCACGCCCGGCTCGCCCCTCCCGGGCGTGGGCGACTCCGTGACGATCGACGGCTACACGCAGACCGGCGCCTCGGTCAACACGCTCGCGGCAGGCACCAACGCGGTCTTGAAGATCGTTCTCTCCGGAGCCGGCGGAGCGGGAGACTGCCTCGTTCCCGGGTCGCACGTCACGATCCGGGGCCTCGTCATCAACGGCTGCGCCACCGGAATCAAGGGATTCGGCGGCACCGACGACAAGGTCCTCGGCAATTTCATCGGCGTGAACCCGGCCGGAACGGCTGCGGTCGCCAACGGCGTCGGGATCATTTTCAACGGCGCCTCGAACGTCGTGGTCGGCGGCACCGACCCCGCCGATCGAAACCTGATCTCCGGCAACAGCAGCGGGAGCGGCAGCGCGATGCAGGCCCTGGGGACGGGCTACGTCATCCAGGGAAACCTCATCGGCACGGACGCGGCCGGAACGTCGGCGATCCCGAATTCCTACAGCGGTGGCGCCCTGACGATCAACGCTTCCGACGTCCTCATCGGCGGCACGGCCCCGGGAGCGGGCAACGTCATCTCCGGAAACACCGGCGGCGGCGGCATCTCGACCGGCGGCACGAACGTCACGGTCCAGGGGAACCTGATCGGAACGACCGCGTCGGGAGCCGGGACCCTCGGCAATTCGGCCTACGGAATATTCCTCACCGGCGCCGCGACGATCGGGGGCCTGGGGGCCGGCGAAGGCAACGTCATCGCGCACAACGGACTTGGGGGCGTCTGGATCTCGGCCGCCGCCGCCGGTGCGAAGGTCCGGGGCAATTCGATCCACGACAACGGCGGCGGCGGGTACATCGGCATCGACAATCTGCCGCTCGGCGTGACGTTGAACGACCCCGGCGACGCTTCCTCCCCCCAGAACTTTCCCGAGATCACGGCCGTAACGGCGTCCTCCGTCTCGGGGACAATCAACAGCAAGGCGAGCTCCGACTTCGACATCGACCTCTACGCGAGCCCGGCCTGCAGCCCTTCGGGCTATGGCGAGGGGCAGACCTACCTCGGCTCGACGCAGGTGACGACCAACGCCAGCGGCAACGCCACCTTCACGGCGACGGTGGCCGTGCCCTCGGGACAGAAGGTCACGGCGACGGCGACGGGAACGGCGTCCACGAGCACGACCTCGGAGTTCTCGCAGTGCGAAGGCCTGCGGGCGGCCTTCCTCGACGCGGATCCGACGTCGGGGGCGACCTCCGACGGCAATGGCGTCTTCGAGCCGGGAGAGACCGCGACAATCCGGCCGAACTGGACGAATCCCACGCAGGTGACCCTGTCCCTGACCTCGACGGCCGCGGGCCTGACGGGCCCCGGTGGCGCCTCATACTCGATCGTGGACAACACCGATGACTATGGCTCGATCCTTCCGGGCCACACCCAGAGCTGCTCGGCCACCTCCAACTGCCTCACCATGTTCGTGTCCGCTCCCGCCACACGGCCTTCCGTGCACTGGGACGCGCAGTTCACCGAGACCCTGTCCTCGAACCACGGAAGCCACCTCTGGAAGCTCCACCTGGGCGACAGCTTCACGGACGTTCCGCGCAGCGAGCTCTTCTACAAGAAGATCGAGGCGGTCTTCCACAACGGCATCAC
>JBLMXY010000155.1:0-3318 GCA_050257975.1 Acidobacteriota bacterium
TCTTCGAGATCGGCGGGCCGGAGGTGCTCTCCTGGCGGGAGGTCGTCGAGCGCTTCTCCGAGGTGCTCGGCCGCGGGATCCGCTCCCTCTACACGCCGGCCGGCGTCTATCGGGCCCTGGCGGCGGCGCTCAGGCCGTTTTCGGAGGCCGCGTCCAATCTCATGGCGCTGTCCTGGGTCACGGCCATCGAGGAGACGCCGTGGGATTCGCGGCAGGTCTTCGCCCGCTTCGGTGTCAAACCGACGACCGTGATGGACTTCCTCAGGCGCCGCGCGGCCTTGCCGGAAGCGGGCCGGCCGCCGCGTTAGACTCGCAGGCTCGAACCCGGGAGATCGCCATGTATTTCAAGCAGTTCTACTTGGGTTGTCTCGCCCAGGCCTCGTATCTCATCGGCGACAGCGGCGAGGCGGCGGTCGTCGACCCGCGCCGCGACGTGGACGAGTACCTGGAGGAAGCTCGGCGCCAGGGCCTCACGATCCGCCACGTGATCGAGACGCACCTGCACGCCGACTTCGTGTCGGGGCATCGGGAGCTCGCCGAGCGGGCGGGCGCGAAGATCTATTTCGGCGCAAAGGCGGGCGCGCGGTTCGATCACGTCGCCGTGCGCGAAGGGGACGAGATCCGCATGGGAAGCGTCGTGCTGCGCTTTCTGGAAACCCCCGGCCACACTCCCGAATCGGTCTCGGTCGTCGTGACCGATACTTCGGCGTCGCCGGAGCCGGTGGCCGTCCTGACCGGGGACACGCTCTTCATCGGCGACGTCGGGCGTCCGGACCTGCTGGGCGCCCGGATGAGCGCCCAGGAGCTGGCCGGCCTTCTCTACGACTCGCTGCACGAGAAACTGCTCGCGCTTCCCGACGCGACAGCGGTCTACCCGGCGCACGGGGCGGGGTCGCTCTGCGGCCGCAACATCTCGAGCGAGACCTCCTCCACGATCGGCGAGCAGCGTCGGTTCAACTACGCGCTCCAGCCGATGGGCCGCGAAGAGTTCGTGCGGATGATGACGACCGACCTGCCGGAGGCGCCCGCGTACTTCGGGCGCGACGTGGCGTTGAACCGCGCGGGAGCGCGCGAGCTCGCGCAATTGCCCGAGCCTCCCGCCTGTCCGCCGGAGGCCGCGGCCCGCCTCGCGCAACGCGGGGCGACCGTGCTCGACACGCGTCCGGCCGCGGCCTACGGAGCCGCCCACGTGCCGGGATCGCTCCACATCGGACTCTCCGGCCAGTTCGCGTCGTGGGCGGGGGCCTTGCTTTCGCCGGAAACTCCGATCGTCCTCGTCGCGGAGGAGCCGGAAAGAGCGTCCGAGGCGCGCGTGCGTCTTGCGCGGGTGGGACTCGAGAACGTCGCGGGTTGGCTGGAGGGGGGAATCGAAGGCTGGGAGGAGTCGGGCCGGGAGTTGACGGCGACCGAGCAGATGGCGCCCGACGAGCTACGGGCGCGTCTGCGCGAGGGCTCTCGGTTGTCGGTTCTCGACGTGCGGCGTCCGCCCGAGTGGCGGGCGGGCCACATCGAGAACGCCCTGCACGTGCCGCTCGCCGAGCTTGCCGCGCGCGCGGGAGAACTGCCGCAGGACGCGCCGCTCGCGATCATCTGCGCCAGCGGCTACCGCTCCTCGATCGCCTCGAGCGTGCTCGAGCGTCTGGGGATCCGGCAGGTCTCCAACGTAGTCGGCGGGATGACCGCCTGGACCGCGGCGAAGAACCCCGTCGCCTGAATCGGAAGAGGGAGAGGGTGGCGGCGATGGCGCGTTTTCCGGATTGCCGCGGCCGCGGTGCTGGCGGCGGGAGTTCTCGGAGCCGAGGAGCCGACAACGTCTGTTGTCTCTACCGCTTCACGCTCGCCTTCTACGGCACCTGGGCCCGGCGCAGCGCTTCGAGCACGGCTCGATAGTCCTCGGGCAGCGGCGCGGAGACGTCGAGGCAAAGCTCGGGAACCTCGATGCGCGCGGCGTGCAGGAGCGGGCGGCCTGCGGCCGCGAGCGCGCGCCGGTGCGAGGGATCGCGCACGCCTCGCCACCGGGTGGCGCCCCCGTAGAGGTCATCGCCAACGATCGGATGGCCGTGCGCCGAAAGGTGGACGCGGATCTGGTGCGTGCGGCCGGTCTCCGGCATGAGCTCGAGGTCGGTGACGGAGGGAAGCCTCGCGAGCGTCCGGTAGCGCGTCGAAGAGGGCTTTCCGTCCCGCCGGACCTTCATTCGGCGGCCGTCCTTCGGGTCCCGGCCGAGCGGGTCTTCGTAGGCGCCCTGCGGCGGGATCGGGTGGCCCCACACGAGCGCGCGGTAGGTCTTCTTGGCCCGCCGGTTCTGCAGCGCGTGGGTCAAGGCCCGATGCGCGGCGCCGGTTCGCGCGAGCAGGACGACGCCGGAAGTTCCCAGGTCGAGGCGGTGAACGAGCAGAAGCTTCTGATCGGGCTTCTCCTGGCAGGCTTCGAGTAGTCTTTCGACGGCCTCGGAGCCCGACTTTTCCATCCGCGAGGACGTCGCCATCGAGATGCCTGCCGGCTTGTCGAGCGCGAAAAAATCCGGGCTCTCGAAGAGTCTCAACGGTTCATCGGCCTTGCACGCCAGTCTATCGATGTCCGCGCGGTCGCCCGTGCCCCGGACGGAGCGGTATCCTGATCCCGGTTTACCGGTGACCCCAGGCGCTCGCCTCGGCCCATACGAGATTCTCGGTCCCCTCGGCGCGGGGGGCATGGGGGAGGTCTACCGCGCCCGGGATACTCGTCTCGGTCGCGAGGTCGCCATCAAGGTCCTGCCCGCCGAGCTCGCGGCGGACCCGGACCGGATTCGCCGCTTCGAGCAGGAAGCGCGCGCCGCGTCGGCCTTGAACCACCCCAACGTCGTGACGGTCCACGATGTCGGCTCCGAGGCGGGGCGCTTCTACATCGCGATGGAGCTTGTCGAGGGCTCTTCGCTGCGGGAGCGCATCGCGGGCGGGCCCCTCTCCCCGAAGGAAGTCGCGGCGATCGGCGCGCAGATCGCCGAAGGGCTCGCCAAGGCGCACGCGGCCGGCCTCGTCCACCGGGACCTGAAGCCCGAGAACGTCATGATCTCTTCCGACGGCTTCGTCAAGATCCTGGACTTCGGTCTTGCCAAGCTCGCGCCGCCGGAGGCGGCGGGCTCCCAGAGCCTGGCCGAAACGGCCGAGCAGCGCACGGCTGCGGGGATCCTGCTCGGGACCGTGGGCTATATGTCGCCCGAGCAGGCGAGCGGAAGGCCTCTCGACCATCGCTCCGACCAGTTCGCCCTGGGAGCGATCCTCTACGAGCTCGCTTCGGAGAGGAAGGCCTTCCAGCGCACCTCGGCCGCGGAGACCCTG
>JBLMXY010000156.1:0-3834 GCA_050257975.1 Acidobacteriota bacterium
CGCAGCCGGACAGCAGATGCAGGAGGTCGGGAGGCGTGGGCACTGCCTCGACCATGAAGCCCGGCGCCAGCATCTCCCGCAGCTGCCGCACCGCCGCCTCGTTCGAGCGCTCGGAGAGACCCACGAAGAGCGCCTCCTCCGTGATGAGGACGTCGCCCCAGTCGAGGCAGGCCGGCGCGCGCAGCGTCACGACCGGATATGACCTCTGCAGGATGGCCACGATCGGCTCCGCTTCCCCGCGCCGAGCCGCGATGGCCGATGGACCCACGATCGCGCGCCCGCCGAGGATGGCGACCCGGTCCTGGACGAAGACGGCGTCCGGACGATCGTCGTCTGAGGGCAGCTCCTTCACGTCGAGGCCCGCGCCGAGCAGAGCGGCGACGTAGGCCGCGTGCTGCGATCGCGCGGCGGCCAGGTCGACCCGCGGCGCCGGCTCAAGGCGGGTCAGCGCCTGCGGGAAAGTTCTCCCCGGCGGACGGACGATCGCGCGCGTGGGCGGCGTCGCAGCCTCCTCTTGGCGCTAACGGAAGAGGATCTTCCGCACCAGCGGGATCGGCAGTGCCCCCTGCGACACGAAGGCGTCGTGGAACTGCTGCAGGCTCGCCCCTTTCGCCTTCCGGTACTCGTCCCGGAGCTTCTGGATCTCGAGCTTGCCCAGAGTGTAGTAGAGGTAGGTCGGGTTGTAGGCTCCGCGGCGCGCCTCTTCGTAGGCGTTGGCGGGCTCCTGGAAACCCTTCTCGACGAAGACCTTCGCGCCCTCCTCGACCGTCATGCCCTGCGTGTGGAGCTTGATGCCGACGACGTAGCGGCAGTCGCGCAGGAGCGCCTCCTGGAGCTGCGCCAGGCGGACCTTCGGGTCGCCGCCGCCGAAGCCCTCGTCCACCATCATCTGCTCGGCATAGTGCGCCCAGCCCTCCGCGTTCGTCCCGCAGAAGACGAGCTTGCGCGTCTTGGTCGGGAAGCGCTTGGAGTAGAGAAACTGCAGGTAGTGCCCGGGCCAGACCTCGTGCACGTTGATCATGTCCATGACGTAGGGGTTGTAGAGACGCAGGTGCTCCTCCTGGCGCTTCGCGTCCCAGTCCTTCTCGACCGGCGTGACGTAATAGAAGGCCTCCGTGGCCTTCGTCTCGTACGCCCCGGGAGTGTCCATCGAGGCGAAGCTGCCGAATCGCGCGAAGGGAGGCGTCTCCAGGATGGTCGGCCGCACCTCCGAGGGGATCGTCACGATGTGGTGCTCGACGACGAACCGCCGCGCCGCCTCGACCGTGCGCTTTGCCGAAGGGATGAGGTCCTCGGCGGTCGGGTGCTCGTTCGAGAGGGACTTCATGACCTCGGCGGGCGTCTTCGAGGGATCGATCTTCCTGGCGGTCTCGACGAAGGCGGCATAATCCTTCGCGAGATTCGCCTCGCCGATCGCGAGCACTTCCGACAGCGGCTGGCCCACCATGTCGTCGTACCGGAGCTTCGCCGCGAAGTTCTCGGCGCCGATGGCGTACTTGCCGTTCGAGCGCGGGGCGAGATCCTTCTCGAGCCACGCGGCGAAGTCCGAAAGCGCGGCCATGGCTTTCCGGTTCGCTTCGGAGAAGTCCGTAAGCAGCGCAGCGTCGGATCCCGCCGCGTCCTTCGCCCAGGGGGCGACGATGCCCTGCAGGAACCCCGCGGCCCCCCTGGCCATCCGGGTCGCGAGCGTCGTGAACTCCTTCGGAGGATTCTTCACGTTGGCCTTGCCGGCCTCGCAGATCGCCGGGACGGCCGTCAGCCGCGACGTGATCGACCGCAGGCGCTCCGCCTTCGGCGCGAAGTCGCGCTTCATCAGGTCGTTGACCGCGAACCCGGCCGTCCCCGCGTAGAGCATCGGGTTGCGCTCCCAGTTACGGAGCGTCTCGAGGTCGAGCAGGTCCGACCGGATGTCGCCCTCGATCGCCTCGGCGTCGATCGCGTCGTCAAACGGGAGCCTGGAACGGTCCAGAGCGGAGAGCCGCGCGAGCTGCGCCTCGAGCTCGGCGGCTCGCCTCTCGATTGCCGCCCGCGACAGATCCGGCATCTTCGCGTCGTACTCGTGAAATCCGGCCGAGGTGCCCTGGAGCGGGTTTGCCGCGAAGCGCGAGGCGAAGTAGTCGTCCACGAACCTGGCGAAGGCCGGGTCCGAGCCCGAGGCCGGGGGCGCCTGGCCGGAAACGAGCGCGACGACGAGGAGCGCGGAGCCGGCGAGAACCATCTTTTTCATGGCCGCGAAGGCTAGCACGGCGGCCGCGGGGCCCTACTTCAGGCCGTCGATGAGAACCAGATCGGTCAGGAGTCGTCGGTACGTGTAGGCGTAGGACTGCCCGTCCGGTGTGATCTGGATGGCGGCGCTGGGAGAAAGACCCGCGGGGTCATTCGCCTTGAGCTCCTTCCACGGCTCCCGGCGGCCCGAGCCGAGATCAACGCGATCGACGACGGCATAGCCGGCGAAAAGGCGCGCGACGAAGAGACCCCGCCCGTCCGAAGAGAAGCGCAGCGGAAGGTCTCCAGCCTCAAGGCCAGGAGCCGACTTCGGCTCGCCGCCCGTTGTCGGGTACAGACGCGGAACTCCGTCCGGGCCCACCGCCGCGGCGAACCCTCCATCCGGCGATACGCTGACGTTCAGATCGTTGAGACCCTCGGGAGAGATCGCGCGGAGACTCTTGCCTTCCCAGTCCCCGGCGTACAGGCGGGCGCCGTGCTTCTTTTCCGTCGCAACCAGGAGCACGTGACGGTCGTCCGGAAAGCACCGCGCCGCGCGAATGCCCTCGATCCCGGGATAGCGCACCACCTTCGCCTCGCCGGGCCCCGTCGGCAACAGGGCCAGGTGGCTCCCGTCGGGCGCAATCGTAATGGCCCACTTTCCGTCGCGTGAGAGCGCGGCTGCGTAACCCTCGCCGAGGCGCACGGCGGGAGAACCGTCGGTCTTGCGGATGTAGACACTCCCGTTTGGCCCGCCTCCGGCTCCCTCCTCGCTGAAGAGAAGCGTTTTGCCGTCGGCCGACAGATCTTCGGCGCGCGAGGAGTCGAGCCAGGACAGGTCGCGTTCGGTCCGATCGCCGGGACTGACGCCGGAAATCCCGACGCGCCAGCTCGCCGAGTTGATGAGGACCCGGCCGTCCCGAGAGACGTCCTGCATCACCAGGGTGGTGGACGAAGAGTGCAGGAGCCGCTGCTTGCCGGAGAGTGTCACGCCGTACAGGCCGGCTCCGCTTCCCCGAGGCAGAGGGGCGCAAAACCAGATCTCCTCGCCACCCGGACCCCAGGCGAGCCGAGGGAGCGCGCCGAAGAGCGATGTCAGCACCCTCTTCTTGCCCGACAGGTCGCTCACCGCAACCGAGCCGTCCATGACGCTGGAATCCTCGCCCTCGATGAACGCGATCCGGTCGCCGCCGGGTGAGAATCGGGGAGCGGCAAGCTTGGCGGAGATGGGGACGTCGTAGAGCACCTTGCCGGGCGGATACTCGAGACGGCGACGCGTCCCGACGACACGGACGACGGCGAGATCCTTCCCGTCGGGAGACCAGTCGGCACCTTGAACGTTCTCGAGCACCTCGCGCGGTGCCCCCCCTGCCAGCGGGGCGCGGGCGAGCGTTCCGCCTAAAGGCATCCCGACGTTCACGGGCCGGAGCACGAAGGCCATCTCTCCCTGAGGGGAGATCGCCTTCAGGCTGGCGCTCGGAAGGCCGAGCGGCCGGGACTCGGCCGCCCCGATGCGGGTCGTGAAGAGCTCGGTGGGATTTCCGTCCCACGCCGCGTTGTAGACGACCGTCTGGCCGTCCGGCGCGAACCGCGCCTCGCCGATCTCGCCGCGGCGAAACGTCAATTTCT
>JBLMXY010000157.1:0-3154 GCA_050257975.1 Acidobacteriota bacterium
CCTCTTCGGCCTGCCCGGCACGGCGTTCTTCGGTTTCCTTCTCCTTCTCGCCCTCGTCGCCTTCGTCTTCTCCGTCAGCCGCCGAATCCGCGTGCTGGCCGCCGGCGCGCCGGAGCCGCGATTCGACCGCCTCGGCCTTCGCGTCGCGAAGACCCTGGAATACGCCTTCGCCCAGAAGCGCATGTTCCGGGACTTCTACGCCGGCGTCTTCCACATCTTCATCTTCTCGGGCTTCGTCGTCCTGACCGTGCGCACGGTCGAGCTCGTCGTGGAAGGGCTCTTCCCGGGCTTCGTCCTGCTGCCCGGCATGGCGGGCAACCTCTACACGCTCGCCAAGGACCTCTTCGAGGTGCTGGTGCTGATCGGCGTGGGCATGGCGGTCTTTCGCCGCGCCTTCGCGCGGCCGGCGAGGCTGGACCTGACGCTCGACGCCTGGATCGTTCTCTTCCTGATCGCGCTCCTGATTGCGGCGGACCTCGTGGCCGAGGGCGCGAGGACGGCGCTCGAGCCGGCGGTCGCGAGCGCCTGGTCTCCCGCGGTCGGCGCGATCGCGCGCGGGCTCTCGGGGACCTCGCCGGCGGCGCTCCAGGGGATCTACGAGTGGGGGTGGTGGATCCACCTCGTCGACATCCTCGTCTTCGGCAACTTGCTGCCGTACTCCAAGCACTTCCACATCCTGACGGCCGTGCCCAACGTCTTCTTCATGAAGCTCGACCCGGCGGGCAGGCTCTCGACCCCGGACCTCGAGAAGTCCGAGCGCTTCGGCGCCTCTCGGGTCGAGGACCTGACCTGGAAGTCCATGCTCGACGGCTACACCTGCACCGAGTGCGGGCGGTGCCGCGTGGTCTGCCCGACGGCGCTGACCGGCAAGCCCCTCGATCCGCGGCTCTTCATCGCGGCCGTGCGGGACGCCGTCTACGAAGCGACGCCCTCCGTCCTCACCGCGGCGTCCGGGCGGGGCAACGGGGATGCCGCGGGCGGCCGGCGGGACCTCGTCGGCGGCTGGATCTCCGAGGACACGATCTGGGCCTGCACGACCTGCGGCTTCTGCACGTCGGCGTGCCCGGTCTTCATCGTTCCGGCCGTGGACAAGATCGTCGAGATGCGGCGCTACCTGGTGCTCGACAAGGCGGAGTTTCCCAAGGAGATGCAGACCGCCTTCCGCGGAATGGAGACCAACGGGAACCCGTGGGGAATGGCCGCCGCCTCGCGCGCCGACTGGGCGAAGGACCTGCCGGTCGTCACGATGGCCGAGGCGGAGGGAAAGAACGTCGAGGTGCTCTTCTGGGTCGGCTGCGCCGGCTCCTACGAGGACCGCGCGAAGAAGGTTTCCCGCGCGCTCGTCGAGCTGCTGCACGCGGCCGGCGTCTCCTTCGCGATCCTCGGGACCGAGGAGACCTGCAACGGCGACTCCGCGCGCCGGATGGGCAACGAGTACCTCTTCCAGATGCTGGCGCAGCAGAACGTCGAGACGCTGAACGGCTACGGGGTGAAGGCGATCGTGACCAACTGCCCGCACTGCTTCAACGTGATCAAGAACGAGTACCCGGACTTCGGCGGCCGGTACGAGGTGATGCACGGCACCGAGCTCGTCTCGAAGCTGATCGCCGAGGGCCGCCTCAAGATGGGCAACGAGATCCGCCAGTCGATCGCGTTCCACGACCCGTGCTACCTCGGGCGCTACAACGGCGTCTACGACGCGCCCCGGCGCATCCTCGAGGCGATCCCGGGCCTCGAGCTCCGGGAGCTGCCGCGCTCGCGCGAGCGGGGCCTGTGCTGCGGGGCGGGCGGGGGGCGGATGTGGATGGAGGAGAAGCTGGGGTCGCGGATCAATCAGACGCGGATGAAGGAGATCGTCGAAGCGGGGACGGGCGCCGTGGGCGTCTCGTGCCCTTTCTGCATGGTGATGATCGGCAACGCGAAGGAGGAGATCGGCGCCCCGACGGAGCCCTTCGACGTCCTGGAGCTCGCTCGGCGCGCGATGGCGTAGCGGGCGGGGTCAGGCCTCCGTCCCGCCGAGGACGCTCTCGATCCGCCGGTCCGGAACGAGCCAGACGAGGGCGACGAGGACGTACAGCCCCTCCGCGATCTTCGGCGACCACCAGAAGGCGGCCGGAATCGCGACGGCGTAGACGGCCGGCGAGAGCCTTCCCTTCCAGTCGTTCCCGATGGCCCTCTTGAGCAGCGAGCCCGGGCCCTGCGACGCGACGATCCGCTGCTGCAAGATCCAGTACGCGATCGCGGCCATGAGCAGGACTGCGCCGTAGAGGGCCGTGGGCGCCGCGGCGAAATGGTTTTCGCCCATCCATCCGGTCGCGAAGGGAATCAGGGAGAGCCAGAACAGCAGGTGCAGGTTCGCCCAGAGCATCGGCCCGGTCACCCTTTGACAGGTGTGCAGCATGTGGTGATGGTTGTTCCAGTAGATGCCCAGATAGACGAAGCTCAGCACGTAACTGAGGAACACGCCCCAGAGCGGAGCGACGGCCTCGACCGTCTCGCCCTGCGGCACCTTCAGCTCGAGGACGAGAATCGTGATCAGGATGGCGATCACGCCGTCGCTGAACGCCTCGAGCCTGGTCTTGCCCATCGATGGGCGCGAGTGTATCAGACGGGCTTGCGCACGCCCGGGGCCGGTCGGCAGTTCACGAACGGTGGAGAGGACGGGTCGGGCGTCGGGCTCAGCCTGTTCCCGGGTGCCCCGTCGAGCAGGGCACCTGAAACACGCGTCGATCTTCCAGCCTCACGGCCGTCAGCTGCCCGCCCCAGACGCACCCCGTGTCGAGTGCCACGACGCCTTGTGTGAGGTGCAGTCCGAGCGCCGACCAGTGGCCGCAGACGATCGGCACGTCCGCGGTCAGCCGTCCCGGCGCGTCGAACCACGCCGTGAAGCCTGCCGGCGGCGCCACGCCCTTGGCCCTAAACTCCATCACGCCGGCGGCATCGCAGAACCGCATCCGCGTCATCGCGTTCACGATCACCCGCAACCGGTCGGTGCCCTGCAGATCGTTCACCCAGCGATCGGGCGTGTCGCCGGAGAGGGCGGCGAGAACCGCCGGATAGTCCGGGCCACGCAGCGCGGTCTCGACCTCGGCGGCCAGGTCCCGAGCGCGTTCCATGCTCCAGGAGGGCAGCAGGCCGGCGTGCACCATGAAAT
>JBLMXY010000158.1:0-63091 GCA_050257975.1 Acidobacteriota bacterium
AGCGTCCCGCGCAAGGAAGGCGCCTCCAAGGTCACCGGCGCGGCGAAGTACGTCGACGACCTCTCCTTTCCCGGGATGCTCCACGGGCGGACCGTGCGGTCCACGGTGCCGCGCGGACGGATCGCGGGCATGCGGCTGCCCGGGGACCTTTCGGGATTCACGGTCGTCGACTACCGCGACATTCCCGGGAAGAACTTCATCGCCCTGATCGAGGACGACCAGCCGTGTCTCGCCGAGCGGGAGATCCGGCATGTCGCCGAGCCGGTCGCGCTTCTCGCCCACGAGGACCGCGAGAAGCTCCTCGCGGCAAGCGTCGAGGTCGACTGCGAGGCGCTGACCCCCGTCCTCGACCCCGAGCGGTCGCCGAAGACCTTCAAGCAGATCGCGATCGAGAAGGGAGACCCCGAGCGCGGCTTCTCCGAGGCCGATCTCGTCGTCGAAGGCGAGTACCGCACGGGCCATCAGGAGCAGCTCTACATCGAGCCCAACGGCATGATCGCCGTTCCCGAGAACGGCGGAGTGACCGTCTACGGCTCGCTTCAGTGCCCCTACTACGTGCACCGGGCCCTGACGATCCTGCTCGCCCTGCCCGGCGAAAAGGTGCGCGTCGTTCAGACGGAGACGGGAGGCGCCTTCGGCGGCAAGGAGGAATACCCCTCGATGATCGCGGGGCACGCCGCCCTGCTCGCCCTGAAGGCCGGCCGCCCGGTCAAGATCGTCTACGACCGGGCCGAGGACATGCTCGCGACGACCAAGCGGCACCCGGCAATCGTGAGACTGAAGACCGGCGTGCGGCGCGACGGCCGGTTGACCGCCATCGAAGGCGGCCTGCTGATGGACGGCGGCGCCTACTCGACGCTCTCCGCGGTCGTCCTTTCGCGCGCCGCGATCCACGCGACGGGCCCCTACCGCTGCCGGCACGTCCGGCTTTCCGCGCGCTCGGTGATGACCAACACGCCGCCCAACGGCGCCTTCCGCGGCTTCGGCGCGCCCCAGGCGCAGTTCGCCGCGGAAGTGCACATGGAGCGCATCGCCGAAGCGCTCGGGATGGATCCGGTCCGGCTGCGCGAGATCAACGCCCTGCGTCCCGGCGACGAGACGGCCACGGGACAGAGGCTCGGCGGCGATTGCAGCGCGCTCCGGGTGCTGCGCGAGGCGGTCGCCCGGACGGATTTCCGGCGCAAGCGCCGCGCCTGGAAAGGGACCGGCCGCGGGATCGGCCTCTCCCTCTTCTTCCACGGCTCCGGGTTCACCGGCGGCGGCGAGGTCAAGCTCGCCTCGAAGGCTTCGCTCGAGCTGACGGAGACGGGAGCCCGGATCCTCGCCGCTTCGACGGAGATGGGCCAGGGCACGCGGACCATGCACGCGCAGATCGTGGCGGACGCGCTCGGCATCCCGTACGAGCGCGTCGAGGTCGCGCCGGCCGACACCGCGCTCGTCCCCGACAGCGGCCCCACGGTCGCCTCGCGCACCTGCATGATCGTCGGGAAGATCCTCCAGGAGTGCGCCGAGGAGATGAAGGCGCGCCTGGGTCGGATGAGCTCCCGCGAGTACCTGCGGCGGCACGGTCCGCTGGTGGTGACGAAGGAGTACCGCAAGCCGCCGGAGATCCAGTGGAGCGACGAGACTTACCGCGGCGACGCTTACGGAGCCTACGGATGGGGCTGCGACGTGGCGGAGATCGAGCGCGATCCGGACACCGGGGAGATCCGTCCTCGCCGCATCACGGCGGTGCAGGAGTTCGGCCGCGCCATCCATCCGATTCTGGCGAAGGGCCAGATCGAAGGAGGCACCGCGCAGGGAGCGGGCTGGGCGCTGCTCGAAGAGGTCGCGATGCGGGAAGGCCGGATGGCCAACGCGCAGCTGACCAACTACCTCGTGCCGACCACCATCGACACGCCCGCGATCGAAGCGGTGATCCTGGAGAACCCGTACGCGCGCGGCCCCTTCGGGGCGAAGGGCGTCGGCGAGCTGCCCATCGACGGCCCCGCCCCCGCAATCGTCAACGCCATCCGCCATCTGGGCCTGGACGTCCGCGCGATCCCCGCGACCCCGGAGCGCTTGCTGGAAGCGGAGCCCGCGGGGCGGCAATGAGATTCTCTCTCAACGGCCGGGGCGTCGACGTCGCGGCGCACCCGATGAAGCGCCTCCTCGACGTGCTGCGCGAGGATTGCGGCCTGACCGGCACCAAGGAGGGCTGCGGCGAGGGCGAGTGCGGCGCCTGCACGGTGCTCGTCGATGGCGTCCCGGTGAACTCGTGTCTGGTCCCCTTCGCCCAGGCGCGCGGCGCTCGCGTGACGACGATCGAAGGACTTCGCGGCAAGGGCGCGCTCCAGCGCGCCTTCGTCACCGAGGGGGGCGCGCAGTGCGGCATCTGCACTCCGGGAATGATCCTCGCCGCCGCCGCCCTGCCGCCAAAGGCGTCGCCGGAGGAGATCCGCTTCGGGCTCGCGGGGAATCTGTGCCGGTGCACGGGGTATACGGGGATCTATCGCGCGATAAGAAAGGCGGCAGATCGGCGCAAGCCGCATGAGTCCTCAGTCCCTAGTCCTCAGTCCTCAGTCAAGAGAGAAGTGACCGCCCCGCGGAAGCCGCGGGAAGTCCTCGGTCCTCAGTCCTCGGTCCTCCGTCGGGAAGAGGCGCTCATGAAGATCACCCGATTCGAGCAGATCGAAGCCTGGAAGGCATCGCGGGAGCTCTCACAACAGATCGAGGACGTGACGCGCGGCCGGCTCTTCCGGCGAGATGCGGAACTTCGGGGTCAGCTACGCCGAGCCGCGAGGTCCGCGATGGCGAACATCGCCGAAGGCTTCAATTCGGGAACCGATAAAGAATTCACGCGCTTTCTCAGAATCTCTCGCAATGCTGCCACGGAGGTCCAATCCCATCTCTACTTTGCGCTGGACCAGGGCGTCATCACGCGGCAGGAGTTCGACCGGCTTTACGGAAGCGCCGAGGATGTCAAGAAGCTGATCGGAGGTTTCGTCCGCTACCTTACGACCCCCAAGGCCCGCCCCAGACCGAGGACCGAGGACTGAGGGCTGAGGACTCAAGGTTCATGCGTACGGCTGTCTCTTCTCTCTTCCTCCTCGAACCGAAATCGCTGTCCGAAGCTCTCGTCATGCTCCGCGACGATGGCCCCCTGACTCCCCTTGCCGGCTGCACCGACGTCTACGTCGCCCTGAACTTCGGGACGCTCGAGGCGCGCCGCTTCCTGAACCTCTGGCCTCTCGATGCCCTGCGCGGCGTCCGCCTGCGCGGCCGGGCGCTCTCGATCGGGGCGCTGACGACCTACACCGAGCTCCAGCGCTCGCCGCTCGTGCGCCGGCGTCTTCCCATGCTCGCCGCCGCCGCCCGCGAAGTCGGAGGCGTCCAGATCCAGAACCGTGGGACGATCGGCGGCAACGTCGTCAACGCATCGCCGGCCGGAGACACCCTGCCGGTGCTGGCCGCGGCCGAAGCGACGCTCGTGCTCGGGAGCGCCGCCGGCCGCCGCCGCGTGCCGTTCGACTCCTTCTACACCGGCTACCGGACGACCGTGATGCGGGGGGACGAGCTGCTCCTCTCGATCGAGATCCCGCCCGTCGAAGGGCGCCAGCGCTTCCGCAAGGTCGGCACGCGGGCCGCCCAGGCCATCTCGAAGGTCGTCATGGCGGCCGTCTTCGGGCCGTCGGTTCGCATCGCGGTCGGAAGCGTTGCCCCGACGGTCGTCCGGGCGCGGGAGACCGAGCGGCTGCTCGCCTCCGGCGGATCCATCGGGGAGGCCCGGCACATCCTGATGGAGGAGATCTCCCCGATCGACGACCTGCGCTCGACCGCGGCCTATCGCCGCCTCGTCTCGGCCAACGTGCTCGAGCGGCTCTGGAGGCGGAAGGCATGAAGACGACGCTGCCGGAGGCGGGCGCCGCGCGGATCCTCGAGGACCTCCGCAAGGCCAACGCCGCGCACGCGGCGCGCTATCCCGGCGATTCCGCCCGCCGCCAGCCGGTCCACACGGTCTACGGCGGCGCGCAGGTCTTCAAGGCGGACACGGCGGCGCGCCTGGGTGCTCTCGCCCGGCGCGCGCTCGAGCAATACGCTCCCGAGCCGGCCGTCTTCGCCGCGGCGATCGGCCTGCCCGAAGGCCTCGGGCCGAAGATCTACGAGCGCGTCGTCGAGAAGCTCTTCCGCGAGCCGGTCGAGGACTTCCGGATCGACTTCGAAGACGGCTACGGGAGCCGGCCGGACGCCGAGGAAGACGGCCATGCCGTGTCGGCGGCCGGCGAGGTCGCCGCGGGAATGTCGGCGGGGACGCTGCCCTCGGGAATCGGGATCCGGATCAAGCCCTTCACCGAGGAGTCCAAGCGGCGCAGCCTGCGCACGCTCGACCTCTTCGTGACCGAGCTCGCCGCGAAGGCCGGGAGCCTGCCCGAGAACTTCGTCGTCACGCTCCCGAAGGTCGGGCTGCCCGAGCACGTCTGGGCGCTGGCGGATGTCTTCGACCGTCTCGAGAGCGGGGCGAAGCTTCCTCGCGGCGCGCTTCGCCTGGAGATCATGATCGAGACGCCCCGGTCGATCCTGGGCGAGGCCGGCCACGTCAACCTGCTGCGCCTGGTCGAGGCGGCGCGCGGCCGGTGTGTGGCCGCGCACTTCGGGACGTACGACTACACGGCCTCGCTCCAGATCACGGCCGCGCACCAGCACATGGCGCACCCCGCCTGCGACTTTGCCCGCGACGCGATGCAGGTCGCCCTCGCCGGCACCGGCGTGTGGCTGTGCGACGGCGCGACCAACGTCCTGCCGGTCCCGCTCCACCGCGTGGCCGAAGGAAGGCCGCTTACCGACCGTGAGGTCCAGGAAAACCGCGCCGCCGTCCACGCGGCCTGGCGGCTCCACTACGGCCACGTTCGCCGGTCGCTCGAGCGCGCCTACTACCAGGGGTGGGACCTGCATCCGGCGCAGCTTCCGACCCGCTACGCGGCGCTCCACGCCTTCTTCCTCGAGGGGCTCGGCGCCGCCTCGGCGAGGCTCAAGAACTTCGTCGAGAAGGCCGGCCAGGCGACGCTAATGGGCGAGGTCTTCGACGACGCGGCCACGGGGCAGGGTCTGCTGAACTACTTTCTGCGCGCCTGGAATTGCGGCGCGATCACCGAGCGCGAGGCCGTCGAGAAGAGCGGCCTGACGCTCGAGGAGCTGCGCAGCCGGTCGTTCGTGAAGATCCTGCAGGGCCGGCGGAAGTGACGGGTCACCGCCGCACCGCCGCCTCGATCAGCCCGTAGGGCTCCTCGGTCGCGACGAAGATCTCGTTGCGGTTTTCGAGCCCGAACGGCTCGAGGTCGAAGGCCAGGTGGTGCTTGTTCGGCATCGTCAGGCGGATCTCCCGGACTCCCTCGTGCCGCTCGAGGACGGCCTCCCCCATCGCGTAGAGGGTGTGCTGCACGGACCGGCTGTCGTGCTCGGCGAAGGTCTCGAGCAGCGTCTGGCGCACGCCCTTCCAGAGCACCTCGAAGGAGACGTCGGGCCCGGAATAGGACCAGATGGCGCGCAGGGCCGTCGCGAGCAGTCGGTCGGAGGTTTCTTTGAGCGTCGTATACCGGTCGCGCGCGAACCCGGAGAAGCCCGACCGCGCCGTCTTCATGAGGAGAAGATCCTCGAAGCCGGCCTCGACCGAGGCCCCGCCGTCGCGCCCGAACGAAACCTCCGCGATGCGGGTCTCGCCGCCCGGGCGGCGGAACGCGGAGCCGTGCGGCTGCCCGGAAACGTCGAGCCGCTCCCAGAGATGCCGGCGAATCCGGACGCTTGCCCGGGAGACGTTCGGGCGGCTCTCGACGAAGTGCCGCGCGAGAAGAAGCCCGAAGCCCTCGATCGGCTGGACGGGGTTGCCGCTCGCGAGCGCGTAGACCGCGTTCTTCATCGTGTCGGTGGGAAGCACCGCCGCGTTGTCTCCGTCGACGTGCGCCCGCTCGAAGTCGCCCTCGAGCCGCACGGCCACGGTCACGTCGTCGAGCTCGTGGCGGCCGGGACGGCGGTTGACCTTGACGAGGCGGATTCCGGACTTGCCGTAGGAGTTGGGGCCCAGCATCCCTATCGCTCCGGCCCGACTGAGGACTGGGGACTTGGGACAGAGGACTCGAGTGGCTGAGGTTCGCGTTTGGCTTCACCTGGCAAGAGCGTCGCCTCCGTCACGAGAGTGCTCAGTCCTCGGTCCTCGGTCCTCGGTCCACCTCAACTCCCCCGGTACGTCGTATAGCCGTACGGCGAAAGCAGCAGCGGCACGTGGCAGCGGGGCGAGGGCTCGCGCACCTCGAAGACGATGCGCACCTCCGGGTAGAACGCCTCGACGTTGGAGGCGAGGAAGTACGCCCCGGTGTCGAAGGAGAGCCGGTACACGCCGCGCGGGACCTGGGACTTGGAGGTCAGAAGGATCGACCGCCCGTCGCTGTCGGTCGCGCTGCGGCCGATCTCCTTCCAGTTCCCGTCCTCCGAGCGGACCTCGAGCAGGACCGGCACGCCGCTCGCCGGCCGCCCCTGCGAAGTGTCCAGGACGTGGGTCGAAATCCCGTTCATGAGGCCAGGAGCCTTTCGAGACGCAACTGCGTGATCTTACGCTGCTCCTCGGCGGCGACGGCGATCTCCGTCTCCGGGTCGTTTCCGAGGCGCTCCTCGAGCAGCGCCAGCATCTCGGCCGCGCTCCTGCCGGAGGCGCAGACCAGGAAGATGCGGCCGAACTTCTTCTCGTACGCGCGGTTTCCGGCTGCGAGCGCCTCAAGGAGACGCGCCGCGGCGGACGTCGCGCCGGCCTGCTCGAGGGCGGCCTGGCCGGAGGCCGACCGGTCGCCGATCCGCGGGTGGGAGCGGAAGGCCTCGAGCCAATCCTCCCTGGAGAGGGCTCGCCAGAGCCGGTCTGCCGTCCGCCTCGCGTGCTCGAGATCCCGGAAGGGTCGCTCCTCCGCCATCCGGCGCGCCCATTGCGCAGACCCGCAGCAGCCGCGAAGCAGGTCCTGCGCCTCCTCTCGCCCGAGCGCGTTCAAGCGCTCGAGCCCCGCCGTCAGGCGGGCCTCCCGGCGAGGGGACCGAACAGGCGGAGCCGCGCGACCCCGCCGTCCGGGTAGATGTTCAGGCGCGCGTGTGTCACCGGACCCGCGTCGCGAACCTCTTCCCGGAAGAGGCGCACCGCGTCGGGCGTCACGGCGACGCGCGGCAGGATCTCCCGCCACGGCGCCGCGGGCGGCGGGAGATCCTTCCCGGATGCCTCGGGGAAGCGGACGCCTTCCACCGAGCAGCTGCCGGGAGCGTTGCCCTTGAAATGGCTCGTGTCGAGCTCGACCCCGCGCACGATTCCTTCCCGCCCGAGCTTCACGATCGCCCAGTCGTGCCCGGGACCGCGCCGCCGGCGCGTCTCCCATCCCTCCCGCATGCCGCGCGCCGCGCCCGGGAGGATCAGGTTGTGCCGGCGGCCGAAGAACATGTCGCTCGCGGCCACGACGAGCCCGCCGTTGGCGAGGGCGGCGAGGTCGATCTCTTTCTCCTTCGCGAGCTCTTCCCAGTCCGGCGCCACGACGCCGTAGACCCGCAGCCGCGCAACGCCTCCGTCGGGAAAGATGTGGAAACGCAGGTGCGTCGCGCGCCGCGAGGCCCGCACCGGGAAGGCGTTCTCGCAGTCCCCCCGCAGCGCGACCTTCGGAAGAACCTCGCGCCAGGCCGCGGCCAGAAGCTCGCCGATCGCCGGATCGCCCGGCACCGCGCACTCCTCCAGCGAGCAGGCGTCCGGGTAGTTGCCGGTGAAGTGAGTCGTGTCGACGACGACGCCGTGGATCACGCCGGGCAGCCCGAGGCGGATCACGCACCAGTCGTTTCCCGCCGTGCGCCGCCGCCGGGTCTCCCATCCGTCCATCCACTTGCCCCGATCGGTGTATTCCTCCTCCCGGAAGACGGGCCGGGAGGCCTTGACCAGGTTCTCCTTCGGCGCGAAGAAGTCGTCGCTGGCGGCGATGGCGGCGCCCCCGACGGTCTCGGAGGCGAGATCGGGGAGCTCGGTGAAGGGAGCCGCGCGAAGATCCGTCATGGCGACAGCAGGATCTCCCCCCGGGGCGGCTCTGCAAAGCTTCCGGCCTCGTAGATCTTCTCGCCCCGCAGGTAGGTCGCCTCGACCACGCCCTTCAGGGTGCGGCCGGAGTAGGGAGTCAGCTTGTGCCGGTGATGGATCGCCTCGGGCCGGACTTCGAAGGAGGCCTCCGGCCGCCACACGACGAAGTCGGCGTCGTACCCGGGCGCGAGCGCCCCCTTGCGCGACGCGAGGCCCGCCAGACGCGCCGGCCCGCGGCACATCCACTCCGCCAGGCGCTCGATCGGCGCGCCGCGCTCGCGGGCCGCCGTCCAGACGGCGGGCAGTCCGAGCTGCAGCGACGAGATCCCGCCCCACGCCGCGGCGAAGTCGCCCGCTTCGCGGCGCTTCGCTTCGGGCGGAGCGGGAGAGTGGTCCGAAACGATCATTCCGACGAGGCCCTCCTCGAGAGCCTGCCAGAGGCGCTCGCGGTTCTCGCGTCCGCGAATCGGCGGAGCGCACTTGAACTCGGTCGCGCCCTCCGGGATCTCCTCGGCCGAGAAGGTCAGGTAGTGCGGGCAGGTCTCGGCGGACAGCGGCAGGCCTTCCCTCTTCGCCTCCCAGAGCGCCGGCAGCGCCTCCGCGGAGGAGAGGTGGACGATGTGAATCGGAACACCCGACTCGCGGCAGAGGCGGAGCAGGAGCCGGGCGGCCTCGGCCTCGGCGGCGGGTGGGCGCGAGGCGAGGTAGCTCGCGTACCGCCTCGGATCGCCCGCGACGGTTCCGATCCGGTCGGGCGTCTCCGCGTGCACCAGCACGAGGGCCCCGGCGGCCGCGAGCGCCGGCAGGGCCCGGGCAAGATCGGCCTCGGCAACCGGAGGAAACTCCTCGACGCCCGAGGGGGACAGAAAGCACTTGAATCCGGGAACCCCGCGCCGGAAGAGCGGCATGAGCTGCCCGCGATTGCGCGGGACCAGGCCTCCCCAGAAGCCGACGTCCACGAAGCAGCGCCCGGCCGCCGCCTCGAGCTTCGCCTTGAAGCCCTTCACGGTGGTCGTCGGGGGGACGCTGTTCAACGGCATGTCGAACAGGGTCGTGATCCCTCCCGCCGCCGCGGCGCGGGTGGCCGCGGCGAAGCCCTCCCAGTCCGTGCGCCCCGGCTCGTTGACGTGGACATGGGTGTCCACGAGGCCCGGCATGACGACGGCGTCGCCGAAGTCGAGCACCGACGCGCCGTCCGCAGGCGCGTCCAGCGGCCCCACCGCGGCGACTCGACCGCCGCGCACGCGCACGGAGGCGGGCCCGAGCCCGTCGGGCGTGACGACCCTCCGGCCGCGGAGGAGAAGCTGGGGAAGACTCAAGAACGCACGCAATCATAGACTCGGCTTCCCGCGGCGCGCGCCGGGCCTTTCCCAAGCGGCGCGGGTTAGACTTCTCCGAGGCTCCCCGGCGCCATTTCGCGAAGAGTCGCCGTCCATCGCCGCAGCGCAAGGAAGGTCGAATGCGCGACACCGCCTCGGGCAACCAGAGGTCCAATCCCGACGGGCGCGTCGAGCTCGACGACACCTCGCGGATCGAGGCGAGCCCCCTCTACAACCCCGATCTCGCCCCGGTCCCGATCGCCCGGCGCAACTGGACGACCTACAACTACGCGGCGCTCTGGATCTCCATGGCGCACTGCATTCCGACGTACATGCTCGCCTCGGGACTGATGGCCGCGGGCATGAACTGGTGGCAGGCGCTCGCGACGATCCTGCTCGGCAACACGATCGTGCTCGTCCCGATCCTCCTGAACTCGCATCCCGGCACGCGATACGGCATCCCCTTTCCGGTCTTCGCGCGCGCCTCCTACGGCACGATCGGATCGAACCTGCCGGCGCTGATGCGCGCGCTCGTCGCCTGCGGCTGGTTCGGGATCCAGGCGTGGATCGGAGGCGAGGCGCTGAACACGCTGTTCCAGGTCCTGATCCCGGGCTGGAAGACGCTGCTCGGGGCGGGCGCCTTCCAGGGGCACGGCGCGACCGAGTGGCTCTCCTTCCTCGTTTTCTGGGGGATCAACGTCGCGATCATCTACCGCGGCATGGACCTGCTGCGCAAGGTCGAGAACTGGGCCGCGCCGTTCGTGCTCGTCATGACGGCGGCGCTTCTCGTGTGGGCGGTTCGCGAGGCGAAGGGCTTCGGGCCGCTTCTCGCGCAGCCGGGCAAGTTCTCGACGCTCGCCGAGTTCCTCCCCGTCTTCGTTCCCTCGCTGACCGCGATGATCGGCTACTGGGCGACCCTCTCGCTCAACATGCCCGACTTCACGCGCTTCGGCCGGAGCCAGCGGGAGCAGATGATCGGGCAGGTCGTGGCGCTTCCCACGACGATGTCGGCGTTCGCGGCGATGGGGGTCCTGATCACGAGCGCCACCGTCCTCATCTACGGGCGCGCGATCTGGGATCCGATCCAGCTGGTCGCGCAGTTTCGGGCGCCCGTCGTCGTTGCCATCTCGATGTTCACCGCCGTCGTCGCGACCCTCGCCGTCAACATCGCCGCAAACGTCGTCTCGCCCGCCAACGACTTCGCCAACGCCTTCCCGCGCCTGATCCGCTTCAAGACCGGCGGCCTCATCACCGGGCTTATCGGCATCCTGATGCAGCCGTGGAAGCTTCTGGCCGACCCTTCCGGCTACATCTTCGCGTGGCTGCTCGGCTACTCCGGCGGTCTCGGCTCGATCGCGGGCGTGCTCATCGCCGACTACTGGCTCGTGCGCCGCGGCCGCCTGCGGCTCGAGGATCTCTACCTGACCCGCGGCGCCTACCGGTATCGCGGCGGCTGGAACCCGAAGGCGGTCGTGGCGACGCTCGCCGGCTGCGCCCTCGCCTGGGGCGGGCTCGTGGTGCCCGCCCTGAAGCCCCTCTACTCCTACGCGTGGTTCGTCGGGTTCTTCGCCTCGGGTCTCCTTTACTGGGGGCTCTCCGCCGCGGCGGAAAGAGGGGAAGAGCCGATCCTCGCGCGGGAGGCGCCTTAGCAGGGTGCTGAAAAAGGGTGTGGGATGGCGTGACGAGCGCCGCGGGATCCGATGCAAGGAAGCGCGACGACGGCGATGCGAGAGCATCGTCGAGGAGCGATGACGAGTCCTTCGGCTGCGGCGGTCGAGGACGACCGGCAGCCGAGAGTCTCGGCCCCGGGGGTTGGCTCCGGGCTTGAAAACTCTCGGCCGCCGTTCGCGCAGCGAACGCCCGCGGCCGAAAGCTTCGGACACGACGCCCGCATCCATTTTTCAGCACCCTGCTAGGGCGATCTCGGCGTCCGGGAAGGCGTCGGAGAGGGCGCGCGTGTCTCCATCGCTGCGAGCTTTTCGAGCAGCCAGTCCCCGAGCGGCCGGATCTCGCCCCCCGGCAGGCGCAGCAGGTAGGGGCGCCCCGACGCCTCGGAATGCGACGCGACGCCCCGCACGAACTCCGAGGCGGTCCGCACGCGCCCGCCCGCGAGAAAAAGCTTCTGCTTCAGGTGCGAGACCGCCCTGCCGGCGTCGTACTCCTTGCCGTTTCGGATGAAGGTCGCTCCCGAGCCCCGCACCATCTCGAGAAGGCGGTCGATCTTCGCCTGCTCCGCCGGATCGCGCGGCGCCCCCGGAGCGCTCCGGACTGCCACGGCCCAGAGCAAGACGGCGGCCGCGGCCGCCCGGCGGCTCAGTAGTACGGCTCCCAGATCCAGAAGACGAACTCGGACAGCCGCTTGGGCAGTCCCCGCCGCCGCCACTCCTGCCAGGTGATCGGCTCGCAGCGCCGGCGATCCCGCTCGAACATGTCCTCGACCTTGCCGGCGAAGGCGCGATCGTAGAAGGCCAGGCTTTCCTCGGCGTTCGCGTTGAGGGATCGCGCGTCGAAGTTGATCGAGCCGATCGTGGAAAACAGGCCATCGACGACCATCGTCTTATTGTGAAGCATCGTCGGCAGGTACTCGTAGACCTGGACACCCCCGCGCAGGAGCTCGCCGTAATGGAGCCAGGAGGCCGAGCGCACCATCGGCAGATCGATGTGCCGCCCGGGGACCATGACCCGCACCCGGACGCCGCGCGCGACGGCGCGGACCAGCGCTTCGCGCACCTGCTTGTCGGGAAGGAAGTAGGCGTTCTGGATGTCGAGAGACCGGGCGGAGGACTGGATGGCCATGTAGTACAGCATCTTCGCGAGCGACGACGCGTCGCCGCGCGAGACCTTGATCGCCTGGGCCTCGATGCCGCCGCCGGTGCGCTCGCGCGGGGGGTAGAAGCGGTCGCCGAGGAGAATCTCGCCCGTCGTGTACGTCCAGTCCTCCGCGAAGATCGCCTGCATCTGGTCGACGACGGGCCCGGTGACGCGCACCTGCGTGTCGCGCCACTCCTTCGAGTTGCGCGCGTCCCCGAGCCAGCGCTCGTCGATCCCGAGCCCTCCCGTATAGGCGATCTTGCCGTCCACGACGAGGATCTTGCGGTGCGTTCTCTTGCCCACCTTGTAGATCGAGAAGAGGCGCAGCGGGCGGTACCGGCGAACCTTCACGCCGGCCGCCTCGAGCTCCTTCCCGAGCGCCTTCAGCTTGCTTCCCCAGGCGTCGACGAGCAGGCGGACCTGGACGCCGCGTCTTGCGGCCGCGATCATCGCGTCGGCGAAGAGGCGGCCCGCCTGGTCGGGCTGGAAGATGTAGGTCTCCAGGTTCACGCTCTTCTTCGCCTGGCGAATGTCCCGCGTCATCGCCGGGAAGATCTGGTCTCCGTTGACGAGCAGCTCGGCCGTGTTGCCGCCGACCACCGGGGTCCCGAAGTTGTCGAGCGATCGCCGAAAGGCCGGATCCGAAACGGAAAAGGACGGCTCGAGCTTGTAGACGTGCCGCTTCTCCGAGCCGACGACGTTGTTGATGATCGTGCAGCCCGGCGTCATCGCCAGGGCGGCCGTTCCGCAGAGAAGCAGGCGAAGCCAGGATCGCGGCATTCGCCGGGCTTCTATTCAAGAAGCTTGCCGCTTCCCCGGGGACCGGAGCGGGACGGCCTCGAGGCCCCGTCCCGTCGGATAGGATGACGAGCGAAGTGGCAACCCCGATGCGCGTCGCGATCGTGACCGGCGGAACCCGAGGCATCGGCCGCGCGATCGCGGACCGGCTCGCTCGCGAGGCCTACGCGGTGGTCCTGTCGGGTCGAACCGCCGAGTCGGCCGAGGAAGCGGCCGCCTCGCTGCGGGCCGGCGGCTTCACGGCCGAGGGCCTCGCCGCCGACGCCCGGAAGGAGGAGGACCAGCGCCGTCTCGTCGAGCACGCGCGGCGCAAGTTCGGCCGGCTCGACGTCCTCGTCAACAACGCCGGGATCGGCGAGTTCGGCCCGGTGCACGAGATTTCTCCCGAGCGCTTCCGGGACGTCCTCGAGACCAACCTCTTCGGCCCCTGGTACGCGATCCGCCACGCCGCTCCCCTGATGAAGCAGGGTGGCGGCGGCTTCATCGTCAACATCGCCTCGCTCGCGGCGGTCAACGCCTTCGCGGGAGGAGCCGCCTACAACGCCTCCAAGTTCGGCCTGCTCGGGCTCTCCGACGCCGCAATGCTCGACTTGAGGCACGACGGCATCCGGGTGGCGGTCGTCATGCCGGGCTCGGTCGCGACCGATTGGAGCCACTCGCACGGCAACCGGGACGCCTCCTGGATGCTCCGGCCGGAGGACGTGGCCGAGGCGGTCGCCGACCTCCTCCGCTTCCCGGACCGGGCCATTCCCTCCCGAATCGAGCTGCGCCCGAGCCGGCCACCCCGCAAGTAGGGAACTTCCGCGCCGAAGCTGCGTATCCTCGATCGAGGGAGGGTGCGCCATGCGCCGATCCGTCTTCTTCCCCGCCGGGCTCCTGTTCGGCGCCCTCGCCGCGGCGGCCGCCGCAGGCGCGGATTTCAAGGAGGTCCGCAGGACCGTGCCGCTCGACCCCGACGGCCGCGTCTCGATCGAGACGTTCAAGGGCTCGATCGACGTGACGGCCTGGGACCGGCCGGAGGTGGAGGCGCTCGCGCGCATCGAGCCGGATGAGCAGGGGCGCTACCAGGCGGAGAAGGTCCGTCAGACCGAGGTTCGCATCGAGGGCTCCGGCCGAAACGTGCGGATCGAGAGCGACTATCGCCGCGTGAGACGTCACGGCTTCCTTGGAGTGTTCGGCGATCCGACGCTCCCCTTCGTCCGCTACACGATCAAACTGCCGAGGGCCGCCCGCCTCGCGGTGAAGGACTACAAGTCGGAAAGCCGGATCTCCGGGCTCGGCGGCGGCCTCGACTTCGACACCTACAAGGGGCGGGTCACGCTCGCGGACCTCGAGGGCCCGGTGCGGCTCCAGACGTACAAGGGCGACGTCCGCGCCGGATTCGCCCGATTCGCGGCCAGCCGCTTCGAGACTTACAAGGGAGAGATCGCGATCGTGCTCCCCCGCGGCACCGCGTTCGATCTCGACTCAGACGTCGGGCGCCGCGGAAGCCTCTCGACAGACTTCGAGATGGCGGTTCGCGCGAGCGACGGCGGCCGGAGGCGAGGACCGGTCAACGGAGGAGGCCCCTCGCTGGACCTGGAGACGCACCGGGGGACCTTCCGCATTCGCGCGAAGTAAACCGACCCCGGCCTCCCTCGTCCAATCGGGCGGGAGGTCAGGAGCCATGCCGAGCCAGAAGACAGCGATCGGGATCGCCGTTTCGTTCCTCTCCGTCATGATGGCCGCCGCGCCGGCCCGCGCCGAGGGGCGGATCCACGCGCGCCAGGAGCGGCAGCAGCAGCGCATCGGACAGGGCGTCGCGAGCGGCCAGCTCACGGCCCGCGAAACGGCTCGCCTCGAGCGCCGGGAAGCGGGGTTGAACCGCGAGATTCACGCCATGCGCCGTGCCCACGGGGGTCCTCTCACGCCGGCCGAGCGGGCCCTGGTGAACCGCCAGCAGAACCGTCTCTCGCGCCAGATCTGCCGGCAGAAGCACGACGGCCAGTTCCGCCGCTAGGCGGGACTTTCCCCGATCCATGCCGAGCGCCCGCCTCGCGCGGGCGCTCGCGTCTGCTCGACGCGCATAGAATCCGCGGGCGCATGCGCTCGCTCGCGGTCGCCGCCGGCGTTTTCCTCACCCTGATCGTCCTCTGGGACGCCTTCGAGACCGTCGTCCTTCCCCGCCGCGCCTCCTTCAAGCTCCGGCTGACAAGGTTCTTCTACCGCGCGACCTGGCCTCCCTTCCGGGCGGTCGGGCGAAGGATCCGCCCCGGCAACTCGCGGGAGAACTTTCTGTCCGTCTTCGGGCCGCTCTCCCTGATCGTCCTCCTGGCGGCCTGGGCCCTGGCCTTGATCTTCGGCTTCGCGCTGCTGCAGTGGGGGCTGGGCTCCCACCTCTCCTCTCCCCCGGGGCTGACCGGTTTCGGCGCCGACCTCTACAGCAGCGGAACGAACTTCTTCACCCTCGGTCTTGGGGACGTCACGCCCGCGACCACGACGTCGCGCATCCTGACGACCGCCGAGGCGGGGATGGGCTTCGGGTTTCTCGCCCTCGTGATCAGCTACCTGCCGATCCTCGCCCAGGCCTTCTCCCGGCGCGAGGCTTCGATCGCGCTGCTCGACGCCCGCGCCGGCTCGCCCCCGACGGCAGCCGAGCTGCTGCGGCGCCACGCGCCGGACGGACCGGCCGAGCCGCTCGCCGCGCTGCTGAACGACTGGGAGCGCTGGTCCGCCGAGGTCCTGGAGAGCCACATCTCCTTCCCCGTGCTCGCCTACTACCGCTCGCAGCACGACAACCAGTCGTGGGTCGCCGCGCTGACGACCGTGCTCGACACCTGCGCGCTCGTCATCACGGGCGTCGACCGCGCCTGCGTCCGGCCGGCGCGCCTGACCTTCGCCATGGCGCGGCACGCGCTGGCCGACCTGACGAGCGTTCTCGGCCAGAGACCGCGTGTCCCGTCTCTCGACCGTCTCCCGGCGGGAGAGCTCGGGCGCCTGCGCCGCGCGCTCGCCGACATCGGAATGCCGCTTCGGGAGGGCGCGGAAGCCGAGGAGCGCCTCGCGCACCTGCGCGGCCTCTACGAGCCGTACGCCTCGGCCCTGTCCGAGCACCTCGTGATGCGCCTGCCTCCCTGGGTGCCTCCGGAGGGAGCCAAGGACAATTGGGAGACGACGGCGTAGGAAACGGCCCGGTGCGAGCCTTTCGCGAAAGCCTGACCTTCTACCTCGGCTTCCTCTTCGGCGGCCTCTGGTTCCTGCTCTGCTCGGCGGCGGGGATCGTCTGGCTGCTGCTTCGTCCCCACAACCGACAGACGCTCTACGTCTACGGGCGGGTCTTCTGCCGCGGCGTCGTGCGGATGATGCGGTGGGACATCGCGGTCGAGAACCGCGAGCGGCTGGAAGACTGCCGCCCCTGCGTCATCGTCGCGAACCATCAGAGCTTCGCCGACGTCGTGACGTTCGGCTCGATCTTCCCCAGGGCGACGGTGTCGGCGGGAAAGCGGGAGATCGGCCGGATCCCGGTCTTCGGCTGGTTCTACCGGCTGTCGGGAAACCTGATCATCGACCGCGAGAACGCCCGCAGCGCGCACGATTCTCTCGAGGCGGCCGGCCGCCAGATGCGAGAGGAGCGGATCTCCGTCTGGTTCATGCCGGAGGGGCACCGCAACCCGGGTCCGACACTGCTCCCGTTCAAGAGCGGCGCGTTTCGTCTGGCGATTTCGGCCGGCGTGCCCGTCGTGCCGATCGTGGCCGGCCCCCTCGCCGAGATCTGCGACATGCGCCGGCGGCGCGCCCGGCCGGGACGGCTCCCCGTGCGGGTCCTGCCCCCCGTGCCGACCGACGGCCTGACGCTGCGCGACCTGCCCGACCTGGTGGCGCGCGTTCGCGCGGCCATGCAGGAGGCGCTCGACGGGCTCCGCCCGGCGCCCCGATAAGATACCGGCGCTTGCCGGAAGATCGCAGTCTCGAGCTGTCGGGAGAGGCGCTGCGGGCCGTGATCGAGGCGGCGACCGAGCGCCTCCTCGACCACGTCGCGTCGCTTCCCCGCCAGCCGGCGGCGGACACGGACGGCGCCGAAGAGCTCGCGCGCTCGCTGCGGGAGAGCCTGCCGGAAACGGGACGCCCCCTCGAGGAGCTTCTGGGAATCCTCTTCGAGCGGGTGATCCCGAAGAGCTTCAACACCGCGGGGCCCGGTTACCTCGCCTACATTCCGGGAGGGGGTCTTCCGCACGCCGCCGTCGCGGACCTGATCTCGGGCATCACCAATCGCTACGTCGGCGTCTTCGCCGCCGCGCCGGGAGTCGCCGCGCTCGAGTCCAGCGTGATCCGCTGGTTCTGCGAGATGGTGGGCTATCCGCCGGAGGCGGGAGGCCTGCTCACCACGGGCGGGTCGCTCTCGATCTTCTCGGCGCTCGTCACGGCCCGGCGCAAGCTCCTGCCCGAGAACTTCCTCGCAGGAACTCTCTACGTTTCCGACCAGGCCCACTACTCCGTCGCCAAAGCCGCGATGCTCGCGGGATTTCCAGAGAAGAGCGTGCGTCTCATTCCGACCGACGCCCTGTTCCGGATCCGCGTGGACGCGCTCGCGGAGGCGATCGAGCGCGACCGCGCTTCCGGCGCGGCGCCCTTTCTCCTCGTCGGCAACGCCGGGACCACCAACACCGGCGCCGTGGACGACCTCGCCCGGCTGGCCGAGCTCGCCCGCCGGGAAGGGCTCTGGTATCACGTGGACGCGGCGTACGGCGGCTTCTTCGCCCTGACGGAGCGCGGAAGGAAGGTCCTCGCGGGCATCGAGCGGGCCGACTCGATCACTCTGGACCCGCACAAGGGGCTCTTCCTCCCCTACGGGACCGGCGGCCTGCTCGTGCGGGATCTCGAGGCGCTGCGAATGGCGCACGCCGTCTCCGCCGACTACATGCCTCCGATGCAGCAGGATCCGGAGCGCCCCGACTTCAGCCAGTTGTCCCCGGAGCTCTCGCGGGGCTGGCGCGGGCTGCGGGTCTGGCTTCCGATCGCGATGCACGGCATCGCCCCCTTTCGGAGGAACCTCGAGGAGAAGCTCGATCTGACGCTCTGGGCGACCGGCCGGCTGCGGTCGATCCCGGGCATCGAGATCCTGGCCGAGCCGCAGCTCTCGATCGTCGCGTTTCGCCTCCGCCCCGCGGGGCTCGACGAGGAGGCGGCCAACGCCTTGAACCGGGACCTCCTCCAGCGGATCAACGCGCGGCGGCGAGTCCACCTGACGAGCACGCTGCTTCGCGGCCGCTTCGCCATCCGCATCTGCGTCCTTTCCTTCCGCACGCACCAGGAACGGATGGAGGAGGCGCTCGAGGACATCCGGGCGGAGGCCGGGGCACTATATCATGACTGATATAGTTCCGGGCGGCGGCGAGACGAGGCTTCCCGCACCTCCCACGCGGGCGCGGCTATGATCCGCGCATGGCGCCGACAGGGGGATTCCCGGGCTTCCTCCTGCGGTGGCTGCGCCGCGCCGGGGCGGCGCTTCTCGTGGTCGGGGCGACGATCGTCGCCCTGCGCGCCTTCGAGGCCCGGCGGCCGCCGTACTTGAAGCCCTGGCACCGCTTCGTGCCCCCCTCGGAGGCGACGGCCGCGCAGATGACGGAAGCCTTCACGCTGGAGGACTACCTGCGCCGGGAGGAGCAGGTCTTCCGCGAAGTCCGGCAGAACATCCAGGACCGGCTGGCGCCGGAGGACCGGACCGGCGCCAACCGATACTTCCCCGAGAGCGCCGCGAGCCCCGAGCGGTATCCGCGAGACTGGAACCGGACCTTCGAGCTCGTCCCGCCGGAGATCCGCGGCGGGGCGTTGCTCCTCCATGGCCTGACCGATTCCCCCTACAGCATGCGGCGCCTGGCGGAGCTCTTCCGCCGACGGGGCTTCTACGTCCTCGCCCTGCGGATGCCGGGGCACGGCACGGTGCCGGGTGCGCTCACGAAGGCGAGCTGGAAGGACTGGCTCGCCGCGACGCGGGTCGGAGCAAGACACGTGCGCCGCCGGGTCGGCGACGGAAAACCCTTCTTCCTCGTCGGCTACTCCAACGGCGGCGCGCTCGCGGTCAAGTACTCGCTCGACATCCTGGAAGGCGCCAATCTGCCGAAGGCCGACCGGATCGTGCTCCTCTCGCCGATGATCGGCGTCTCTCCGGCCGCCGGGCTGGCGAGGTTCCTGGGCCTGCTCGCCGTCTTCCCGTATTTCGAGAAGACTCGCTGGCTCGACGTCCTGCCCGAATACAACCCCTTCAAGTACAACTCCTTCCCGGCCTTCGCGGGACGGCAGACTTCGGAGCTGACCGGCGCGATCCAATCGCAGATCGCCCGCCTCGCCGGGTCCGGACGAATCCGCGAGCTTCCCCCGATGCTCGCGTTTCAATCGGCCATGGACGCCACCATCTCGGCGGACGCGGTCGTCTCGAAGCTCTACGCCCTCCTGGAGGAGAACGGCAGCGAGCTCGTCCTGTTCGACCTGAACCGCATCGCGACGGCGCGCCCCTTTCTCAAGCCCGACGACCAGAGGTTCCTCGAGCGCCTCCTGCCACCCGGCAGGCGCCGCTTCACGCTCACGGTCCTCACCAACGCGAGCGCCGACAAGCTCGAAGTCGTGGAGCAGTCGACTCCGGCAGGCTCGCAAACGCCTGCCCAACGCCCGCTTCCGCTCGCGTGGCCGCCGGAGGTGTATTCCCTTTCCCACGTCGCGGTCCCCTTCGCCCCAGACGACGCGCTCTACGGCGGCGAGCCCGACCCGCGTCAGGGCGGCGGGATTCACCTGGGCACACTCGCGCCACGCGGCGAGAGGGGTGTCCTGACGGTTTCCCCCGGGGACTTCCTCCGAATCACCTGGAACCCCTTCTTCCCGTACCTCGAGGAGCGCGTCGGGCAGTGGATCGGCTCGTGAGGGGCCCGTTGCGCGGCGCGCTGTGGCCGCTTCTCGCGGCGGCCGCCCTCCTGGCGGCCTCCTGCCGGGAGGAGGCGGGCGCGAAGCCGGACGCGCTGACGGCGGCCTTTCTGCCCGCGGGCGTCACGCCGGCCGCGCCGTCGGCGCTGCAAGCCACGCCGCCGGCGACGATCCCCGTGTCGGACATCCCGGTCGAGGCGGAGCGCTTCGAGGCAAAACGCCGGCAGATCGGCGCGAACCTGACGCCGGGCCCGGAGCTTTCGGACGTCGGCCCGCAGCTATCCCGGCTCGAGCAGCAGACGCGGCGTCTCCTCGAGCGCCCCGCGCTCTCGCTGGCGGAGGAAGTGCAGGTGGTCGAGCTGCAGGAGCTCGACTTCGAGCTGCGCGAGACCGACGCCGCGGCCGCGAAGCTCGAGACCGCGCTCGAGGCCCGCTCGCGCGCGCTCGAGGCGGACCTCGATTGGCTCCGCGCGCAGGGCCGCCGCTGGGCCGCCACGCTGCCCGCCGCGCAGGAGCACCAGGCACCCGAGGAGCTCCAGCGCCGCGCCTCGGAAATCGCCGGAGCGATCGACGGCCTCGCCGCGGAAACCAAGCGCCGCCGCGACGAAACCCTGACCCAGCTCGACCGCGTCTCGAGGATGCGCAGCTCCCTCGACGGGGCCCGCGTCGAAACGGCCGATCGGCGCAAGGCCGCGCAGCGGCGCCTCTTCGCCATGGCCGAAGCGCCTCTCTGGAAGACCGCCTGGGCGGGGCGCCCGATCGGCCGCGCGGCGCTCGAGCAGTTCTCCCGCGACTGGCGGAGGCTCAAACGGTATTTGTCCGAAAACACCGGCCCGGCGCTCGGGCGCTTCGTCGTGTCGTTTTTCCTCGCGCTGATGTTGCTCTTCTCCTTGCGCAGGCCGGCCGAGGAGGGCGCCAAGGAGGACCCCTCCGCCCGCGCCCTCCTGCGCGCCACCGAGCGACCGCTCGCCGCCGCGACCCTGATCGCGCTGCTCGTCCTGATCTGGACGACGCCGGGCGCAGTCGCCCCGGCGCTCTATCGCGACATCGCGTGGGTCCTGCTCATCCTCTCGACGGCGATCCTCCTTCGGAAGCTCCTCGCCGAGCCGGTCCGGCGCACGATCCTCATCCTGGCCGCCGCGGGCTGCCTCTACCCGCTGCGATACCTGTTCGAGCAGGATCCGCTGCTCGACAGGCTGGTTCTGATTCTCCAGGTCGTCGCCGTCGGGGCGACGCTCGCGGCGGATCTGCGGGGCGGTCGCTGGAACTCGGCCTTTCCGGGCCGCCGCTGGCAGCGGTTCGCCGACGCCGTCCTGGCCATGGCCATTCTCCTGCTCGCCGGGGCCCTGGTTTCCGCCGTGCTCGGCTACGTCGGCCCGGCGAGGCTGCTCCGCTCGGGAACGATCGCCTCGCTCGGTCTGGGCCTCGCCTCGCTCGGAGCCTACTCGTTGCTCTACGCCATCGCGAGCGCGCTGGTCTCGACCCGGCCGGCCCGCTCCCTCCACCTCGTGAAGTCCCGCGCGAAGGCCATCCGCCGTCTCCTGCGGCGCCTGCTGGCGACCCTCCTGCTCCTCGAGTGGGCCCTGTGGACCCTGGCGGTTTTCCGGTTCGGGACCTCGGCCCTCGACCTGCTTCAGGCTTTCCTGAAATCGAGCATCCGGATCGGCTCCGCCGCGGTCTCCGTCTCCGGCATCCTGACCTTCCTCGCCGTGCTGGCGGGAACGTTTCTTCTCGCCGCCCTCGTGCGTTTCCTGCTCGAAGGAGAGATCTTCCCGCGTCTGTCTCTGCCGCGCGGGCTCCCGTTCACCATCTCGACCATCGTTCGCTACGCCGTTCTCCTGTCGGGCGTGTTCCTGGCCTTCAGCGCCGCCGGCATCAGCCTGACCCGGATGACGCTGCTCGCGGGCGCCCTCGGCGTCGGCCTCGGCTTCGGGCTGCAGAACCTCGTGTCCAATTTCGTCTCGGGGATCATTCTCCTCTTCGAACGGCCCATTCAGGTCGGAGACTTCATCGACGTGGGCTCGCTGGTCGGGCAGGTCAGGCGAATCGGAATGCGGTCGAGCACGGTGCTGACGGCCGACGGCGCCGAGGTCGTCGTGCCCAACGCCGACCTGATCTCGAAGACCGTAATCAACTGGACGCTCTCGGACCGCCGCCGGCGACTGGAGATCAAGGTCGGAGTGGCCTACGGCTCCGACCCGGAGAAGGTCATCGGGCTGCTGCTCGAGGCCGCGAGCGGCCACCCCGAAGCCCTGTCGGACCCCGCCCCGGCGGCGTACTTCGTCGGCTTCGGCGACAGCTCCCTCGACTTCGTGCTGCACGTCTGGGTCGTCCACTTCGAGCGGGGGCTCGCGCTGCAGAGCGCGGTGCGGCGCGCGATCAACCGGGTGCTCCGAGACAACGGAATCGAAATCCCATTCCCCCAGCGCGACGTCAACATCAAGTCCGCCGTCCCTGCCACGGAGAGGCCGCGCGCGCCGGGCGACAAGGGACCGGCCCGGGATCAATAGTCCGCCGTCCCTGCGCCGAAGACTGGAGACCAGGGACAACGGACTACGGGCGAGGCACTAGCGAAACCCGATCGGCCTTCCCGGCGGCGTCTCCAGCCGCCTGGTGCGCGGCTTGCGCGTTTCCGGCTTCTGCAGAAACTCCGACAGGTCCCTTTCGGCCAGCCGCAGATGGGCCTCGGCGGCCGGATCGCCGGAGCGCCGCGCGGAGATCTCGCCACGCAGCCGGGTCAGGCGGGCGAAGACCGCCGCGCGCGCCTCCGGCGAGGCGTCGGGCCGCGCGGCGAGGTCCATCATGGCGTCGAGCACTTCCCGCTGCGCGACTCGCCGCAGGCCGGCGAGCCGCTCCGAGCGATCGGGGCGCGCGCCCCAGGTCGCCGCGGTCAGACGCCCGAGCATCGCATCGAGGGTCAGGGCCTGCGGGCCCGATGCGAGCGTCAGGCGCGCCGCTCGCTCGGGTTCGAGCAGCGGGTCCACGATCAGCGCCGCGAGGATCCGCGCGGCCGTGAGACGGTCAAACGGGCGACCTGCCTCCGAAACGAATCGCTCGCGGGTTGGGACCGTATCGTTCGGCGCCGGAACCAGAGCGGCGAGAATCCGGTCCGGAATGTCGAGGTTCTCGGGCTCGAGCGCCGCCAGCAGAAGGCCGAGGGCCTCCTTCTGCTTCGCCGCAGGAACCCAGGCCACGGGGGTCTGCCCGTCGCCGGCAACGGCGCCCGCCTGAAATTGCCCGCCGACGAACTGCTGGGCGGCCTGGATGCCGAAGCGGTGATACAGGTAGGCGAGGTTGAAGCGCTCCTGGAGCTCGTAGACCCATTCGCCCGGCTGGAGCTGGCCGGGGCCGAAGCGGTCGAGGATCACCCGCCGCACCGCCTGCGTCGTCGACAGCCATCGGACGGGATCGGACCCGAAGTCGTACTCGGCCCAGCGGGCGTCCCCTTCGAGGGGATAGAAGATTCCCCGGGAGTAACCCTCGCGCACGATCGCGTCCAGCCTCGCCGGGTCCTCCTCCGTCGTGTAGCCCCACCGGATCGCCAGCCGGTCGTAGGAACCGACGTCCTTCGGATAGGCATTCGAGAGGTCGAGCCGCCCGTCCTGGATCTCGACGTCGGGCGCCAGGTAATCCATGACCGAGCCCCAGCCAAACGTCGTCGCGGCCCAGTTGTGCTCGAGACCCAGTGTGTGCCCGACCTCGTGGGCCGACAGGTACGCCAGCCGCTGCAACACCAGCGCTTCCTCCTCTCCGGGGGCGGCGCCGGCGAGCAGGGAGACATCGGGCGATTCGCCCGCGCGGCACGCCGTCGCCCGACCGGGCGGCTGCAGGTTGCGCCACATCCGCGCCGTCGTCCGACGCCGGTGCGAGTCGATCCGCGCCACACCGTGAAGGATCTCCCCGGTGCGCGGATCGACCTGGACCTGCCCGATCGACCATGCCCTCTCGGCGCGGTTGACCCACTCGATGCCGGAGTAGCGGGCGTCCAGGAACGTCGCGCCTCGAGGAAGATCGCGCAGGACGAGCGCGTTGCGGAATCCCGCCTGCTCGAAGGCGTGGTTCCACCAGAGCGCGGCCTCGCGGATCGCGCCGCGCTCGGGCTCGGGGATTCCCCGGTCGACGTAATAGACGATCGGAGCCACCGGCTCGGAGACGGCCGCCGACGGATCCTTCTTCTGCAGGCGCCAGCGCGAGACGAGGTACTTCTCGATCGGTTCGCGGAACGGAGCCGTGTGGTCCAGGCGCCGCTGGCCGAAGAACCCGATTCGCGGGTCGACGGGGCGCGGCCGATACCCAGGGTCGGGCAGCTTCAGGAAGCTGTGGTGGACGCGCAGGCTCATCGTGCGGCCGTCGGGGAGCACGGAGGCGACGCTCGAGGGGGCGTTGTCGGAAACGAACGTCTGGACGGCCTCGATTTCCGTGTTGCGCGGGAAGGCGCCCGTGCGGTCGAAGCTCAACGCCGAGCGCGCGAGGTCCTGCTTCCAGTCCCCCACCCGCGACCGGCGCAGCGCCGGAAGAACGTCCGTGTCGGCCAGCAGGAACGCCGTCGCGTCCACGAGCACCCGATCCCGATCCTCCGCGGCGATCGGCAAGGCGCCGAGAACCGAAGAGGGGAACGACTCTTCCACCACGCGCCGGCGCTCGGGATCTTCGGAGAAGCTCGTCTGCGCCGTCTGGAGCCGCACGAGGAGCACCCGGGGCCCGACGCGCTCGAAGCGGCACACGGCGAGCGCGCTCATCTGTCCGCGGTCGAGATCGGCTTCGATCAGCCCGGCGCCCCCCGCGAGACCGGAGCCGTAGAGGAACTCTCCGCCCTCTTCCCCGATCTCGAGCAGCAGCTCTCCCCGGCGCGCATCCCAGAAGAACGGCAGGAACCCGTCGTGGCGCTCGAGCCCGCGGGTCCTCTCCGCGACCGATGGCATCGCCTCCGTGGAGGTCTCGGCCGGCGGCTTCGCCGGCGCCTGCGCCGCCGAGGCCGGGGCGGCCAGAACGAGCATCGCGAGGGCCATCGAGCGCATCGGCACCCCTTTCCGGAGGCGTTCGGCGCGCGATCTTAACCCGCGCGCTCTCGGGGGACCGGAATCGCGCCGCGGCCCACGCGCGTATCTCTCTGCGTGACCGCCCGGCTCCTCTCCGTCAACCTCGCCGTCGCAAAGGTCTTTCGCCTGCGCTCCCGCGAGGTGCCGACGGGCATCTTCAAGGAGCCGGCGGCCGGGCGGGTCGCCCTGACGCGGCTGACACTCGAAGGCGACATCCAGGCGGACAAACGCGTCCACGGCGGCCCCGAACAGGCCGTCTACGTCTATCCCTCCGAGCACTATCCGCACTTCCGCCGTCTGCTCGGGCGGCCCGATCTTTCCGCCGGATTCTTCGGAGAGAACTTCACGACCGGGGGCCTCTTCGAGGACGCCGTGCGCGTGGGAGACGTCTTTCGCGTCGGGAGCGCTCTGGTTCAGGTCACCAGGCCGCGGGGGCCCTGCTTCAAGATGGGGCTGAAGGCGGGCTCCGCCGCCTTCGTCCGGACACTGCTCGAGAGCCGCCGCCTCGGCTTCTATCTGCGCGTGCTCGAAGAGGGGGAAGTCGGCGCGGGCGACGCGATCACTCCGGTCTCCTCGGATCCGGACGCTCCGACGATCGCCGAGGACATCGAAAGGCGTTTCCTGGCGAGGGTCGGCTAGACGAGCACGTCCAGGCTCGCCCGCTCGCGCCGGGCGGCGGCGCCGTAGGACCTCCACGCGCGCGCCAGGCGCTCGACGCCCTCCTCCATTCTTTCCCGGTCGAGCACGAAGGGCAGCCGCAGGTAATCCGGGAAGCTGCCGTCGGGGGAGGCCAGGGATCCCGGCACGATCGAGACGCCGTGCCGAAGCGCCAACTGAGCGAATTCGTCCGCGTTGCCGCGCGGCAAGCGCACCCAGAGCGATAGGCCGCCGGCCGGCGGCGCCCAGCTCCACTCAGGCAGGTGGCGCGCGAGCAGCTTCGTCAGCCAATCCAGCCGCTCCTGCACCTGCCGTCGGCGAAGCTCCCGGACTTCTTCCGCCTTGCCCAGGAGCCGGACCGCCGCAAGCTGCGACAGCAGCGACCCTCCCAGGTCCGCCATGATCTTGCGCCGGGTCAGCCGAAGAAGCAGCGGCTCCGCCGCGCGGATCCAGCCCACCCGAAGCCCGCCCCAGAAGAGCTTGGAGAGCGAGCCCACCGTCAGGATGGGAGCCTGCGGCTCGAAGGCCGCAAGCGGAGCCGGCGGCGCGCCCGAGAGAGAGAGGTCGGCCAGCGTGTTGTCTTCCACGACCGGAATCGAGAGCTCCCGCGCGAGCCTCGCCACCGCGCGTCGCTGCCGCTCCGGCATCAGCGCGCCGGTCGGGTTCTGAAACGTCGGCATCAGGTAGATCAGCCGCGGCCCGGTCCGCGTCGCGATCTCGCGCAGCGTCTCGGCGCGCACGCCTTCGCGGCCGACCGGTACGGGCGTCAAGCGCGCCCCGAGGCTCGTGAAGATGTCGATCGCGCCGAGATAGGTCGGGTTCTCCAGGACGACGGAGTCGCCCCTTCGCAGAAAGGCCGCTCCCGCGATCGCGACGGCTTGCTGGGCGCCGCAGGTGACGAGCACCTGCTCTTCGACGGTCGCGAGGCCGCCGTCCGACAGGTGCGCGGCGATCGCCCGGCGCAGCGCCGGCAGCCCCATCGGAAGGTAGCCGGGCGTTCGCGCCAGCTCCGAGAGGGCCCGCCGGTCCAGGACGGCCAGCTCCTTGACCAGGAAGTCGGCGTCCGAGAGGTGCGCCCCGAGAAACTCGATCGTGCCGCCGGGTCCCTCGATCAGGCCGCGATAGACCGGATGGCCCCGCACGGAGCCGGACGCATCCTCGGGCAGAACTCCCGGCGCGCCGTCCCCGGGGCAGACGCGCGTGCCGCTTCCCTGCCGGCTCTCCAGCCACTCCTCCTGGCGCAGAATCTCGTAGGCCGCCACGACCGTGGTGCGCGACACGGCGAGCAGGCGCGCGAGCACGCGCTCGGCCGGCAGCCGCTCGCCCGGCGCCGCCTCGCCGCGCCGGATGGCGGCGCGCAGGGCCTCCGCCAGCCGCCGGTAGGCCGGTCCGTCCCCCGCGGCCCAGTTGCCGAGCGACCGGGCGAACTCCTGCGGGCCCCGAGGGACTCGTCGGCGCCGGTCCATTTCCGCTAAAGTGGCTATTGAATGTCTCCTCGCGAAGGCCGATTGTAATGCCAATCTGAGATGGACTCCAGATGGATATCGAAATTGGACTTGAGATGAAAATCCCCAACCGCAGCGAGAGGAGGCCCGTCGCCATGACCCTGCCCCGCCATGCGTTCTTCCGCGGCCACATCGTCCCTTACGCCGAGGCCCGCGTCGGCGTCATGACCCACGCCCTCAACTACGGAACGGCGGTCTTCGGCGGACTCCGCGGCTACTGGAACGCCGAGGAGGAGGAGCTCTTCGTCTTTCGCCCGCGCGACCACTTCCGGCGCTTCCTCGAGTCGGGCCGCCTTCTCGGCATGGAGCTTCCCTTCTCGGAAGAGAGCCTGTCGGCCGCCCTGATCGAGCTGCTGCGGGCGGAGCTTCTCCGCGAGGACTGCTACGCTCGGCCGCTCGCCTTCTACGGCGACGAGTCGCTCGGCGTGCGGCTCCACAACCTGACGCCCGAGGTCTCGATCGTGGCGGTGCCCTACGGGCGTTACCTGGACAACGAAGAGAACCTGCACCTCACGGTCTCCTCCTGGCGGCGAGTCGACGACAACATGATTCCCGCCCGCGGCAAGGTCGCCGGCTCCTACGTCAACTCCGCCCTGGCCAAGAGCGACGCGCAGCGCGCCGGGTTCGACGACGCGATCGTGCTGGCCCAGAGCGGGCACGTCTCGGAGGCCTCGGCGGCCAACGTCTTCCTCGTCAAGAACGGGACCGCGGTGACCCCGGGAATTACCGACGACATTCTGGAGGGGATCACGCGGCGCACCGTTCTCGACCTGCTCCGGCAGGAGCTCGGCCTGACGGTGGTCGAGCGGCCGGTCGACCGCACGGAGATCTACCTCGCCGACGAGGTCTTCCTCTGCGGCACGGGAGTTCAGATCGGGGCGGTCACGCGCGTGGACTACCGCCCGATCGGCGCGGGCACGATGGGGCCGGTCGTCCGCGACCTTCGCAAGGTCTTTTTCGACGTCGTGCGGGGCCGGCGGCCCGAGTACCGCCACTGGTGCGCGCCGGTCTACTCGGGCGAGCGCGACTTCGCGCGATCCGATCCGGCCGAACGCGAGCGCGCCGGCAAGGACGGCTCCCCGCTGCGCCTGGCGCGCTGAGAGCGGGGCCGGCGGGCCCCAAAAACAAGGCGCCGCGCCGCCCGTTCCGTCGTATGCTCGGGCCGCGGAGAGGTGGGACGTCTCCGCGGCCAGCATGGCGGACAAGAGGAAGTTTCCGCGCGTCAAGCGGCGGCTGGTGATCGAGTTTCATCACGCCGGGTCGCCGTACTACGGCTTTACCTACAACCTGTCTCCCCTGGGCCTCTTCGTGCGGTCGATTCGGATCCCCAACCTCGGCGCGCCGCTCGCGGCGGAGCTGCATCTGCCCGACGGCAAGCGCATCCCGCTGCACGGCCGCGTCGTGCGATCCTACCGGGCGCCGACCGCCCTGGCGCGCCTGGTGCCGAGCGGCTTCGGCATGGCCCTGTCCTCGAGCCCCGAGGAGTATTTCCAGTTCCTCGCGACGCTGTAGCCCGCGGAGACGCGCCTTCTACTTCTTCGCCGGCGCCGGCTTGGGACCCGGCGGCTCCTCGTAGTCCGGCACGTGGTTGACGATCGGCGGAATCGTGCGCAGGTAGGCGTAGATCGCCTTGAGATCCTCGTCGGTGGCCTTCGCCAGCCCGTACCACGGCATCGGCGGCTGAATGGGCCGCGAGGTGCCGTAGTGCTTCCCGGTTCGCATCGTCTTGATGAAGAGGTCCTCGGTCCAGATCCCAATTCCCGTGTTCTGGTCCGGAGTCAGGTTCATGGCATACGTCACCCCCCACGGCCCGGCAAACGCCGTCTGGGTCGCCGCAAACGAGGCGAGCCAGGGACCCGAAGGCTGCGGGGCAGGCGGAAGTTTCATGCCTTCGGGATGGCCGGAGAGCATCCGCGTCATGTCGGGTTCCGGAACCCCATTGGGCCCCATCTTCCAGGGGGTGTGGCAGTCGTTGCAGCCCGCGATCGTGACGAGATACTTGCCGCGTTCCACGCGGGCGGCCGTCGACTTCGGGGCGGGCTTGGAGTCCGCGGCGGCTCCCGAAACCATCAGCAGGGCCGGCGCGATCAGGGCGGCGAGCGCGAGAATCCCTCCGGGCATCTTTCGTGTCACGGGAACCCCTCCTTTGGATGTGATTGCGGCGGACATCTTACCGATGAATCCGCAGATTTCATAGAATCCGCCTCGCGCTTGCGCCCCGGCCGAATTGGAGGAGGGAGAATTGGCGACCGTCCGGCCCTTCCGAGCCTTGCGCCCTTCGCCGCAGACCGCCGCCGCGGTCGCCGCGGTGCCTTATGACGTCGTTTCGACCTCGGAGGCGCGAGCCCTCGCCTCCGGCAACCCGCTCTCGTTCCTCCACGTCTCCCGGGCCGAGATCGATCTTCCCGACGGGACCGATCCCCACGCGGAGGCCGTCTACGCGCGCGCCGCGGAGAACTTCGAACGGTTGAAGCGCGAGGCGCCTCTTTCGGCCGATCGCGCGCCGACCCTCTACGTGTATCGCCTCCGCATGGGAAACCACGAGCAGACGGGCGTGGCGGGATGCTGCGCGATCGACGAATACGACGAGGACGTCGTCCGCAAGCACGAGCGCACGCGCCGCGACAAGGAGGACGACCGCACCCGGCACATGCTGCGGCTCTCCGCTCAGACGGGACCGGTGTTCCTGACCTACCGCGACCGGCCCGAGATCGACGCCGCGATCGCCGAGGCGAAACGGGAGAGCCCTCTCTACGACTTCACGGCGCCCGACGGCGTCGCGCACACGATCTGGCGGATGCCCGAGGAGGCGGCCCGCCGGCTCGAGGCGGCGTTCGCCGCGGTTCCCCTTCTCTACATCGCCGACGGCCACCACCGCGCCGCGAGCGCCTCCCGCGCGCGGGGAGAGCGGCGGGCCGGCAACCCGCGCCACACCGGGAAGGAGGCCTACAACTTCTTCCTCGCCGTCGTCTTTCCGGCCGGCCAGGTGCGGATCCTTCCCTACAACCGCGTCGTCAAGGACCTGCAGGGACGAACCCCCGATCAGCTCCTGGCCGAACTCCGGCGGCTCTTTTCGGTGCGCGACGGCGCTCCGGCCTCCCCCACCCGAAGGGGAACGGTGGGCGTCTATCTCTCGGGGCGCTGGTTTTCGCTCGAGCTCCCCCGGCCCTCCCCGGAGGCCGGCTCGGAATCGCTCGACGCCGACGCGCTCCAGCGCCACGTGCTCGACCCCCTGCTCGGAATCAAGGACATCCGAACCGACAAACGCATCGATTTCGTCGGGGGCATCCGCGGCACGGGCGAGCTCGAGCGGCTCGTCGACTCGGGAAGCGCCGCGGCCGCCTTCTCGATGTACCCGGTCTCGCTCGCGCAGCTGATGGCCGTCGCGGACGCCGGGCAGATCATGCCGCCCAAGAGCACGTGGTTCGAGCCGAAACTTCGGGACGGACTCCTGATTCACGAGATCGAGAGGCCAGCATGAAGATCCTTGTCGCGGACAAGTTCGAGAAGAGCGGGCTCGAGGGCTTGAAGGGCCTCGGCGGCGAGGTCCTCTACCAGCCCGACGCGAAGGACGACGCGCTGACCGAGGCGCTGCGCTCTTCCGGCGCCGAGGTCCTGGTGGTCCGGTCGACCCGGGTGACGCGGCCGATGCTCGAGTCCGGCCCCCTTTCGCTCGTCATCCGGGCCGGCGCGGGCTACAACACGATCGACGTCGAGGCGGCGTCCGAGCGCGGCATTTCCGTCGCCAACTGCCCGGGCAAGAACTCGATCGCCGTTGCGGAGCTCGCGTTCGCGCTGATCCTGGCCCTGGACCGCCACATCGCCGAGGGCGCGGCGGACCTGAAGCGAGGCGTCTGGAACAAGAAGGAGTACAGCAAGGCCCGGGGCCTCTTCGGCTCGACGCTCGGCGTCCTCGGCACGGGCGGGATCGGCAAGGAGATGATCTCCCGCGCGCGCGCCTTCGGAATGCCGGTCGTCGCCTGGAGCCGCAGCCTGACTCCCGAGAAGGCCGAGGCCCTCGGCGTCGCGCGCAAGGCCGCGCCGGCGCAAGTCGCCGCGTCTTCCGACATGGTGAGCGTCCACCTGGCGGCTAAGCCCGAAACCCGGGGCCTCTGCGGGGAGGAGTTCTTCGCGGCCATGAGGCCCGGCGCCCTGTTCGTCAACACGTCGCGCGCCGAGGTCGTCGACCAGGCGGCCCTCGAGCGCGCCGTCCGCGAGAAGGGCATCCGCGCGGCCCTGGACGTCTTCGCCGGCGAGCCGGCGGGCGGGACCGGCGAGGTCTCCGATGCGATCTTCGGGCTGCCCGGCGTCATCGGCTCGCATCACATCGGCGCCTCGACCGAGCAGGCGCAGGAAGCGATCGCCGCCGAGACGGTCCGCATCGTCCGGGAATATCGCGACACCGGGCGCGCGCCCAACGTCGTGAACCTCGCCCGCAAGTCGCCCGCGACGCACTTGCTCGTCGTTCGCCACTACGACCGGGTGGGGGTGCTCGCCGCGGTTTTCGACCGGATCAAGGAAGCGGGAATCAACGTCCAGGAAACCGAGAACATCGTCTTCGACGGCGCCAAGGCGGCCGTCGCGCGCATCCATCTGAACCAGGCCCCGGGCCCGGAGACCCTCGACGCCATCCGCCGCTCGACCGAGGACATCATCGAGATGTCCGTCGTGGCGCTGTGAAGCGGCTCCGGTAGACTGTCGACGAACAACCGAGCGAGGCCATATGACCGACCGCATTTTCAATTTCGCCGCGGGACCCGCCGTTCTCCCGGAGCCCGTTCTCGCCGAGGCCCAGCGCGACCTGATGGCGCTGCCGGGGGTCGGCATGTCGGTTCTGGAGATCAGCCACCGCTCGAAGACCTTCGAGGAGATCATTCAGGGATGCGAGGCGGACATCCGCAGGCTCGCCGGCGTCCCGGCGAGCCATCACGTGCTCTTCCTGCAGGGCGGCGCGTCGCTGCAGTTCTCGATGGTGCCGATGAACATCCTGACGGCCGGCGGCAAGGCCGACTACGTCGTCACCGGCTCCTGGGGCAAGAAGGCCGTCAAGGAGGCGCAGAAGGTCGGCGCCGTCAACGTGCTCGCCCCGGCCGAGGCGCAGAACTTCGACCGGGTCCCGGAGCCGGGGGCGCTGCGGCTCGATGCCCAGGCGGCCTACGTCCACTTCACCTCCAACGAGACCATCCAGGGCGTCGAGTGGGGGCGGGAGCCCGAAGCGGGATCGGTCCCCCTCGTCTGCGACGCGTCCTCCGACATCTTCAGCCGGCCGATCGACGTCGGGAAATACGCGCTGATCTATGCCGGCGCGCAGAAGAACCTGGGGCCGTCGGGCGTGACGCTCGTCATTCTCCGCGACGACCTGCTCGCGCGCTCGCCGAAGAACCTCCCGTCGATGCTCGACTACAACGCCCACGTCAAGGAGAAGTCGCTCTACAACACGCCGGCCGTCTTCGGCGTCTACATCATGCGGCTGACCATGCGGTGGCTGCTCGAGCAGGGAGGCCTCGAGGCGATCGCGCGGCGCAACGCCGAGAAGGCGAAGATGCTCTACGGCGCGATCGACGGCTCCGGCGGCTTCTACCGGCCGCACGCGAAGCCCGAAAGCCGCTCGAACATGAACGTGACGTTTCGACTCCCGTCCGAGGACCTCGAGAAACAGTTCGTCTCGGAGGCGAAGGCCGCCCGCCTCGACGGCCTGAAGGGACACCGCTCGGTGGGCGGCATCCGCGCCTCGATCTACAACGCCTTTCCCCGAGAGGGGGTCGAAGCCCTCGTGTCCTTCATGAAGGAGTTCCAACGCCGCAACGGTTGACGCCGTTCGGTTCGAGCGGGGCGGAACGCCGCCGCCGCGGCCTCCTATCCGTGCATCGAGTAGATCATTCGCAGATCCCAGTTGGCCATGTCGAGCAGCCTCCGGCCCGAGACGATCCATTCTTGCCCGGGCTCTTCCTGCCGGATGGGGCGGACCAGAATGCACGGGATGCCGCGAGCCGTGCGATGGGCGTCCACGGGCTCGAACCCGCTCTCCTGCAGGAGCCGTCGCGGGTCCGGCCCGAGCGTCGCGGTCCACGTCACGAGCTCCGGAAAGACGCCTTCCGCCAGAGCCGCCCGGAGCAGGTCTTCCCGGACTGATTCGTCGCGGGCTTCCCAATCCACGATGTTCACCCGGCCGGTCGGTCGCGGGTCGGCCAGCGGGGTCCCAAGCACCAGGTAACCCTCCAGGCGCTCGCCTTCCCAGAACAGAAACCGGTAATCCCGCGTGGGATTGCGGAACCGCCAGGAGAAGTAGCGCGCGTCTCTCACGTGACGGACCCGGCCGTCGAAAGGAAGCCGGGCCACGAGGTCGGCCATGGCCTCGATTCGCGGTTCCCGCTGCGCCACGACGTTCGGAGCGAGCCGTCCTCCCCTCCGCGAGATCGCGCGATCGAGCCGGGAGAACGGCGCGAGCGTCCCGGCCGCCGCCGCCATGATGCGCGCGGGGTAGACGCGCCGAAGCATCCGGCGACCCAGCCGGGCGGCCAGCTCGAGGGCCTTCGCGCGACGCGACCGGCGCCCGACCGGCCGCACCGGCCCCGCGCTCTTCCATCCGCCGGCCAGGGAGACGAGCAGCGTCACCGGTCCCGCGCTCAAGTTGATCGCGAGCCGCTCCGGCTCGTCCCGCAGCTCCCGCATCGCGGTCTCCATGATCCGCGGCGCGACGCCCCGATTGCGGTGCTCGGGAGCGATCACGAAGTCGTCGGCGTAGAGAGCGCCGAACGTCTCCGGCGGGGAACCGGCCTGCCACTCGGTCGCAAGGAAACTCCGCATGCCGACCACCTCCCGGCCCCGGCGCGCCAGGAAGATCAGCGGATCGCGCCGGTAGGGATTGCGCTCGTGCTTCCACCTCATGTACGCGTCGTTCCGGGACGCGTCGGGGCTCAAGCCGTGGACGAGCAGCCGCAGGACCTGGTCCCGAAACTCCGGACCGTACCGAACGATCTCGTCGGAATCCCTCATCGATTCGAACCGCCCGGCCTCGATCCCGGCGGATCTTCCCCGGTCCCGACGCCTGGTCCGCGGCGCCTCTGAATGAAGGCGACGATGCGCGAAGCGGTGTCCCACTCGGAGACGAGGTCGAGCGAGGTCGGATCGATCGGGGCGCCGACGCGGCGCTCGATCCACTCGACCAGGTGAAACAGGGCCGTGGAATCCAGGAGGCCCGAACGAAGCAGCGACGTCTCGTCAGTCAACGGGGCGGCGGCTCCGAGGCCCAGTTCCCGGATGAAGTCCAGGAGCTCGCGGCGCAGCCGTTCTCCGTCCTCCCGGCCTTCGGGCGGGAGAAGGCCCCGCCTACGAATCGCCGCCCCGCGGACTCTCCCCGCCGATGCGGCGCGGGTCGAGAGGAGCGAGGTCCGCGCGAGGCGCGGCGACCGACGCCCGGTTGACCCTGCCGCGCGAACGGCGCGGGATCTCATCGACGAGGCGCGAACGGCGGAAGAAGGCGACCCGTTCGCGCCAGCGCCCGAGGATCTCGGCGCGATCCGGCAAACGCCCGGTCAACGGCTCGTGGACCGAGCCCAACGTGGAATCCCGAGACATGTTCCCGGCATTCTGCCCGAAAGGCGCGAGTCGAGGAAAGAATCGCGGCGGGACCAGGGGCCATCGCGCGGGGACGAGAACGCGAAATTCGATGGCAAACGATGCGCGCCCGCGCGGGCTCATTGCCCGGCGGCGATCGCGCATCGACTTCGGAAACTCCGCCTCGCCCGTTCCGTAAGAATTCCCAGACCCCGGCGTCCCATGGATACCGATGCGTCCGCATTGCGAAGGGAGGAAGTGATGAGAGCAGTCGCAAGAATCGCAGCCCGGCTCGCCCTGGCCGTCGCCGCGGCGGGGCCCTCGGCGCTGTCCGCGCAGGTCCCGCCGCTCGTTCTGCCACAGCAAAGCCCCGAGGCCTCCGTGACGCAGACCGTCGGCCTGACGGAGATCGCCATCCACTACCACCGGCCCGCCGTCAACAAGCGAAAAATCTGGGGAGGGCTGGTCCCCTACGGAGAGGTCTGGAGGGCGGGAGCGAACGAGAACACGACGATCTCCTTCAGCTCCCCCGTCTCGATCGAGGGTCAGAAGCTCGCCGCGGGCACCTACGGCCTTCACATGATCCCGACGGAGAAGGACTGGACCATCGCCTTCAGCAACGTCTCGAAGGCCTGGGGCAGCTTCAGCTACGACCCGAAGGAGGATGCTCTGCGCGTGACCGTGCAGCCGAAGAAATCGGACTTCCAAGAGCGGCTCGCCTACACCTTCGAGGATCCCGCCGGCGATTCGGTCACGGCGCTGCTGCGGTGGGAGGAGCTCGCGGTCCCGATCCGGATCACGGTCGACACGCCGGGCGTGACCGTCGAGAGCCTGCGCAGCCAGCTCCGGGGCCTGCCGCGCTTCTCCTGGCAAGGCTGGAACGGGGCCGCGGCCTACTGCCTCCAGAACGGCGTCAACCTCGAGGAAGCGGAGAAGTGGGCGGACCGGTCGGTCGCGATGAACGAGAACTTCACGAACCTGCGAACCAAGGCGGGCTTTCTCGAGAAGAAAGGCGACGCGAAGGCCGCGGCCGAGCTGCGCTCCAGGGCGCTCCAGATCGCGACCGAGGCCGAGATCAACCTCTACGGCTACCAGCTCCTCGGCCAGAAGAAGTACGACGAAGCCATCGGCATCTTCCAGAAGAACGTCAAGGACTACCCGAAATCCTGGAACGCCTGCGACAGCCTGGCCGAGGCCTATCTGAACAAGGGCGACAAGAAGCTCGCCGCCGAGTATTACGGCAAGGCGCTGGCGATGACCAGGGACAACACGCAGAAGAAGCGCATCTCGGAGGCGCTTGCGAAGCTGAGGGGATAAGGGAGTGGGGGGTCAGGGGTCAGGGAGAGCGGATCCGGACCCTGACTACTGACCCCTGACCGCTGACCCCTGCTTCCTAGCGCCGCCCCGACACCTGCAGGTTGACGCGCTTGATCAGCGCGTCGAGCCGTTCCAGGATGTCGAAGACCTGGGCGGGTCCGTCGATCATCCGGCAGGTGAACGAAACGGATCGGCTCGCCTCGTCCAGGCGCAGGCGACGAAAGGCCGTCGAGTCGGCCTGGAGGATGCGGTACGCCTCCGCCCAGATCTGGTCGACGGGTCCGACCAGTGCCACGGAAAAGTGGAGGTCCGCGCCCGACACCTCTCGCTTCAACGTGGAGTGATCCACATCGACCCGAGTCGAGTGCCGCTCATCGGTGATGCCGGTCATCGGTCCTCCGGGACGGCCCCGGAGGCCTCCCGCGCTCCTTCAGACGCAATCTCGCGGCCAGATTCCAACTCGCTGACCGACAAGGAGATTGCCTGCAGGCCGCCGGTCGGCGCCTGCTCCGGATGTTACGAGCCGTAACGTTTGCGAAGGGGCCGGAAAGTGCCACCCGGCAGGCCGTTCAGAGCCGACGCGCGCCCACCGCGAGAAGAGCCATGAACAGGCCGTAGGCGACCAGGCCCAGCGCGACGACACCTGCGAGCAAGGGCCCGACCGCCGGAGATCGCGAGAGGACCCGCAAGGCTCCGCCGATCTCCCGGAGCTCGCGCGGCTCGAGATCCACGGCAACCCGCACCTGAAAGTAGCCGATCAGCACGAGCACGACGCCTCGCGCCGCGAGGCCGAAGCGAGCCACTCGGCGCAACAGCCCCGCGGCGCGGCGCGAGAGCCATTGAGTCGCGAAGCGGTTGCGCAGCCTGCCGCCGACACCCTGCCAGATCTCGAAGACCCCCGCGCCGATCGAGACGAAGCCCGCGGCCTCGACCGCCGCGACTCCCCAGGAACGGGAGATCAGCCACTCGAGCGCCGAGCGCTGGAAGGCCCCTTCCGGCTGCCTCAGCCGCAGGAGCAGCGCGACGCCGCTCCACGCAAGAGCGGCGTAGCCGGCGAGGCTGATCAGATGCCCCGCGCGCTCGAGGGGCTTGCGCCGCGGGTTTCGCGCCTGGATCAGGTGCCAGAGAGAGAAGGCGGCGAGACCGGCCGTGACCGCGCCGGCCAGCGTCCGGCCATGCGGCTGCCGGAGGAGCAGGCGAAGCGCGCCGGGCATTCCCGATTCGCGGTCCCGCGCGCCCGCGAGGGCGAGGCGCGCGGCCGTCAGGCCGACGGCGACGTAGAGAACCGCCGTGGCGGCAAATCCGAGCCGCGCGAGCGTCCGACGCCACATCCGAAAATCTTACGGTCGGAGCCGGACCGATCGCCCAGGCCGTCGAGTCGGCGGCGCGCTGGCCGTCAGCCGCGCGGGGGAAACGGAAGGAGACGGCCGCGGCGCGGCGGAGTTCCCGCCGGCGCGGCCGCAAGCTTCGAGACGGCCAGATCGTCCGGCGGAAGGCCCGCCGTGTTGGCGACCCAGCTCAGGATCTCCTCGGCAAAATCGGGATTGAGCGCCTTCATTCTCTCGTAGGCTTTCTGCGCCGTCTCCCGCTTCCCGTTCTTCAACGTGTTGGACGCGAGGGTCCGCCAGGCGGCGGCGTTGTTCGGCCTGAGCCGGATGGCTTCGCGAACGGCCTGGTCCGACTCGGGGAAGCGACCCATCTCGGAGTAGAGAGTCGCAAGATCGCTCCAGAGATCGGATCGCCCGGGCTGGCGCGTCAGGGCCTCTCGATAGGCATCGACCGCGCGCTCGCGCTCGCCGAGCTCGCGAAGGGCGCGGCCAAGCTCGATTCCGGCATCGGCTCCGTCCCGCGGATCGAGCCTCAGCGCCTCGAGGAAGCAGGTTACGGCCTCTCGCACCGAGCCTGCGCGCCGGCGGGCCATTCCGAGCGCCCGCCAGAAGGAGGGATCTTCGGGACGCAGATCCAGCGCGGCTTCGCGATAACGCGCCTCGTCCGCGAATCGCCGGAGCTCCATGGCGCACGTTGCCAGCCGCTCGTAGGTCCCGGCCGTGGCGCGGCCCGCGGAAACGACCCGCTCGAGCACGTCGATGGCGCGGTCGAAGTCCCGGGTCTCGGCATACGCCTCGCCGAGGCGCTCCCACATCTCCGGCATCTCGCTCTCGAGGCGCGGAAGAACCTCCCCGAGAGCGCGCGCGGCGTCGGCGAAGTCTCCGCGACGGTAGGCGACGAGACCCCGGCGGATCGAGTCCTCGATCAGGTCCCGGGCTTCTTCCGACCCGAACTCCTGCCGGTCGCCCACCATCCGGAAGTAATTTCCGCCCGTGGCGACCCTCTCGTCAAATCAATAGTTTCTATTTCTGATATAAGGATATCGAATAGGAACCAGCCGTTGGAAATCCAGCAGGCCCGCGTCTTCCTCGCCGTATCCCGGGAGGGCAGTTTCAGCGCCGCCGCCCGAAGACTCTACCGGACTCAGCCGACCGTGACGATGGCGGTCCAGAAGCTCGAACGGGAGCTCGGCGTGCGCCTCTTCGAGCGAATCGGGCACGGCGTGCGGCTGACGCGCGCCGGCAACCTGCTGCTGGAATCCGTCGGTCCGCTGGTCGAGCAGTGGGACCGGACGCGCAGCCGCTTGCAGGAATCGACCGACGGCGTGCTGCGCGGTCCGGTGCAGGTGGGGGCCGGCCAGGCGGGAATCCTGTACCTGCTTCCCGGCCCGATCCGATCCTTTCTGCGGCGGCATCCGGGCGTCGAGGTCTTCATCCGGCACCGGTCCGCGGAGGACATGCTTGCGATGCTGCGCCAGGGAGAGATCGACTTCGCTCTGCGCGCGCTGCCCGAGCCCCCGGCGGACATGGCCTTCGCTGCCTTCCGGACGGCGGACCGCCTGCTGATCGCCCCGCGCAACCATCCCGTTCACCGCGCCCGGAGCCTGACGCTCGAGGGCCTCTCCCGGCACCGCTTCATCCTCCCCTGGCCCGGCTCCTCGACGCGAAAATTGATCGAGGGCCTGTTCGCCGAGAAAGGCCTGCCGCTCAAGGTATCCCTGGAAGCCGGCGGCTGGGAGACGATCAAGCGGTACGCGGGACTTGGCCTCGGAATCGGGGTCGTCCCCGACTTTTGCCTGGACCCGGCCGACCGCCGCCTCGCGGCGCGCTCCGCGCGGCATCTCTTCGGGCAGGACAAGTACGGCATCGTGACCAAACGCGGGCGGGAGCTGTCGCCCGCGGCGCGCGCGCTCGTCTCGGAGATCGCGCCAATGGCGCTCTGACGGATCCCGGTTCCCCGAACGCGGCCTGCCGCTCGGACGTCTTCTGTCCCGCCCCCGGCGCGAAACTCTCTCTGCCGACGCCGGTCTCTTTTGAAAACATCCGGAAACGATCAGAATGACTCTCTGCGTGGCCTTTCAGCCCCTTCTTCCTTTCGACGCCGAGCCCGAAGCGACGACGACGTCTCCGGACTCCCTGCTCGTCGAGGAGCTCGCGCGGGTTTGCCGGGAGCGGCCGCTCGAAGAGAAGATCCTCGTCGCGCCGTCGCTCGCGGTCGGCCGCCAGCTCGTCGAGCGGGTCGCCCGAAGCGGAACGCCGTGGATCAACCTGCGCGTCGAGACGCCGCGCACGCTCGCCCACTCCCTGGTCGGCGCGGAACTCGCCCGGCAGGGCTGCGGCCTGCTGTCGCGGGCCCAGGCTCTCGCGCTGGTCGAGCAGGCTTGCGTGGAGGCTCTCGGGCCCGGCTCCTATTTCGGCGGGCTCTCCGATCGCCCCGGTCTCCACCGCGCCCTCCAGGCCACGCTCGACGAGCTTCGCGCCGCCGGCCTCTCCCCGGAGGCCATTCCCGAGAGCGCGTTTTCCGACCCCAAGAAGCATCGCGAGCTGCGCGAAGTCTTCCGCCGCCACGCCGCGGCGCTCGAAGCGGGCAACGTCGCGGACGGCATCGAGGTCCTGCGCCGCGCCGCGCAAGCCCTCGAGGCCGGGCGCTGCGCTGCGGAGGGGGCGACCTACATTCTGCCGTCCGCCGCCGAGCTCTCGGCGCTCGAGCGCGGATTCCTGGAAAGGCTCGCCGCGGACCGCCTCGTCGCGCTCGCGGCGGATCCTCCGGAGGCCTGGGAGAACGCGGCGCGGGCCGCGCGCCTCTTCCGCGCGATCGGCGAGGAGAACGAGATCCGCGAGGTCTTCCGGCGCATTCTCTCCGGAGGGATCGCATTCGACGAGGTCGAGATCCTCCACACGGATCCCGCCATCTATCCGGCGCTCGTCTGGGAGCTTTCCCGCGAGCACGAGATCCCGTGCACGTTCGCCGGCGGCATTCCCGCCGCCGGCACGCGACCCGGGCGCGCGGCGCGAGCGTTTCTCGACTGGATCGGGCAGGACTTCGCCGCCGAGGTCCTGCGCCAGGCCCTCGCGGCGGGCGCGCTGACCCTCCAACGGCAGGACGGCGCGTCGGAACCGGGAGCGCGCGTCGTCGCGCGGGTCATCCGGCGCGCCGGCCTCGGCTGGGGACGCAATCGGCATCTCTCGCGCCTCGACCACCTGGTCGGGGAGCTCGAGAAGCCGGAGCCGCGCTCGCGACGGGACGAGGCCGAGGCGACCCCCGAGCGGATGGCGCAGCGCGCCGCGGCCCGGGCGCGCGACCTTCAGGCGGCGCGGCGGGCGCGGCGCTTCGTCGAGCGCGCTCTGGAGCTCGCGCCACGGTCCCGCGAGGGGCCGGGAGATCTGCGCCGGCTCGCGGCCGGAGCGCGGGCCTTCGTCGCGGAGTTCGCCCGCGTCGGCGACGAGACCGACGCGACCGCGGCAACGGCGCTCGACGCCCTGTTCGAGGAATTCGAGGAGCTCGTTGCTCCGCCGATCTCCGTCGCGACCGCCGTCGAGCGCCTGCGCGATGCCGTCGAGAGGCTCTCGATCGGCGCCGACCGCCCCCGGCCGGGCCGCGTCCACGTCGCCCATTACGCCTCCGGCGGGTTCTCGGGGCGCCGGTACACGTTTCTCATCGGCCTGGACGAGGGACGGCATCCCGGCCAGGATCTGGAGGACCCGATCCTCCTCGACGAAGAGCGCCGGCGGATCAACGACGGTCTCGACCGGCCGCGGCTGGCTCTGGGCCGCCAGCGCCCGCGCGACGCGGCCGCGGCCCTGAAGGCTTGCGCGGCGCGGCTTCGCGGGACTCTGACGGCGAGTTACTCGAGCTTCGACCTCCGCAACCTTTCCCAGGCCGGCGAGCCCGCCCCTTCTCCCTTCTTCCTCGATCTCTTCCGGAGGCAATCCGGCCGGCCGGAGGCGGACTACCAGGACCTCGCCCGAGCGCTCCCGGCCGCGGCGGGATTCGTTCCGGCCGAGGGCGACGCCCTGGACGAGAGCGAGTGGTGGATCGCGAAGCTGCGCCTGGCCGGGCCGGCCGCCTCGGGAGAGGCCGCCGGGCGCCTGGTGCGCGCGGCTTATCCGTGGCTCCAGGACGGCCATCGCGCCGCGGAGGCTCGCGACAGCGAAGCCTTCACGACCTGGGACGGCTGGGTTCGCGGGGGGACGCCCGAGCTCGATCCGCGCGCGAGCGGCAGGCCGGTCTCGGCCTCTCGGGTCCAGGAGCTCGCCCGCTGCCCGTTCGCCTATTTCGTCCGGCGAGTCCTCGGCGTCGAGCCGCCCGACGACGTCGAGCGCGACCCGACCCGGTGGCTCGACCCGATGGGAGAGGGAAGCCTCCTCCACGAGGTCTTCCGGGTGTTTTTCGAGCGGATCACCGAGGCCGGCGAGAGGCCCGGGCAAGCGGGGCACCTCGAATCGATCCTCGGTGTCGCCGACGAGCAGATCGCGGCATGGCGCGAGCGGATCACCCCGGCGAGCGAGCTTGCCTTCGCCATGCAGCGCGAAAGAATCCGCTTCGCGTGCCGCACGCTTCTGCGGCGCGAGCAGGAGCGGTCCGCCGATGCGACGCCCCGCTACTTCGAGGTCCCTTTCGGCCTTCCCCGCGAAATCGCGCGGTCCCGCGCGCCGATCGCGAGCCCCGATCCGGTCGAGATCCCGGCCGGGGAGGGTCGCTCGCTTCTGCTGCGCGGCTCGATCGACCGCGTGGACGAAGCGCCCGACGGCACGTTCCACGTCTGGGACTACAAGACGGGCAGCGCCTGGGGAATTCAAGAAGGGCGGGGCTTGCGGGGCGGGCGCCAGGTCCAGCCGGCGCTCTACGCGATCGCCTTCGAGGCGCTGCTCGAGCGGGCCGGGCGGACCGGGCGCGTTTCGCAAAGCGGCTATTTCCTCCCCGGCCAGAGAGGAGAGGGCCAGCGGATCACGATGCCCCTCGACCGGGCGGAGACCCGCCGGGTGCTCGGGCGACTCTTCGACCTGGTCGCCGCGGGAATGTTCCCGCACGCCCTTTCCGCCGAGGACTGCACCAACTGCGAGCTCGGGTCGGTCTGCGGCGGCAGGACGGCCGGCGAGCGCGCCAGAACGAAGCTCGAGAAGAGCGGCGATCCCGTCCTCGCCGCGTTTCGGGAGATCCATGCGCCGGAAGCCTGAGCCGCCCGCCCATCCGGCTCTCCTGCCCGACGAGCCGGCGCGACGCGCCATCGCCGAGGATCTGACCAGGACGCTCCTGGTCGAGGCTGCGGCGGGCACCGGAAAGACCAAGAGCCTGATCGACCGGATGACCGCGCTCGTCGCGACGGGGACGACGACGGTCGACCGCCTGTCGGCGGTGACGTTCACGATCCGGGCGGCGGCGCAGCTTCGTCAGCGGTTTCAGAACGCGCTCGAAGACGCCCTCGGGCGCGAAAAGGATGCGGCGCGCCGGGGACGGCTTGCCGCGGCGCTCTCCGGAATCGACTCCTGTTTCGTCGGCACGATCCACGCCTTCGCGGCCCGCCTGCTGCGCGAGCGCCCGGTCGAGGCCGGCCTCGACCCTCGCTTCGAGGAGATGGACGAGCCCGAGGACGGAGTCGCGCGCAACGAGGCGTGGGACCGCTTCGCGGAGAGCCTCTTCTTCGGCGAAGACCCTCGTCTGGCGCGGCTGATCGAGCTCGGCATCCCGCTCGAAGATCTCCGCGAAGCCTTCGCGACGCTCTGCGAGAACGCCGACGTCGATGTCGCGGCGGGAACGCGGGGCCCGGAGCCGGATTTCGCCCCGGCGCGCCGGCAGATCGAGGACTTCCTCGGCCGGGTCGCCGCGTCGCTCCCGCGCGAAGCCCCGCCCGGAGGCTGGAACAAGTTCCAGGAGGCCGTGCGCCGGGCAGAGCGCCTTCGGGAGCTGCTCGATCCCGAGCGAGGCCCGGACTTCGTCCGCATCCTCCGCGCGCTCAAGGCGAGCTCCGCCGCCGAGGGCGCCGGAGCGGCGAGGAAGGCGCTCGAACGGCTTCGCGAGGAGGTCATCAAGCCGAGCCTGGCGGCGTGGGCCGAGCACGTCTACCCGGACGTCATGGCCGTCCTCCTCGAAGCGAGAGACCGCTACGCCGACTGGCGGCGGTACCAGGGACGCTTGAACTTCCAGGATCTGCTGCTGCTGGCGCGCGACCTGCTGCGCGACCACCCGAGCGTGCGGGAGGACCTTCGCCGCCGGTTCACGCCGATCCTCGTGGACGAGTTCCAGGACACCGATCCCATCCAGGCCGAGATCCTCTTCTACCTGACCGGATCGGATACCCGGCAGCGGGACTGGCGCAAGCTCGAGCCCGCGCCCGGCTCGCTCTTCGTCGTGGGAGACCCCAAGCAGTCGATCTATCGCTTTCGCCGCGCCGACATCCAGACCTACCAGATCGTGCGGGACCGGATCGCGCGCTGCGGGCGCGTGCTCGAGCTCTCGACCAACTTTCGTTCGACCGCGGCATTGTGCGACTGGGTCAACGGCGCCTTCCGCGGCGCGTTTCCGGCCCGGCCGACGCCGCAGAGCCCGGCATACGTCGCCCTCGCTCCGGACCCGAACCGGGAGGAGAGGCCGGCCGCCCCCGCCGTCTTCCGGATCGACATCCGCGTGCCGGGGCGCAGCAACCAGCCCGTCATCGACGAGGACGCGGGGCGGATCGCCGGCTTCATCGCCGCGGCGGTCGGCAGGGGGGAACGCCGGCCCGGAGACTTTCTTCTGCTCTTCCGCAAGCGCCGCTACATGGCCGATTATGCGAGGGCGCTCGAGGACCGGGGCGTTGCCTGCGAGATCGGGGGCGGCGACGCCTTCGGCGCCTCGGAGGAACTGGCAGACCTGCTCACGCCGCTCGAGGCGCTGGCCGATCCCGACAACCCGGTGCCGCTGCTCGCCGCCCTGCGCGGGCCGTTCTTCGGAATCGACGACGCGGCTCTCTACCGGTTCGCGCGAGCCGGCGGCCGTTTCTCCTTCCGCTCCGAGACCCCGCCCGAGACGGACCCCCGAATTCTCCGCGCCTTCGAGATCCTTCGCTCCGGCGAGGCGCTCGCCGATCGGCTGCCCCCCGCGGCCGCGATCTCGCGGTTCGCCGAAGTCCTCGGAGCCGTCGCGCTCTCCGCCTCCCGAAGGCTGGGAGAGAGCCGGGCGGGCAATCTGCTCAAGGCCTTCGCCGCCGCGCGCAAGCTTTCCGCTGCGGGCCTCGACTTCCGCGCCGTCGTCGGCGAGCTCGGCCGGCTGCGCGAGGAGAGCCTGATCGAGCAGATGAGCGTCGAGCCGGGCCGGCCCGACGCGGTGCGGCTGCTGACCCTTCACGGCGCCAAGGGACTCGAGGCGCCGGTCGTCTTCCTCGCCGAGCCGGCCACGCGCGCGGGCGCGCCTCGCGGCTACTGGATCGACCGCGAGACCGACCCCTCCCGCGGGTTCTTCCGGGTCGTCAAGCGCGTGGGCGACCACGGCGTCGAGGAGATCGCGCGCCCTCCGGGATGGGACGGGATGGAGCGCCGGGAGGAAGAGTTCGACCGCGCGGAGAACAAGCGGCTGCTCTACGTCGCGGCGACGCGCGCGCGGGAAATGCTCGTCGTGAGTCTGCGGCGGTCCCGGGACGAAACGGCCTCCGGGACCTGGGCGGATCTGGCGCCACGGATCGCCGCCGGGCTGCCGCAGCCGGCGCTTCCGGCCCCCCCCGAAACGACGCCGCCGGAAGATCTTTCCGCGGAGCTTTCCGCCTTCCGCGTTCGGCGCTCGGAGCGGCGCGCGCGGGCCGCGGCGCCGACTCTCGCCGCGGCCTCGGTCACCGACGTTGCGCACGCGGCGGGAGCGGCGCCGGAGCGCGAACGAACCGGCCGCGGAATGGAATGGGGCCGAATCCTCCATGCGCTCCTCGAGGCCGTGATGCGCGACCCCTCCGTCGACGTTCGGCGGTACGCCGAAAACCTCTTCGCCGAGGAGGAGCGCCCCGAGGCCGACCTCGACGAAGCGGTGCGCCGGATCGAGGCGGTTCGCGATTCTCCGCTCTGGCGGCGGGCGCTCGCGGCCAGGCAACGGCTCGTCGAGGTTCCCTTCGGAGTGATGGTCGAAAGCCGCGAGCTCGGAATGCTGGAAGGTCCCGCGGAGACCCTCCTCACGGGCGCGATCGACCTGCTCTTCGAGGAGGAGAAGGGCTGGACTCTGGTCGATTACAAGTCCGACCGGGTCGCCGGCAATCTGCCCGCGCTCGTCGCCTTCTACGAGCCGCAGATCCGCCACTACCGGCGCTCCTGGCAGCGCCTGACCGGAAGGCCGACGCGCGCGGGGCTTTTCTTCGTCGAGACGGGAGAGGAGGTCTGGCTGCCGGAAGGATAGGGGCGAGACCTACTGGACGCGCGGAGGAGACTTGGCGCCGGGCTGTCCGGCCACGTACGAGATCACGAATCGCCCGTTGGGCTTGAGGATGATCTCGTTCAAGCGGAGGGTGAGAGCCTCGAGGAACTCCTCGCCCCCTTCGAGCACCTCGACCGCCTGCAGGCTCCCTTGGCGGGTCGCGCCCGGATCGGCGGGCTCTTGCTCCCGAATCTCGATCTTCATCGACAAGGCAAAAGAGCAAGCCTGACGCCAGTCCGCCAGACGGCAGCCAACCAATTGATCCTGGAAGACTTGTCAGTCGGCTTCGGGACGGGACGGGGGGCCGGTGACACTCCTTTGAACCGCTCGAAATCGGGCTCCTGACAGTTTCTGTCGCCGGGCTTCCATTTTTTTCCAGACTGGGGGGTGGCATTCGGGCGAGCAGACCCGGCGGCGTTCTCCATCGGGCGGCGTCTCGATCACCAGGGCCGGATCAGGCCAGAGCGGCCCGCCGCAGGCGTCGCAGCGGGCGGCCGTCTCCTTCGCTCGCCGGCTCCAGCCTTCCAGAATCCGATCGAGCCTCTGCCACATCGCCGCCGCTCCTCCGTTGCCGGCCGAGGATCCAACGGCCGCACGGACAAATGCCGTCCGAGCGCGAAGACTCGCTCTTTCCAATTGTCGAAAACCCGCTCGCCGTTCGACTGGAGAATGAAAAAGGAGGTCACCCCCATGCGATACATGCTCCTCATCGACAGCCCCGAGTCCCATTGGGCGTCGATCAGCGAGGAAGAGCGCGGACAGATCGATCAGGAGTACATGGCGCTGACCGACAGCATCAAGAAGAGCGGCCACCACCTGGCGGGCGATCCGCTCGATACCACCGCGACGGGACGACGGTCCGGGTCCGCAACGGAAAGACGGTGACCACCGACGGGCCCTTCGCCGAGACGCGCCCCGCCCGCAGGACACCGACTGGCGCCAGATCGCGGAGCTCTACCGGGAGCTGTCGGACCGCTACCCGTCGCCCGTCATCGAGCTGAACCGCGCGGTGGCAGTGGCCAAGGCCAACAGTCCCGAGGAGGGGCTGCGCCTGCTCGACGGCCTCGAGCGGCGCGGCGAGCTGTCGGACTACCACCTTCTGCCCGCCGCGCGCGCCGAGCTGCTCGCGCGGCTCGGGCGTCGCCAGGAGGCGATCGAGGCTAACCGGCGCGCGCTCGAGCTCGTTTCGATCGAGCCGGAACGTCGGTTTCTCCAGCTCAAGCTGGCCCGGGCGCAGAGGCAGACGGACGTCGCGGGCCCGCGCGGCGAAAAATCCACCCCTTCCGGGCGCTCCTGACGAAGACCTCGAGGCGGCGGGCGCGCGGCTTCTGTCTATACTGCGCCTTCGATGAAGAGCGCCGCGAGGCTCGCCCTGCTCGCCGCAACCGTCGGCTGCGCTCACCCGAAATCGGCGTCCCTGCCGCCGACGCCGGCCGCGGCGCCCGCGCCGCCGGTCTCCTATGTGGATGGCCCGGCGGGCCGGCTCTCGGTCGACGACGGGGGGCGGGGCGGCCCGCCGGTCCTCTTCGTTCACGGGAACGGCTCCAACAAGTCGCAGTGGGCCGAGCAGCTCTCGCACCTGCGCCCGACGCGGCGCGCCGCCGCGTTCGACCTGCGGGGCATGGGGCAATCCGCTCCGGCCGCCGACGGCGACTACTCGGTCGAGGCCTTTGCGTCGGACGTCGCCGCCGTGGCCGATGCCATGAGGCTCTCCCGCTTCGTCCTGGTCGGCCACAGCTTCGGAGGCGCGGTCGTCTGCGCGTATGCCGGGCGCCATCCGGATCGCCTCGCGGGCCTCGTCTTCGCGGACGTCGCCGGCGATGCCTCGGGCACGCCCCCCGACCGGGTCGAGGGCCTGAAACGCGGCCTCTCGCCCGACAACTACGTCCAGTTCACCGACGCCTGGTTCGACCGGATCCTCGCGGGCGCCGCCGGGCCGACGCGCGCCGCCGTGCTCGCCTCGCTTCACGCGACACCCCGCGAGGTCTTCACGGGCGCGACCCTGGGCCTCTACTCTTTCCCCTTGAAGGAAGCGCTCGCGCATTACTCCGGGCCGCGCCTCTCGATCGCCTCGTATCTGGCCGACAACCCGCAGGTCATCCACCGCTCGATCGAGGGGATTCCCGCGCGCGTCATCGGCGGCGCCAGCCACTGGCTGATGATGGACCGGCCCGAAGAGTTCGACCGGATTCTCGACGAGTTCCTGGCCTCGCTCGAGAAGAAGTAGGAGGAGGCGACATGGCCGTTTTCTCCCGGCGCACCCGGATCCTCGCCTCGGGGCTCGCCGCCGCGGCGGGCATTCTCATCGCCTGCGCGCGGCCGCTTCCCGCGCAAGCCGAGACGGCGGACGCGGCGGCGGCGCGCGCCCTCTTCGAGAAGAACCTCGCCGCGATCCGCAACCGCGACCGCGCGGCCTACCTCTCCTGCTACCTCGAGGCCCCGAGCCTGGCGCGCACGGGGCCCGAGGGTCCGCGGCTGGGATTCGAGGGGCTCGCCAAAGACGCCGGCGACCGCTGGCCGGACACCTTCGAGGCGAGCGATCTGCGCTTGATGCCCCTGCGCGCCGGCGTCGTCTACGGCACGTACCGTTACCGCGTCCGGTACGGCGCGCAGGAGCAGTCGGGTCTCTCGGAGCGGCTCTTCGTGCGGATCGGCCCGGACTGGAAGATCGCGATGACGAGCGCCTTTTCGGCGCCGCCCGCAACGCCTCCGCCGCCGCGGGCGCTCAAGGGCGGCACGCTCGTCGATGGAACCGGAGCGCCGCCGGTGCCCAACGCGGTCGTCCTGCTCTCCGGCGGGAAGATCGAGTGCGCGGGAGCGGCCTGCAAGATCCCCGATGGCGTCGCCGTGACGGACGTCTCCGGAATGTGGATCACGCCGGGCCTGGTGGACGCGCACGTTCACTTCTCGCAGACCGGCTGGGCGGACGGCCGCCCGGACGCGTTCGACGCGCGCGACCGCTATCCGTACGAGGCGACGGAGGCGGATCTCGCGGCCCACCCGGAACGCTTCTTCCGCGCGGACCTGTGCTCGGGCGTGACTTCGGTCTTCGACGTCGGCGGCTATCCCTGGACGCTCGCGATGGCCCGGCGCGAGCGCGAGGACGACGGCGCGCCGCGCGTCGCGGCCGCGGGGCCGCTGCTGTCGACGATCGACCACTGGGTGAATCTCCCCGCGGAGAGGCAATTCATCTTCCTGAAGGATCCCGAAGCGGCCCGGGCGGGTGTGCGCTACCTCGCCGCGCGCGGCGCCGACGCGGTCAAGGTCTGGTACGTCGTGACCAGGGAAAGACCCGTCGAAGCCTCGTCGGAGGCCGTCCTCGCCGCGGGCGAGGAGGCCCGCAAGGCCGGGCTTCCCCTGATCGTCCACGCCACCGGGCTCGCCGAAGCCAAGGTCGCGCTGCGGGCCGGGGCGAAGTTGCTCGTGCACGGCGTCATCGACCTCCCGATCGACGAGGAGTTCCTTTCGCTCGCGAAGAAGGAGGGCACGATCTACTGTCCCACGCTCACGGTCTTCGGCGGCTACCTGCGGCTCGCGCGGGCGTTCGCCGCGAAGACCGAGCCCCATGCCGACGACCCCAACGGCTGTGTCGACCCCGCAACCCTCGCGAAGCTCGCCGCCACCGCGACCGCGGGCGTCGCGGTGACGCCGGCGCAGGTCGAGAGATACGGGACGCGGGTCGCCGAGGCCGAACGAATCGGACCCGCGAACCTGAAGCGCGCGGCCGAAGCCGGGATCCCGATCGCGATGGGCACGGACGCCGGCAACCCGCTGACCCTCCACGGGCCTTCCGTCTACGCCGAGATGGAGGCGATGCAGGCTTCGGGGCTGACGCCCATGCAGGTGCTGGTCGCTTCGACGCAGGGCGGCGCCCGCGCGATGGGCGCCCAGAAGAAGACCGGAACGATCGAGGCCGGCAAGGACGCGGACTTGCTCGTGGTCGGAGCCGACCCCGCGGCCGACGTCGCGAACCTGCGCAAGGTGAAGTTCGTCGCGCGAGGCGGGGTCGTGCGCTCGATCGAGGAGCTGCGGGCTGCGATTGCCGCGGCCCGGTGAGCGGGGCCGCGTCGCGGGGACTAGAATCCCCCCCGTGGCGAACGAGCCGCAACCTGTCGCGATCGTCGGAGCCGGCCCGACCGGCATCGCCTGCGCCGTGGAGCTCCAGCGGCGCGAGATCCCGGCCGTCTGCTGCGACAAAGGCTTCCTGCTCGATTCGATCTACCACTTCCCCGAAGAGATGCGCTGGTTCTCCACGCGGGACCTGCTCGACATCGCGGGCGTTCCCTTTACGACCCCCGAGGCGCACCCCACGCGGCTCGAGACGCTCGCCTACTACCGCGGCGTGGCCGAGCGCTTCGGCGTCGGAATCGCGCCGGAGACCGAGATCCTCTCGATCTCCCCGCGCGCCGGCGGCGGCCTCGAGCTCGAGGCGCTCGCGCGCGGCCTCCCGCTGCGCTTCGAGGCGCCCGCCGCGATCCTCGCGACCGGCTTCTTTCACAACCCCCGCCGCCTCGGCGTGCCGGGCGAGCAGCTGCCCCACGTCCGTTCCCGCTACGTCTCGGGATACCCGTTCCACGGGCGGAACGTCGTCGTGATCGGCGGAAAGAATTCCGCGGCCGAGGCGGCGCTCGACCTCTATCGCCACGGCGCGCGCGTGACGCTGCTGGTCCGCGCGCCCGCGATCTCCGAACGCGTGAAGTACTGGATCAAGCCGGATCTGGAGAACCGGATCCGCGCCGGGGCGATCCAGGCCCGTTTTCGCGCGCGCATTCTGGAGATCACGCGCGACGCCGTGCTGGTCGAAGACCCGTCGGGCCGAAGCGCGGTGCCGGCCGAAGCGGTCTTTCCGCTGATCGGCTACGAGCCCGACTTCCGGCTCTTCGAGCGCTGCGGCATCCGACTCGAAGGGCCGGCGCGCGTCCCGGCCCACGACCCCGAGACGCTCGAGTCCAACGTTCCGGACCTCTACCTCGCCGGCGCCATTCTCGGCGGGACGGAGATCGGGAAGATCTTCATCGAGAACAGCCGCCACCACGCGGCCTCGATCGCCTCGGCGATCGAGCGGAAGCGGCGGCTCGTGACGGCCTGAGGCGGGAGGGACCGCGACGATGAGCGAGGAAGACCGGCCCCGGCGGGACGAGGCGCACGAGACCCGCGTTCGGGACGCCTTCGACTCTTTCGTCGACCGCCACGGCGAGCGGCTCGACGAGGACGGGCACGGCCTGCTCGAGCGCATGCGCGAGGCCGCGTCCCGAAAGGACCAGCAACGCCTGCGCGAGCACCTGACCGAGGCGAAGGAGCGCCACGGCTGGCTCTACCGCGAGCTCGCGGCGCATCCCAAGCTCGCGACCGTGCTCGACGAGCTCGCTCTCTGGGGCTTCTGAGCGCGGGCTCCTCGACCGCGCGGGCCGCACGCCTCGCGGCGGTCCTGCTGCTCGCGGCCGCGTGCCGTCCGGCCGCGCCGGCCCCGACCTCCGCCGCGCGGACCGCCGCGGGCGCCGCGCGCGCTCTCGCCTCGCGCGCGGTTCTCGTCTCCTTCGACGGCGTCGGCGGCGAGCGCCTCTCCGCCCTGCTCGAAGAGCCGGGCAAGCTGCCGTACGGCGGCTTCCGGCGCATCGCGCAGAGCGGCTTCTACGCCCGGCGGTCGCGGCCGCCGACGCCGTCGCTGACCGCGGTGGCGCACATCACGCACGTGACCGGCGCCCTGCCGCGGGCGACCGGCATCGTGGCCAACGAGATGCTCGATCCCTCCCGGCCCTTCGGCACGAGGCTCTCCGGCTTCGACGCGCCGATTCGCGCCGAGACGCTCTGGCAGGCCGCGCGCCGGCAGGGAAAGCGCGTCGGCGTCGTCTGCTACCCGGGCGCCGACGGCAAGACGCCCGACCGCGCCGCCGACTGGGGCATGATCTACACCGGAAGAGCGCTCTCGAAGGCGCGCTTCGTGAAGCTGCCTCGAGAGGCCTGGACCGACGCGCCGCAGGACGTTCGAAGCTTCTCGCTGCCCCGGTCCGTGCGGCTCGAGCTCGCTCCGACGGCGCACGCCCTCGTCCTGGTCGCCCTCGACACGACCGACGATGGGCGCGTCGACTACGACCTCGTCGAGATCGAGCCGGAGGCCGGGAATCCGGCGCCGGTCCGCCCCGGGGACTGGTTCGCGGTCGAGGCAAGCGGCGACGAGAAGCGGACCGGATCATGGTGCAAGCTGCTCGCGCTCTCGCCCGACCTCTCGGAGACGGAGCTCTACATCGGCGCTCTCCACGCCAACCACGCCTATCCGGAGTCGTTCCGCCGCGATCTCGACGAGAACGTCGGCTTCTGGCCCGGCACGCCCGATCTCGCCAACGCGGGCGCTCATTCGCCGCATCCGGAGATCTATGTCGAGCAGGCCGACCGCCTGGCCGCGTTCCTGACGCGAGCGCAGGTATGGGCGATTCGAAGAGCCGACTGGGATCTGCTGCTTCTTTACCAGCCGATCGTGGACGAGATCGAGCACGAGTTCTTCCTGACCGACCCCGCGCAAGCCGGCTACACGCCCGAGCGCGCCGCCCGCTTCGGCGGGTACGTCGAGCAAGCCTACGCGTTCGCCGACCGCTCGCTCGACGCGATCGAGAAAGCGCTCTCGCCCTCCGACGCGCTCTTCGTGACGTCGGACCACGGAATGGTGCCGCTCTTCACGACGGTCTATCCCGACGAGATCCTCCGCGAAGCGGGCCTCCTGCGCGTCTCCGCGAGGGGAGGGATCGACCCCGCGTCGGCCGCCGCGGCGATGGCCGGCAGCGGCGTCGCGCACGTCTTCCTCGACCCCGTGACGGCTCCGGCGGGAGCGCTCGAGGCGATCGAGAAGCTCTTTGCGGGATTCCGCGTCGCCGGCGAGTCCCCCTTCGACCGCATCGTGCGCCGCGCCGATGCCGGGCCGCTCGGCCTCGACGCGCCCGAGTCGGGCGACCTGATCCTGCTCGCCCGGCCCGGCGTCTCCGTCTCGATGGAGGTCGTGCCGGGAAGAACCTCGGGAAACCCCGCCGACTACGGCGGACACGGCTACCGCAACGTCTTTCCCGAGCTCGACGCGACGTTCCTCGCGGCCGGCCCCGGGATCGCCCGCGAAAGGGTCGAGGAGTTTCCCTCCTGGCGCATCGCGGCTCGCGTCAGCCGCGCCCTCGGAATCGAGCCGCCCCGCCAGGCGGCGCCGTAGGGACGGATCGCTTGCGCCCGAACGGGCGCCGTCGGTCCTCTGATGCATCGGGATCATGGACGCTCGCAGGGCGCGGACCTAGCGTTGGAGGCTCTCGGGGGCAACCGATGGGCGTGGATCCCTTTCTCACCCGGCCCCGGATCTCGCTGCGGTCCGGAAGCTCTGCCCCCCAATCCGCGACGCGCCCGGGACCCGCAATGCCGCGAGGCCCGAAGAAGATTTCACGCCGGCCGACTCCCTTTGCGCGCGCGAGCCCCGGCATCAGACCGTGAGGAGGAGCCCCATGTTCCGACGAAGCCCGATCGCATTACTCGCATTGTTCGCGCTCGCCGTCGCGGCGCCCCTCGCCGCCGGGCCGCCTGACCGCGCCAACAATCGGAAGACGGTGACCGTGATGACGCGCAACCTCTATCTCGGCGCCGACGTCACGCCGGTGATCGTCGCGGCCGCAACCGGCACGGAGGAGGACGTCGTCGCCGCGGTTTCGGAAGTCTGGGCCGTCGTCCAGTTCACCGACTTCCCGGCCCGCGCCGCGGGCCTCGCCGGCGAGATCGCCGCTGCGCAGCCCGACTTGATCGGCCTCCAGGAAGCGGAGCTCTGGCAAAGCCAGCCGATCCCCGGAGCCAGCGACCCCGACGCGCAACCGGTCGAGCTCGACTTCCCGCAGATCCTGGTCGACGCGCTCGCCGCCCGCGGCCTCCACTACGGAATCGTGGCGAAGGAGACGGGCTTCTCCATCACGCTGCCGGGCTTCACCGCGGACGGGCTGGCGTTCCTCAGCCTGACGGAGCACGAAGTCATCCTGGCCAGAACCGACCTGAAGACCTCGGAGCTGAAACTCTCCAATGTCCAGACGGGCCACTTCGAGACCAACGTCGAGTTCGAAGTTCCCGCGACCGGGGAGGTCGTGACGGTCCAGCGGGGCTGGGCTTCGGTCGACGCGAAGGTGCGCGGCAAGAGCTTCCGGTTTCTGACGACGCACCTCGAGGCCGACAGCCTCGACGTGCGCAACGCGCAGGCGATCGAAACGATCCTCGGGCCCGCCAACACGGCTCTGCCCGTCGTCCTCGTCGCCGACGCCAACTCGGATGCCAACGGAGAGTCGCCGGAGTGGGACTCCGCGGCCTACGACGCCTTCCTCGGCGCCGGCTTCACCGACGCCTGGTTCCAGGCGCACCCCGGCGAGCTCGTCACGACCTGCTGCAACGCGCCGGACCTGACGAATCCCGTCTTCCCCGACCCGTCGGACGACGAAGGCCGCATCGACCTCGTCCTCTATCGGGGCGCCGGCGACTTTCACACCCTCGGGGCGACCCTCCTCGGAGCGGACCCGTCCGACCGCGTGTCCAACGGCCTCGCTCTGATCTGGCCCTCCGACCACGCCGGGATCGCCGCGACGCTCCAGATCCACAACTGACTCGCGCGCCGGCCGCCCTCCCGGCCGCCCTCGTAACGGGCGGCCGGGGGCGGCCCCGCGTCCGCCCGGCCCCCGTCGCGCGAACGTCCCGATTTGTGTCAGAGTCCTTGCCGCGGTGTACGAGCAGTTCTACGGATTCCGCGAAGCGCCCTTCAACCTGACGCCCGACCCCCGCTTCCTCTTTTTCTCCGACCGCCACCGCGAGGCCTTCAACCACATCCTCTTCGGCATCCAGGAGCGCAAGGGGTTCATCCAGTTGACGGGCGAGATCGGCGCGGGAAAGACCACCGTTTGCCGCGCGATCCTGAAGCAGCTGGGCGACGGGTACCGCACGGCGTTGATCCTGAACCCGTCGATGACGAGCTCCCAGCTGCTGCGGGCGATCCTGACCGAGCTCGGGCTCGACTCGAAACGCGGCGACCGCGTCTCCTCGCTCGAAGCGTTGAACCAGTTCCTTCTCGAGCAGGCCGGGGCGGGCAACGACGTCGTGCTGCTGATCGACGAGGCGCAGGACCTGGGAGACGAGCTGCTCGAGCAGGTCCGGCTGCTCTCCAATCTCGAGACCGAGCAGCGCAAGCTCCTGCAGATCGTGCTCGTCGGCCAACCGGAGCTGCGCGAGAAGCTGAACGGGCAGGGATTGCGGCAGCTGCGCCAGCGCATCACCGTCCGCTATCACTTGACGCCGCTTTCGCGCGCCGAGACCGAGCGTTACATCGACCATCGCCTGCGGGTTGCAGGCGGTGTCGGACGCCCGATCTTCACGCCCTGGGCGATCCGGACGATTCATCGCTACTCCCGCGGCGTCCCTCGCCTGATCAACGCCGTCTGCGACAAGGCCCTGCTCTACGGCTTCGTCAACGCGACCGACGAGCTGACCGGCCGCTCCATCCGCCAGGCCATTCGGGAGCTGGAAGGGAAGGCCGCGTGAGTCTGATCGACGACGCATTGCGCCGGGCGCAGGCCGCGCAGACCGGCTCGCCCGGGACGGGGCTGCGCGTCCCGATGCCCCTGCCCGATCCCGGCCGTTTCCGCCGGCGCCGGCTCCGCCTCATGGCGGCCGTGGCGATCCTCGCGGCGCTGGCGGTCGGCGCGGGCTTCCTCTGGGTGCGGCGGAGCGTGCGGGGGGGCGAGCCCCCGCGTGCGCGCGCGACGCCTCCGGCCGGGGCTTCCGCGGCCGCGGCGGCAGCGGCGCCGACCCCCGCTCCCGAGACCACGGCGACACTGGTCGCCGTCGAGGTCCCGAGACCCGCCGCGGGGATCGCGCGCGGGGCCGCCGCCTCGGCGACCCGGGCGCCGCGCGGCGTTGAGGCAGCCGGGACCGCGACTCCGGCGCCGGCCTCGCCGCCGACGGCCGCCGCTCCGGCGAAGGCTTCTCCGATCGCGGCGCGAGCCATCCTCCGGGCCGAGCCGCCTGCCGCGCCCGTGATCCTGCCGCCGGTCGAGGTCTCCAACGCCTCCGCGAGCCCGCGTCTGGCCGCGGGAGAGCGTCCACGCCATGCCGAGCCCCGGCCGACGCCCACGGCGCCGGCGAAGACCTACGCCGGGACGGCCAACCTTCCTTCGGGCAAGATCCAGCTCGAGGGCATCGTCTACAACGAATCGAGCCCCGCGGCTTTGATCAACGGGCGCGTGCTCGGCCCCGGCGGCTACGTTTCCGGCTACACGGTGATTCGCATCGAGCCAGACCGCGTGGAGCTCAGGGACGAGAACGGAACCATCATCCTGACGCTCAAGTAGGGCGTCGCCCGCCACGGCTAACTGCCGTCGGCTCAGCGGCTAACGGCTCGTCGCCGGCCGCTCCGAACGTCCGCGCCGCAACCTTCCGGGCCTCGGCCCTGTTCTACCCGTGGAGACAGGACCGCCATGACCATGACGCCGATTCCCGACACCCCGAACGCGCCGAAGAGCGTCCCGACCCGTTCCCGCGAGCTGCGATTGGTGATAAGCGGTGCGCAGGAAAAAGCGATGCAGAACGCCGAAGCATCCGCGGATTGCGCGCTGGCCGGGGCTCTGGCCGAAGACCTCGACGGGAACTTCGAGAGCCTGGTCCGCCGTTTCCAGGACCGGCTCTTCACCTTCGCGCTGCGGTTGACCGCAAGCCGGGAGGACGCCGAGGAGGTCGCTCAGGACGCATTCGTTCGCGCCTACCGCGCCCTGAAGACGTACCCGGCCGACCGCGTTCGGGCGATGGCCCTGAAGGCCTGGCTGTATCAGGTCGCGCTGAACGTCGCGCGCAACCGCCTGCGCAGGAAACGGCATCCAACCGTGTCGCTCGACGGGGACGACGCCGGCGGAACGCGGGCCGCGCACCACGCTCACGACGATCCCTCGAGCCGCCCCGACGCGCGATTCGAGGTCAAGAGAGAGCGCGCGGACATCGCGACCCTCGTGGCCGGGCTGCCGGAGCGGTACCGCTCGCCGCTGATCCTGCGCTACGTCGAGGGGCTCAAGCTGGAGGAAGTGGCGGCGATCCTGAAGCAGCCTCTCGGCACCACCAAGTCGAACGTTCACCGCGCCATCAACGCGCTGCGGGAGGCGATGACCGAGTCCCGCCGCGCAGGAGTGAGATCATGATCAGAGCATCGAAGAAATCGAAGGGGACGTCGCTCGGCCTGGAGCGGGCCTTGCGCCGGCTCTCCCGAGAGAAAGCGCCCCCGACGCTGCTGCCGGCCGTCCTCTCCCGCGTCGGGCTGGCCGACCGCTACTGGCGTCTCGAGTCCCCGCTCGGGCCGGTCTACGTGGCTCACAGCAAGGCCGGAATCTCGATGGTGTCGCGGGCGAGCTCGGAGGCGGCCTTCGAGCGGCGTTTCGCCGGACGCTTCGGCCGGCCGATCTCGGTCCAGAAGGCCGTGCCTCCCGCCGGCGTTCGGGCGCTCGTCCGGAACGTGAAGGGAGAAGGGCGGCGGAACCTGCGTTTCGACCTGCGGGGCCTCTCCGAGTTCGAGCGGGCCGTCCTCTACAAGGCGCTCGAGATTCCCTCGGGCGAAGTGCGTCCCTACAGCTGGATCGCGCGCGAGATCGGGCATCCCGACGCGGTTCGCGCGACGGGCTCGGTCCTCGCGAAGAACCCGGTGCCGCTGCTGATCCCGTGCCACCGCGTGGTGCGCAGCGACGGCCACATCGGCAAGTACTCCCTGGGCGGCAGCCGCGCCAAGCGGCGGCTGCTCGAGGTCGAAGGCGCCGACCCCGGCCTGCTCGAGCGGCTGGCATCCGACGGCGTGCGGTTTCTCGGCAACGAGGAGAAGAAACACTTCTGCTACCCGACCTGCGGCGGGATCGACACCCTCGTGCTCACCAACAAGGTTCGCTTCTCTTCCGAGCGGGAGGCGCTCGCGGCCGGATACCATCCCTGCAAGGACTGCCGACCCCTTTCCGTCGCGGCCTGACAGGTCGGGGGCGCCGGAACCTTTCCGGCGCTCCGACGTTTCTCTCCATACAGAAGGCCTTCGAGCCGGAGGCCCGCCCGGAAGGGAGGAAACGCCCATGAGACCCGGCACTTTCCGTCTGGCCCTGCTGGCTGCGGCCGCGACCCTGGCCGCCTCGCCGCTCTCCGCCGAATCGCGACTGGAGAAGACCCTGAAGCTCGAGCCCGGCGGCAGCTTCCGCCTGGACACGGATCTGGGCAGCGTCACGGTGACCGGCAAGGCGACCCCCGACGTCCACCTCGTCGTGACCAGCCGCCGCGAGCTCGACGAGGTGCTCTCCTTCCGCTTCGACGAAGACGCTCATGCCGTCCGCGTCACGGCCCGCCGCAAGCACCACTTCTTCTTCGGCGACGGCGGGCGCGTGCACTACCAGATCGAAGTGCCTGCACAGACCGCTCTGGACCTCGACACTTCCGGCGGCAAGATCGCGATCTCGGGCATCCGGTCCCGCTCGAAGCTCGAGACGTCGGGAGGCGCGATCGAGGTTCAGGATCTGGTCGGCGAACTTCAGGCCCACACCTCCGGAGGCTCCATCCGCCTGCGCGACATCGAAGGGGGCATGCGGGTCGAGACCTCGGGGGGCGGCATCGAGGGAGACAACCTGCGCGGCGACCTGTCGGCGGAGACCAGCGGCGGATCGATCGCCCTCGACCGGGTCGCCGGGGACATCCACGCCACCAGCTCCGGCGGAGGCATCCGCATCGCGCAGGCGGGCGGGCGCGTCGACGCGGAAACGTCGGGCGGCAGCATCGAGGCGTCCTTCGCGAAGGGAAACGGGCGCGGGGGAAGGCTCGAGACCTCCGGGGGCGGCATCGACGTGGCGATCGATCCGGATCTGGGATTCGAGATCGACGCCGAGGGAACCAGCGTCAAGACGGAGGTTCCGGTGCGCGTGATCGGAGAGTTCTCCCGCACCACCCTGCGCGGCGTCCTCGGCAAGGGAGGCGCGCCGCTGCGCCTGCACACGAGCGGCGGCGGCGTTCGCATCCGAGCGCTCTGAATTAGAAAACCCTAAAGCCGCCCGGGGTTCTCGATCCAGTCGGCGGCTCCCGGTGTACCACCTCCCGACGGCCGAAAGGCCGCAGACGGGAGGACCAATGGATGACCACGTAAGCCGGCGCAAGTTCATGAAGATCGCCGGCGCCTCGATCGGAATTGGAGCGCTCTACCGGGTCGCGCCGCTCTCGGCCGCGACCGGCCCCGCGGCGCGCATCGCGGCGCTGCTCGGAAAGAAGAACGGCGAGGCCATGACGCCCTTCTCGTTCGTGCAGCTGTCCGACACGCACGTGGGGTTCCAGGGGCCGCCGGACCCCCTGGGCACGAAGGCCTTCGAGCGGGCCGTCGAAGTGATCAACGGCCTGCGGGAGAAGCCGGATCTGGTGCTCTTCACCGGCGATCTGACGCACGACAGCGAGAAGCCGGGCGAGCACGCGGACCGGATGCGGCTCTTCAAGCAGATCGCCGGGCGCCTCCAGGTCCCGAAGGTCTACCAGGTCCCGGGCGAGCACGACGCCGCCCTGGACGGCGGGGCGCTCTTCCGCGACGCCTTCGGGGACACGTCCTATTCCTTCGATCACCGGGGCGTCCACTTCGTCGCGCTCGACAACGTCTCGCGCGGCAAGCCCCTCGTGGGGGCCGAGCAGCTCGCGTGGCTGAAGAAAGACCTGGCGCGCTTCCCCGCGACGGCGCCGATCGTCGTCTTCACGCACCGCCCCCTCTTCGATCTGAAGCCCGAGTGGGAGTGGTTCACCGACGACGGCGACGAGGTCCTGAAGGTCCTCGCGCCCTACGAGAACGTGACGGTTCTCTACGGCCACATCCATCGGGAGAGCGTCCGCAAGATCGGCGGCGCGACCCACTACGGCGCGCGCTCCCTCATCTTCGCGTTCCCCGATCCCGAGACCGGCCAGCCGAAGAAGCCCTTGCCCTTCGACGCCGCCCACCCCTACCAGAACCTGGGCCTTCGCGTGGTGCGCGAGGGCGCCGCGGCGCCTTCGGTGGAAGAGGTGGAGCTCACATTGCGCGAATACGCCGGAACCGTCGGCATTCAACAGTTACTCAAAGAAGGAGACCTCTCATGACCAGAACCCGTTCCCTGCTCGCCACCCTGATTCTCGCGGCCGCCGCCTCGAGCGGCGCCGTCCGGGCGGCCGACGCGCCCGCCTCGCCGCGGACGATCGCGATCACCGCCCGGCGCTTCGAGTTCGAGCCGAAGGAGATCCGCCTGAAGAAGGGAGAGACCGTCAAGCTCAAGGTCACGAGCGCCGACGTCTCCCACGGATTCTTCCAGCGGGCCCTGAAGATCGACGCCGAGCTCGCGGCGGAAAAGACCGCCGAGGTCCTCGTCACGCCGCAGGAGGCCGGAACCTACACGCTGATCTGCGACCACTTCTGCGGCTCCGGGCACGGCAACATGAAGATGACGATCGTCGTCGAATAGACGGAGTTAGGATGCGGCTCATCGCGGCGCCGACGGATCTCACGGACGAAGAGCTCATGCGGGCGGTGGCCTCCGGGAGCCAGGAGGCCATCGGCCCGCTCTATGCGCGCTACGCGCCGGCCATTTTCGGGATGGCTTCGCAAGCGCTCGATCGGCCGACCGCCGAGGAGATCGTCCAGGACGTTTTCGTTTCGGTCTGGAAGAGCGCCGCTTCCTTCCAGCCCGACCGCGGGCCCTTCCGGCCGTGGCTCTTCCAGATCGCGCATTACCGGATCGCCAACGAGCTGCGCCGCCGCAGCCGCCGGCCCCAGACGGCGCCGGATCCCGAGGGACTCCACCTCGCGAGCGCTCCCGATCCGGCCCCCCGCCAGGACGAGGAGGCGTGGAAGGAGTACCGGCGCGAAATCCTCCGCTCGGCCTTCGAGAATCTCCCGGCGCCGCAGCGGCAGGCCCTGGGCCTCGCCTTCTTCGAGGACCTGACGCACGAGCAGGTCGCCTCCGCCCTCGATCTTCCCCTCGGAACCGCCAAGGCCCGCATCCGCGCCGGCCTTCAGAGCCTGCGCGGCAAGCTCGGTCCGCTCGTCGCGGGCATCGGGGCGCTGGCGATCCTCGCGGCGCTTCTCGCGCGCCAGCTGTCCACCGGCTCCGCGCTTTCGCGCGACGAGCGGGCCCTCGCGATGCTGACCTCGAGCGACTCCCAGGCGCTGCGCGCGACGGCCGCGCCCGGCGTCTCCGGCTCGACCCACGGCGTCTATCGCTTCCGGCCCGGCTCGCCGATCGCCGTCATGACCTTCTCCTTCTTCGCGCCGGCTCCCGCGGGCCGGACCTACCAGGCCTGGGCGCGCCACGGCGCGGCGTGGACCTCGCTCGGCACGGCGCTTCCGGACGCCGCCGGAAAGGCGCGCCTGATCGCGGAGGCTCCCTCGCTCGCCGCGCGGCCCGACGCCGTGCTGGTCACGCTCGAGCCCGAGGGCGGCGCCGCAACGCCGACCGGCCCGCCCGTCGTCGCGTGGCCCGCGCCGGGAAGCCCTCCGCGCTGACCCTCGCGTCGGCCTCGCCATCCTCGCGTCCGATCGCGTCCCCGAGCGCCTCCCGGCGAGATACCCTACGGCTGGTCCGGATGCTCTTGCCGTCGGTCGAAAACCAGGGTCCTGCGGGAGCCGGCGCGGCGGCGCCCGGATCGTCATGACGGCGCAATCTCCCGCCCGGCCGATGCGGCTCGCGCAGCTCTCCGACCGGCTTTTCGACCTCGCGGTCGTCGGCGGCGGGATCACGGGCGCGGCCGCGGCGCGCGACGCGGCCTCGCGGGGACTCTCGGTCGCGCTGCTCGAGCGGGAGGACTGGGCCTCCGGGACCTCGTGGCGCTCCTCGAAGCTGATCCACGGCGGCCTGCGGTACCTGCGAGGCGGCCACTTCCACCTGGTCTTCGAGTCGCTGGCCGAGCGCGCGCGGCTTCTCGCGCTCGCTCCCCACCTGGTCGAGCCCCTCGAGTTCCTGTTTCCGATTCACCGCGGCCGGGGCATGCCTCCCCTGCTCCTCGAAGCGGGTCTGACGCTCTACGACCTGCTGGCCCTGGGGCGACCGCGGCGCCACCGGCGGCTCTCGCGAAGGCAGCTGCTTCTCGCCGAGCGGCTCCTGGAGAGCCCCGACCTTCTATCGGGGGCCCTCTATCCGGACGCCCGCACCGACGACGCGCGCCTGACCCTGGAGAACGTGCTCGACGCCATGCGACTCGGCGCCGTCGCGGTGTCGCGAATCGAGGTCGAGGGCTTCGCGCGGGATCGGGCCGGCCGGCTCACGGGCGTCGAGGCGCGCGACCGGGAGTCGGGACTTCCGGTCCCGGTCCGGGCGCGTGTGGTGATCAACGCGACCGGACCCTGGAGCGACCGGACCCGGCGTCTGGACGAGACGGGCGCGCCGGCTCAGCTGCGGCTCTCCAAGGGCGCGCACCTGACCGTCCCGGCGGAGCGGCTCCCCCTCGCCCATCCCGTCGCCGCGCCGCTTCCGGCCGGGCGGCTGCTCTTCGCGATCCCGCACGGGCCGGTCACGCTCGTGGGCACGACGGATTCGGACTACGACGGCTCCCTCGACGAGGTGTTCGCCGGGCCCGCGGACGTCGAAGAGCTGCTCGACGAGGCCAACCGGACCTTCCCGTCGGTGGCGCTCACGAAGACGGACGTCGTCGCGACCTTCGCCTCGCTGCGCCCGCTCGCCGCCCAATCCGGCCGCAGCGTCCAGGACACCAGCCGCGAAGAGGCGGTCTCGGTTTCCCCCTCGGGCCTCGTGACGGTGACCGGAGGCAAGCTCACGACGCACCGGCGCATGGCCCGCCGGACGGTCGACCGCGCCGTCGCGATGCTGCGCGAGGGCTCGCGCCTCGCGCCCGCCAGCGCGACGGAGAATCGACCGTTCCCGGGCGCGCCGGGAGCGCCATTCGAGGATTTCCTGCGCCGGCTCGAGCGCGAGGCGAGCGATGCCGGCCTCGACGCCGGCGCGGCGCGCCACCTCGGCCGCCGCTACGGCGCGCGGGCCGGAGGCGTGCTGGCTCTGGCCGCCGCCGAGAAGGCGCTGCGCGACCCTCTGGATCCGACCCTTCCCGACCTCGCCGCGGAGGTCGTCTTCGCCGCGCGAAGCGAGGACGCCCGCTCCGTCGCCGACGTCCTCGCGCGCCGCACCCACCTCTACTGGCAGGCCCGCCGCCAGGGAGAGGACGCCGCGCCCCGCGTGGCGGACCTGCTCGCCCGGGAGCTCTCCTGGAGCCGCGCGCGGCGCGAGGAGTCCCTCGCGCAGTACGCGCGGGAGCTCTCCGGCGCGCGGCGGGCGCTCGGGTGAGGCAGAATGCGGCTGCCGACGCGGGAGGCATCGTGGCGCGCTATCGCATCGAGGAATATGTCCGCTGGGAGGACATCGACGCCGCCGGCATCATCAACTACCAGGCGTACCTGCGGTTCTTCGC
>JBLMXY010000159.1:0-3365 GCA_050257975.1 Acidobacteriota bacterium
CGAGTCCTGGACGAAAGCCACGAAGCTCGATCCGGGACAGTACGACGCGCTCTTCAATCTCGCCATGCTCTCGGGACGAATGGGGAAGACCGCTGAGGCGCGCCGGGCGCTGGAGCGTTTCGTGGCCGCCGCTCCGCCCGACCGCTACGCCAGCCAGATCGCGCAGGCGCGGCAGCTGCTGAAATCGCTGCCCGGCGCGAAGGGCTGACAGGATCTTGCGCAAGGCAGCGTAGCCCGCAGACTCCAGGATTCCTCGAGGCCATCTCGACGTCGCCCTTTCTGATGAATTTGAGTTAGGCTTGATTCAGGCGGCCTTCGTGATGCTCCGGAATGCCGGGCCCGGTTTGTTCGTGTTTCTGTCGAGCGTTGCCGCCCTGCCCGCCCAGCAGCCTCCCGCGGCCGTCAACGAAAGCGCCGAAGCCGTCCTCGTCGAAGTTCCCGTGCGCGTCACCGACCGCCACGGCGACCCGATCCGCGGGCTGGAAACGAAGGACTTCGAGGTGTTCGACGACGGCAAGAAGCAGGAGATCCTGGCGCTCGACGCGATCGACCTCGCGCGCAGGACGGCCGCTCCGGGAGAGCCGGCCGTTCCCATGAATCCCGCCGCGCGGCGCCATTTCCTGATCCTCTTCGATTTTTCGTTCGCCCATCCCCACTCGATCCTGGAGGCGCGGCGTGCGGCCAGGGAGTTCGTGTTGAACGGCGTCGGGCCCTCGGACTTCGTGGGTGTCGCGACCTATTCCGTCGAGCACGGGTTGAGGCTGCTTTCGACCTTCTCGGCCGACCGGGTCCAGGTCGCCCGGGCGATCGAGACCCTCGGCCTGATGCCCACCGAGGACCTCTCCCGCGATCCCCTCGCCCTGGCCGTCGACGTCGCGAGAGTCCTGCCTACGAGCGCCGGGGGCCTCGGCGGCAAGGAGTCCAACGCCGCGGCGATCAGCGAGTCATTGCGCACCATGATGTCGGTCGCGCGCGCCCGGCAGGATCAGTACCAGCGGCTCCGCGTGCGCCGCCTGACCGAGGCGCTCCAGACCCTCGGAAACGTTCTCGACTCCGTCAGCGGGCGAAAGGACATCATCTATCTCTCCGAGGGCTTCGAGAGCCGCCTGGTCACGGGAACTCGCGACACGGAGGAGGAGCGCGAGTGGATCATCAGCGGTGAGCAATGGAAGGTGGACGGGGAGAAGCGCTTCGGCAACCCCACGCTCAAGGAAGACTTCCGGCTCGTCGGCGAGGCGTTCCACCGCAGCGACTGCGTCCTTCATGCCGTGGACATCGCGGGCCTGCGGCTCGATCCCGAAACGACGAGCGTGGACGCCTCGCCGCAGGAAAACTCCCTGTTCGAGCTGGCGCAGCCGACGGGCGGCGAGGTCTTCCGAAACGCCAACGACTTTCGGACGCAGTTCGCTCGGTTGATCGCGAGCACGAGCCTCGTCTACGTCCTTTCCTTCCGCCCCGAGCGCAGGGGGCAGGAGGCCCGGTACCATCCGCTCAAGGTCAAGGTCCACAGATCCGGCGCCCGCGTTCTCGCGCGGTCGGGCTACTACGAGCGCCAGTCCTTCCGGATGCTCTCGCCGCTCGAGCGGAGCCTGCTCGCCGCGGACGTCATCACCAACGAGGTGCCGGTGGCGGAGATCCCGGCCCGGCTGATCACCTCGCCCATGCCGGCGGAGACGGCTCCCTTCCGCGTTCCGGTCCTGATCGAGGTTCCGGGTCCGGAGCTTCTGCAGCGGCAGTCGGATGCGCGCCTCGCGGCCGAGATCTACGTTTACGCTCACGACGACGAGGGCCGGCTGCGCGACTTCTTCACGCAGACGGTCAACATCGACCTCTCCATCAACCGCCAGAGGCTCGAGAGCGGCGGCCTGCGGTACTGCGGCCAGCTGGCCCTCGCGCCGGGGACGTACCGTGTCCGCGCCCTGGTTCGAAACGGACAGACGGGGCGAATGGGCCTCGCCGCCGAGACGGTCCGGGTTCCGGACTTTTCGGAGAAGCAGCCCTACGTCGCTCCTCCTCTCTTTCTGGACTCGGCGTCGGCCGGGATCTTCGTCCGGGGCCGCATGGGGGAGACCGGCAAGGACGCCGACCAAGGAGCCACGCTGCTTCCGGCGGCCTCGGGCCTCGTGCCGGCGGCGCTTCCGGAAGTCCGCTCCGGAAGCCCGGCGCAGGTTTCGGTCGTCGCCTATTACCTGGGCGAGCCGCAGGCGCGGTCTCTCAGGATCGGAGCGCAGGTCCTCTCCGAGGAGGGACGTCCCGTCGAGGAGGGATCGATCCGGGTTCTGGCGAATTCTCCCCCGCAGTCGGACGGCAAGCAGGTCCTCACGGTCGCCTTCACGCCGGAGAAACTGTCGCCCGGCCGCTACTCCCTTCGCGTCATCCTGCAGGACGCGGCGACCGGGAAGGGCGGGTACGCTTCGGCGCCTTTCCTCGTGCGGTAGTCTCGCTCCCGTGGGACTGGCGGCCGCGCTGCTGCTCGCGCTCGCCGTGGCCGCCCGCTCCGAGCCGGCGCAGGCCGCGGAGCCCGCTCCCGATCTCGCCAGGGAGCTCGCCGCCATCCGGAAGAGGCCCGCGCCGGCCGGACCCGGCACGCCGCGGGCGCGGGAGCTCGCCCGAGACCTGAGCCGAATCGGCGACGGATACCTCGAGATCGGCGAGACGGGCCGCGCCATCGAGTTGCTCGAGGAAGCGTACGGCTGGGACGAGCAGAACGGCGTGGTCCTGGCCGAGTTGACTCTCGCTTACGTCCGAGAGGAGAACTTCCCCTTCGCGCGCTTCTACCTGGAGCTGGCCGAGCAGCGCGCGGTGCACGCGCCTCCCGAGATTTACGCAACCCTGGGAGACGTTTACTACGCCTTGAACCGCGTCGAGGATGCCGTCCTGGCATGGGAGCAGTTCGAGCGTCTCCAGGGCAACGATCCCCTGATCCTGAGGCGCCTCGCGCGGGCGAAGCAGGAGCTCTCGCTCTCCCGCGGCCAGAGGCTGCTGCAGGAGCCCGACTTCTCGATCTACTCCGACGAGGCGATCTCGCCGGACGTCGTCGAGCGGATCGCCGACCGTCTGGCGGAGAGCTACGGAGCCCAATCCGGCTTCTTCCAGACGCGCCTGGACGGCCCGCAGGTCGTCATGCTCTATGCCGGCCGGGCCTATTTCTCTTTGGTGTCGGTCCCGGAGTGGGTCGGGGGCGTCTTCGACGGGAAGATCCGCATCTCGATCGATCCGGATCTGGGCGTGACGCCGGCGCTGGAGGGCGTTCTGGCGCACGAGCTCGCCCACGCGCTGGTTCGCAAGGCGTCGGGCGACCGGGCGCCGGGCTGGCTGCACGAAGGGCTTGCCCAGTGGGCCGAGGGCAAGCGTCTGGTCGTGGG